>CAZRQN010000198.1:0-4513 GCA_964602115.1 uncultured Rhodobacterales bacterium
CTCCCCCCAACCGGCGGAGCGGCCCCCTTCGGGCCGCGACAGTGGGCGGGAGGGGGAAGGGTCAGGGCGCCCCGCCGTGCTGGGCCGAGGCCAAAACCTGCGGCCAGCGGCGCCACAGGGTGAGAGCACGCGTCACATTCAGCACCATCAGCGCTGCCCAGAGACCGTGGTTGCCGAGCGTCGGCACCAGCACCGCCATGGACCCGGCATAGACGGCGACCGAAATCAGCATCGCGTCGCGCATGTCCCGCGTCCGGGTGGCCCCGATGAAGATGCCGTCGAGCATCCAGCTCGCAACCCCGACCAGCGGCGCGGCCACCAGCCAGGGCAGGAACAGCCGCGCCTCGGCCCGCACTTCGGGCGCGGTGGTCATCAGGTCGATCAGCGCCGGGCCGAACACCGCCGTGGCCATCGCCAGCACCGCCGTTCCGCCCAGTGCCCAAAGCGAGGCGAGCCGCGCCCCGGCAATCAGGGCCGCCACCGCGCCGGCGCCGACAGCCTGTCCGACCAGTGTCTCGGCGGCAAAGGCGAAGCCGTCGAGCGCGTAGGCCGCGATCTCGATGAACTGCAGCAGCACCTGGTTTGCCGCCAGCGTCACGTCGCCGAAGCCGGCGCCCAGGAAGAGGAAAGCGGTGAAGGATCCCTGCAGCAACACCGAGCGGATCATGATGTTGCCGTTGACGGCACCCATCCGCCGCAGGGCCGCCCGGTCGTGCAACCTCGCCCGCGCCGCCACGAAGACCGGGCCGAAGACCGACCGGCAGAACCACAGGCCCAGCGCCAGCCCCGACCACTCGGCGATCAGCGTCGCCGCCGCCACGCCAGGCACACCCCAGCCGAGGCTGAGGACGAACCAGAGGTCCAGCAGGATGTTGACCCCGTTCATCCACAGCTGCAGGACAAAGACGGCGCGGGTCCGCTCCAGCGCGATCAGCCAGCCGGTGACGGCATAGAGCGAGATCGTTGCCGGCGCGCCCCAGATGCGCAAGCCGAGATAGCGCCGCGCCAGCGCCTCCACCTCCGGCCCCGCCGGGGCGGCGGCAAAGGCGGCACGGAACAGCGGGGCCTGGAGGGCGATCAGGGCGAGGCCGGCGCCGGCGCCGATCAGCAGCGCGCGCAGGAGCACCGCCGCGCGTTCCGCTTCGTCCCCGGCCCCATGGGCCTGGGCGGCAAGGCCCGAGGTGCCCATGCGCAGGAAACTGAAGATCCAGTAGAAGGTTGCCAGGGTGATCGCACCCAGTCCCACGGCGCCGATCGGGGCCGCCTGGCCCATCTGGCCCACCACGCCGGTATCCACCGCACCCAGAAGCGGAATGGTGGCATTGGACAGGACGATGGGGAGCGCGACCTTCAGAACGCGGGAATGGGTGACCGCTTCCGCCCTCACGGCGTCTCCGGCATCAGGAAATGCCCGGTCGCCTGGGCGAAAGGCCGGGCACGATTGTCCTGCCAGGCCTCGACATGGACGCTGGCATAGCGCCGGCCGGAGCGGTTGACCCGGGCCCGTGCATAGGCGTCGCGGGGCAGGCCGGTGCGCAGGTAATCGACGGTGAAATCGATGGTCTTGGGATAGATCTGCGGCCCCGGGGCCGCCGGGTCGATCCGTCCGGCCTCCATCTCCTCCCAGAGCGAGGTCCAGGCCAGTTCGACGATGGATGCGATTTCCAGGAACGCCGCCGTGGCGCCGCCGTGCAGGGCCGGCAGCGCCGGATTGCCGATCAACGCGGCGTGAAAGGGCAGGAGCGCGGTCAGTTCGTCGCCGCGCCGGTCGAACTGCACGCCCAGAAAGGCGATATAGGGCACGCCTTCGACCAGCCGTCGCAGGGCGGCATCGCGGCGGCCCTTGACCACCTGGACCGGTTCGGGAGGCGCCCTCATTCCCGCCGCTCCACGGAAAAGGCGCCGGTCGCGCAGGCCACCGGCCGGCTCTCGTCGGCATCGGTGGCAACGGCGCGGACGAAGGCCACGGTCCTGGTCATGTGGTAGCATTCGGCCCTGGCCGTGATCGCCTGGCCGGGCGTCGCCTGGCGCATGTAGTCGATCCGCAGGTCCAGGGTGGCAGTGGAGCGCGGACCCGAGGGGTGGCACATCACCGCAGCGCCGCCCGCCGTATCCATCAGCGCCGATACCGCCCCGCCATGGATGACGCCGGTGGCCGGATCTCCGACCAGCCGGGCATCCCAGTCCATGGTCAGCACGGCCCGCCCGTCGCCGATCGATCCGAGCCGCATCCCCAGCGCCTCGCTATGCGGCAAGGCCGAGATGAAGGCCTGCGCCGCCTTCGCGATCGCCGTCTGGTCCGCCTTGGTCATGCGGCGCTTTTCCCCCATCACCGGCGCAGGTGCAACCGTTGCGCGATGGCGAAGCAGGGCCTAGCATCCGGCAGCGGGGAGGAAGCGCGCCATGGCGGACGGGCGTCTCAGTTTCAAGGAGATGTGCGCGAAGTTCGACATCACGCCGCGCACCCTGCGCTATTACGAATATATCGAGCTTCTCGCCCCGGAGAAGGACGGCCGCGCCCGCTTCTACGGCCCGCGCGAGGTGGCGCGGATGACGCTGATCCTGCGCGGCCGGCGCTTCGGCTTCTCGCTGGAGGAAATCCGCCAGTGGCTGCTGATCTACGGCAAGAAGGGCGAGCGCGAGCAGCTTGACGCCTTCGTGGGCATGGCCGACCGGCAGCTCGTCGAGCTGGAGCGCCAGAAAGTCGAGCTGGAAACGACGATCGCGGATCTGAAGGCCCTGCGGGAAACCGCCCTGCGCGAGCGGGGATAGACCCTCGCCGGACCTGGCCGCCAGATGACGTGACGTTACTGGCACGTCAAGCGCGAAGCCTCTGGTAAGCTTTCCGGGAAACGCCCAGATGCGCGCCGTCCCCGGCTCTGCCGGCGCGTCCGTATTGCAAGCGAGAACGAGAGAATGACCGAATTCATGACCATCCGCGAGATGTGCGACGCCTTCGAGGTGACGCCCCGCACCCTGAGGTTCTACGAGCAGAAGGAATTGCTCTCCCCCCGGCGCGAGGGCACCCGCAGGCTGTTCACCCGCCGCGACCGTGCCCGCCTGAAGCTGATCCTGAAGGGCAAGCGTTTCGGCGTGCCTCTGGAAGACATCCGCCAGCTGCTTGATCTCTACGAGACCAAGGGCCCGACAGTGCAGGCCCGGCGCAGCTTCGAGGTCGCCGCCGCCCGCCTTGCGGCGCTGGAAGCCGAGCGCGCCGCGCTCGATGCCACGATCACCGAACTGAAAAACCAGATGGCCTGGGGCGAAGAGATGCTGCGCTCGCAGCGCGACGCCGCCTGATCTCGGACCAAGGGAGAGGACCGATGCCCAGCTATACCGCGCCCGTGAAGGACATGCAGTTCCTGCTGCACGAGGTTTTCAGGGTCGGCGCTGCCGACATTCCCGGCTATGCGGATCTTGACCCCTCCTTCACCGAGGCAGTGCTGGAAGAGGCGGGGAAGCTCGCCTCCGAGGTTCTGGCACCGCTCAATCCGGTCGGCGACCGCGAGGGCTGCGTGCTGGAGAACGGCGTGGTGCGCACCCCAACCGGCTTCCGCGCCGCCTATGACGCGCTGAAATCCGGCGGCTGGACGGCGCTGGACGCGCCGCCGGAATACGGCGGCCAGGGCCTGCCCTGCCTGATCTACACGGCAGTGAACGAATGCTTCGTCTCCGCCAACATGGCCTTCAACATGTACATGGGCCTCAGCCACGGCGCCGCCTCGGCGATCCGCGTCCACGGCAGCGAGGCGCAGAAGGCCGCCTATCTGCCCAGGATGGTCGCCGGCGACTGGACCGGCACGATGAACCTGACCGAGCCGCATTGCGGCACCGACCTCGGGATGATGCGCACGAAAGCCGAACCTCAGGCGGATGGCAGCTACCGGATCACCGGGCAGAAGATTTTCATCTCCGCCGGCGAGCATGATCTGGCCGAGAACATCATCCATCTCGTCCTCGCCAAGGCCCCGGGCGGCGGCGAGGGGACGAAGGGCATCTCGCTCTTCATCGTGCCGAAGTTCCTCGCCAACCCGGACGGCTCGCTCGGCCACCGCAACGCGCTCTCCTGCGGCAAGATCGAGGAGAAGATGGGCATCCACGGCAATGCCACCTGCGTGATGAACTACGACGGCGCGACCGGCTGGCTTCTCGGCGATCTGCACAAGGGCATGCGCGCCATGTTCACCATGATGAACGAGGCGCGGCTCAGCGTCGGGCTGCAGGGCTATTCGGTGGCCGCCGCCGCCTATCAGGCCGCGCTGGCCTATGCCAGGGAGCGCCTGCAGGGCCGCGCCATCACCGGCGCCGCCAACCCTTCCGGCCCGGCCGATCCGCTGATCGTCCATCCCGACATCCGCCGCAGCCTGATGGAGCAGAAAAGCTTCGTCGAAGGCGCCCGCGCCCTGACCTTCTGGGGCGCGACCCTGCTCGACCGGGCCGAGCGCGCCGGCGACGCGGCGGCCGACGGGCTCCTGTCCCTGCTGATCCCGGTCATCAAGGGCTTCCAGACCGA
>CAZRQN010000199.1:0-4499 GCA_964602115.1 uncultured Rhodobacterales bacterium
CTTCGGGCCGCGACAGAGGGCGGGAGGGCGCGCCATTCGCGCAACAGCCGCGCCGCCGGCTCATTCGGCACTTTCCTTGCGCGATGCCCGCCGCTAGCAGTGCCCAATCCGCGCCGGGAAGGGACTGGGAAGATGACCTATTGCGTCGGGCTCCTGCTCAACGAGGGGATCGTGCTCCTCTCCGACACCCGTACCAATGCCGGGCTCGACAACATCTCGATCTACCGCAAGATGTTCATCTTCGAAAATCCCGGCGAGCGGGTGATCGCGATCCTCACCGCCGGATCGCTTTCGGTGACCCAGACCACGCTCGCGCGCCTGCGCGACGCGATGGAGGTCCCCGAGCCTGATCCGGAGACCTCGATCCTGCATGCCCCGACCATGCTGAAAGTGGCCGACATCGTCGGCAACATGCTGGCCAAGGTCCGGCGCGAGATCGATGACAAGCTCGCCATGGCCCAAGGCGCTTCCGCCTCGATGATCGTCGCCGGGCAGCGCGCCGGGGGGGCCATGCGCCTGTTCCTGATCTATCCAGAGGGCAATTTCATCGAGGCCACCGAGGACACGCCCTTCCTGCAGATCGGCGAGCACAAATACGGCAAGCCCATCCTCGACCGGGTGGTGAAGCCGGCCACCTCCCTCGCCGACGCCAAGAAGGCCGTGCTCCTGTCGATGGATTCGACCCTGCGCTCCAATCTTTCGGTGGGCATGCCGCTCGATCTGGCAGTGATCGCCCGCGACGCCTGCCGGGTGACCGAGCGGCGCCGGTTCGAGGCCGGCGACGATGCCTTTCGCAAGCTCTCGGAAGACTGGAGCCAGGCACTGCGGGACGGCTTCACCCATATCGAGATCTGAGGCGGCGCCGGAAGGGCCGGGCTTTCCCTTCCGGCCCCGGGACTTTGCCGACTCGGGCTTCCATGGCAGGATTGCCGGATGAGACGGCTGCTGATTGTCCTTCTTCTGCTTCTTGCGCCGAGCTTCGCCCGCGCCGACAAGGTGGCGCTGGTCATCGGCAACGGCGCCTACCGCTATTCCAATTCCCTGCCCAATGCCCCGAACGATGCCGCCGACATGGCCCAAGCTCTGGCCGGGATCGGCTTTACCGTCTTCGGCGGCATCGACCTCACCCAGGCCGAGACGCTGCAGGCGGTCGATGACTTCTCCGCCGCGCTGACACCCGAGACGCTGGCGCTGTTCTACTACGCCGGCCACGGTGCCCAGATCGGAGCCGAAAACGTGGTGATCCCGGTCGATGCCGCCGGCGGCACCGCACAGGATCTGATGGGGTCCTCCGTCCGGCTGGCGACGATCCTGCGGACCATGGAGCTTCGCGCCGACCGGCGGGTGGTGATCCTCGACGCCTGCCGCAACAACCCATTCCTTGCCGGGGACGCCGCTCGCGGCGGCACGCCGGCGCCGGGCCTTGCCCGGGTGGAGGCGGGCGTGGGCAGCTACATCGCCTTCTCCACCCAGCCGGGCAACGTGGCGCTCGACGGCGGCGGGCGGAACAGCCCCTTCACCGCCGCGCTGCTCTCCCATATCGCCGAGCCCGGGCTCGACATCCATGCGGTGATGCGCAAGGTCCGCGCCGATGTGGTGAGCGCCACCGGCCAGACCCAGGTTCCCTGGGAGAACTCCTCGCTGGTGGATCAGCTGTTCCTTGCCGCCGCCGCCGAGGACGAACCGGCGATGGCCGGAGCGCCGCCGCCGGGTAACACCGGCAACGCCACCCAGCCGCTCGCCTTTGTTCCGGGCCAGCCAGGCGCCGCCGCGCCCCAGCCCTTCGCCCAGCCTTCGCCGCAGCCCGCAGCCCCGGCGCCTGTCCCGGCCGCGCCCTCTGCCGATCCGTTCTTCACCACCGCCGCACCGCAGCCCGAGCCCCTTGCCGCCCCGCCGGGCAAGAATCCCTTCGCCGCCGCGCCGCCACCGCTGCCCGATCCGGGCAATCCCTTCGCCGGTATCGACTTCGGCCCCGAGGAAGATGACGGCCCGGCGGTGGGGGACAAGGTCGGCTCGATGGGGGGAAGCTTCGGCCGTCAACCGGCAGCCGGGGCGGGACGATATGTCGTCAGCGGCCTCGCGGCGGCCGGCTACGGATTTCTCACCCTGCGCGGGGATCCCTCGCCCACGGGACTGCCGCTCGGCGCATTGGAGGAAGGCACCCCGGTCGAGGTGATGGAAACGTCGGGCGACTGGGTGCTGGTCCGGGCCGACGATGGCAGCCAGGGATGGGTTGCCGGGCAATGGATCGCCTGCTGCGGAAACTGAACCCACCCCCTCCCGCCGCTTTGACTTGTCCCTCCTGCCCCCGCCGGCCTAGATGGCGCGCGAATGTCCTGTCCCCAAAGCGCCCGCCGGAGTGATCCCATGTCCATGCCCCGCCCCGTCTTCGACGCCCATGCCTCCGCCGGCGGCCTTGGCGATCTGCCGGTCTGGGACCTGACCGACCTTTACGCCGCCCCCGATGCCCCGGATTTCGCCCGCGACCTTGCCGCTGTCGCGGCCGACTGCGCCAGCTTTGCGGCGCGCTATCAGGGAAATCTGGCCGATCTGGACGCCACCGGCCTTCTTGCCTGCGTCGAGGCCTATCAGCAGATCGAGATCACCGCCGGCCGGGTCATGTCCTATGCCGGGCTGCGCTACTATCAGAACACGCTCGACGCCGAACGGGCCAAGTTCATGGCCGATGCCCAGGACGCGATCACCGAGGCCACTGCCGCGCTGGTCTTTTTCGCGCTGGAGTTCAACCGGCTGGATGGGGACCACCTGGCCCGCCTGCTGGCCGAAAGCCCCGCCCTCGCCCGCTATGCCCCGGTCTTCGAGCGCATGCGCGCCATGCGCCCACACCAGCTTTCCGACGAGCTGGAGCGCTTCCTGCACGACCAGTCCACCGTGGGCGCGGCGGCCTGGAACCGGCTGTTCGACGAGACGATGGCAGGGCTGAGCTTTACCGTCGAAGGCGAGACGCTGCCGCTCGAATCCACCCTCAACCTGATGACCGATCCCGATCGCAGCCGCCGCGAGGCGGGGGCGCGAGCACTCGCGGCCGAATTCGGCAAGAATCTCAAGCTCTTCGCCCGTGTCCACAACACCTTGGCCAAGGAGAAGGAGATCCACGACCGCTGGCGCAAGATGCCCAATCCGATGCACGGGCGGCATCTGTCCAACCATGTCGAGCCCGAGGTGGTGGAAGCGCTGAGGAACGCCGTCGTCGCCGCCTATCCCCGCCTGTCACACCGCTACTACCGGCTGAAGGCGAAATGGCTGGGGCTGGAAAAGCTGCAGATCTGGGACCGAAACGCCCCGCTGCCGACCGAGACCCCGCGCATCGTCGATTGGGACGGGGCCAGGACGATCGTGCTCGACGCCTATGGTGCCTTCCATCCCGATCTCGCCGCCCTGGCGCAGCCCTTCTTCGAGAAAGGCTGGATCGACGCCGGCGTGACGCCGGGCAAGGCGCCGGGCGCCTTCGCCCATCCCACCGTTACCACCGTCCATCCCTATGTGATGCTGAACTACCTCGGCAAACCGCGCGACGTGATGACGCTGGCGCATGAGCTGGGCCACGGCGTCCACCAGGTGCTGGCCGCCGACCAGGGCGAGTTGCTCGCCTCCACCCCCCTGACGCTGGCCGAGACCGCTTCGGTCTTCGGCGAGATGCTGACCTTCCGCAGCCTCCTGGACCGCGCCGCTTCTCCCGCCGAAAGGAAGACCCTGCTGGCCGGCAAGGTGGAGGACATGATCAACACCGTCGTCCGCCAGATCGCCTTCTACGACTTCGAGGTGAAGCTGCACGCCGCCCGCGCCAAGGGCGAGCTGACGCCGGAGGACATCAACGCGCTGTGGATGTCGGTCCAGGCCGAGAGCCTGGGCGACGCTTTCGAGTTCATGCCGGGCTACGAGACCTTCTGGGCCTATATCCCCCATTTCGTCCACTCGCCCTTCTACGTCTATGCCTATGCCTTCGGCGACGGCCTGGTGAACGCGCTCTACGCCGCCTATGCCGCCGGCCTGCCCGGGTTCGAGGCGAAATACTTCGACCTGCTGAAAGCCGGCGGTTCGCAGCACCACAGGGCGCTGCTCGCGCCCTTCGGGCTCGACGCGACCGATCCCGCCTTCTGGGACAAGGGCCTGAGCATGATCGCGGGCTTCATCGACGAACTTGAAGCCATGGAGGCGTGAACCAGCGCCCCGACTGCGGCTTCGGCACCAGAGGGACCGGTTTGGAAATGGATCGGACCGGCCCCGACACCCGGGGCCGGGACGTCGCTTGGTGACCTGCAGGTAAGCGAGGACGCTTCCGACGAAGTGGCCAGGAAGGAGCCGTCTCCGCCGTTCCGGTTCTCCCGCTGGGCGATGCCGGACCTGCCGGGCTGGGGCTGTGGTTGGCGTGGCGTCGCTTTGGATGCAGGAATCCGCGCCCTGAGGGGCGGCTTCTGGTGTCTTGATCTGGATGTCGAGATTTGGTTGCGGGGGCAGGATTTGAACCTGCGGCCTTC
>CAZRQN010000200.1:0-3951 GCA_964602115.1 uncultured Rhodobacterales bacterium
GATCATGGGCTCGGGCGAGCCGTGGAAGCTCGTGGACTACATCAAGAGCTTCAACTACCTGAACTACGACGGCGGCCAGTTCTCCACCTCGCAGGGGCGCGGGGTGTTCATGGATCAGGCGCTGCAGGTCTTGCCGGCGGACTACTGGCGCTGGTGGCTTCTGTCCCACGCCCCGGAATCGGCCGACAGCGAGTTCACCTGGGAGAATTTCCAGGTCTCGGTGAACAAGGATCTCGCCGATGTGCTGGGCAACCTCGTCAGCCGGGTGACCAAGTTCGCCAAGGCGAAGTTCGGCGAGACGCTGCCCGAAGGCGGCGCCTGGGGCGAACGCGAACAGGCGCTGGTCGCCGAGCTGACCGGGCGGCTTGCGGCCTATGAGGCGGCGATGGAGGGGATCGAGGTCCGCCGCGCCGCGACCGAACTCCGGGCGATCTGGGTCGCGGGCAACGAATACCTGCAATCCGCCGCGCCCTGGACGGTGTTCAAGACCGATCCGGCGCAGGCCGGCTGCCAGGTGCGGCTGGCGATGAGCCTGATCCGCCTCTATGCCATCCTGTCGCGGCCCTTCATTCCCGATGCATCGGCGGCGATGATGGCGGCGGTGGGGTCGCAGGACTGGACCTGGCCTTCGGACGTGGCGCAGGCGCTGGCGGCGCTGCCGGCCGGGCATGGCTTCACCGTGCCGGAGAACCTGTTCCGCAAGATCACCGACGAGGAGCGTCTCGACTGGCAGACGCGTTTCGCCGGCCGTCGGACCTGACGACGCGGCTGGGCCGGTGGCGCCGCCGATCGCGGGCCACCTCCGTCGCCGTGACCCCACCCCGGGCTTGGCCCGGGGTCTCCTGCCCGCCCGGCCGCCCGGCGGCGGGCGAGGTCCCGGGTCAGGCCCGGGACGGGTCACCCGTTCGGCCGGGCAGGGCGCGCTACTCCGCCGCCTCCGGCTTGCGCCGCGCGTCGTCGAGCTCGGAGATCAGCGCCGTCTCGATGTCGCGGTTCAGCGACTTGGCGCGTTCGACATAGGCGGCATTGTGCTCGATCGGCTGGCCCGGCACCCAGAGCTGCGCCAGTTCCCGGACCGCCGCGCGATCGAGGCGCACGAAGGTCTGGCTGAGTTGCGCCGCCTCGTAGTCGGAATAGCCGATATTCTCCAGCACATAGCGCCCGGCGCGGACGGAGCTGTCGAACATTTCCCGCACGATGTCGTTGGCGCCCGCCTGGTACAGTTCATAGACATGCACCCTGTCGCGCGCCCTGGCGACGATATGCAGATCGGGGCGGGCCCGTCGGGCTAGCCGGGCGATCTTCAAGGCATTGGCTGCGTCGTCGATGGCGATGACCAGCACATCCGCCTCGGCGAGCCCGGCCGCCGCCAGCACTTCCGGACGGGACGGGTCGCCGAGATAGGTCTTCACCCCGAAGCGACGCATGGTCTCGATCGCGGCGATATCGGTGTCGAGCACCACGGTCTCCGCCCCGGCGTAGCGGACCAGGCGGTTGACCACCTGGCCGAAGCGGCCGATCCCGGCGATGATCACCCGCCCCCGGTCTTCGATCGCATCGGGCTCGGGATCGTCGGCGCGCGGGGTGAGCCGGCGGCCCAGCGCCTCGGCGGCGAGGAAAAGGGCTGGCGTGGCGAGCATGGAAAGCGAGATCGCCAGAAGCGCGATCTGGGCGGTGGCGGGCGGCAGAGCGGCTTCGACGGCGGCGAAGGACAGGAGCAGGAAGCCGAACTCCCCGCCCTGCGCCAGCGCCAGTGCGAAGAGAAGCCGCTCCCGGCCGCGCAGTCCGGCGCCGCTCCCGAGGGCGAAAAGGACGGCGGCCTTTGCCGCGATCAGCGCGAGCGTCAGCCCGAGGATGGCGAGCGGTGCTGCCGCAAGGACGGAGAGATCGACGCCGGCGCCCACGGTCATGAAGAACAGGCCCATCAGGATACCCTTGAAGGGTTTGATGTCGGCCTCGATCTGGTGGCGGAACTCGGAATTGGCGAGCACCACGCCGGCAAGGAAGGTGCCGAGCGCCGGGGAAAGGCCCACCAGCGTCATCAGAAAGGCGATCCCGGTCACCATCAGCAGCGATACGGCGGTAAACATCTCCGCCAACCGCGCGCCATGGATGTAGCGGAAGACGGGGCGGGCGAGGAAATGGCCGGCGGCGACGATGGCGGCGACCACGCCCAGTGTCAGCAGCCCCGCCGCCCAGCCGGGCAGGCGCGCCACCAGCGTCAGCAGCACTTCCGCCGTACCCTCGGCCCCCGCCGCCTCGTCCAGGCCGGAGGAGCGGCCGGCCGCCAGGAGCGGGATGAGTGCCAGCATCGGCACCACGGCGATGTCCTGGGTGAGGAGCACGGCAAAGGCCGAGCGCCCGCCGGGCGTGCGCATAAGGTTCTTTTCGCTCAGTGTCTGCAGCACGATGGCGGTGGAAGACAGCGAAAGGATCATCCCCAGCACCAGCCCCTCGCGCCAGGGCAGTCCGAAGGCTGCGAGGACCGCGAGGATGGCCAGCGTCGTCGCCATGACCTGCAACCCGCCGAGGCCGAGGAGCTTCATCCGCATGTCCCAGAGCGTTCGCGGCTCCAGTTCCAGGCCGATGAGGAACAGCATCATCACCACGCCGAACTCGGCGACATGCTGTAGGTCGTGCATCTCGGCCCCGGCCAGCCCGAGCGCCGGTCCGATCAGGAACCCCGCCGCGAGGTAGCCCAGCACCGAGCCAAGGCCGCTGCGCGCGGCCAGGGGCACGATGGCGACAGCGGCGAGAAGGTAGAGGCTGGCGAGGAGGAGGGCGGATTCCATGCCCGGATGCTAGTGCATCAGGCGGGCGATGGAAGCCCGGCGGACGCAGCACGGCCAAGGATGACGGGCGCGCGCCGGCGGGGTCATCGGCGCGGCTCCGGCGGGATGCCCCGGGCGGGCGCATGGCCGTCTTCTGCGGCGGTTCCCCCGGCGTCGCGGGCGGCGCGCAGGGCCGCCCGGATCTCGGCGGCCAGCGCCACCCGCTCAGCCTCGGTAAGAAGGGCGCCCAGCTCCACCTCGCGCCCGCCGCCGCGCAGGGTGAGGTAGTGCGGCACCGGGCCCTGCGTGGGGTAGAGCGCCACCTCTACCCAGTACGGATCTGCCTGCCAGACCTGGCGCTGGCCAAGAGGGCCGCAGCGGACCAATTCGGCTTGCCGCGAAGTGAGGGAAAGGACCTCAAGAATCTCGCGGTCGCGATCCGAGGCCCGGAGTGCTGTCCACAGGGCAGAGACTGCGGCGATGGCGAAGCCCAGGACCACCCAGGCGGATGGTGTGCCGATCAGCGTCAACACCGGCAGGGCGGCGAGTGCGGCCGTGACGGCGACGAAGCCGACGAAACCGGTGCGGGTCAGCGAGCGGTGCGGCCATATCCGCAGCTGGACGGCAGCCTCGGGTTCCGGAGAGACGGACCATTCATAGGGCATGGCGGCTCATCCCCTTCGGAGGCGGCGCAAGGGGGTGCTGCCCTGAATGCGAAAGGCCCCGGCTCTGACGCCGGGGCCCTGCAAATCGTGCCTGCGCCGCTCAGTGCGCGTGGCTGTGGTCCCAGTCCGAGCGCTTGGGCAGCTGCTCGAACGTGTGCTCCGGCGGCGGGCAGGGCAGGGTCCATTCCAGCGTATCGGCGTAGGGGTTCCAGTAGTTGTTCTCCGTCACCCGCTTGCCGGCGAAAAGGGTGTAGAACACCACGCCGAGGAAGAAGACGAAGGAGGCAAAGGCGATCATGGCGCCCATCGAGGACCACCAGTTCCAGTAGGAGAAGGCCTCCGGATAGTCGATGTAGCGGCGCGGCATGCCCTGGCGGCCAAGGAAGTGCTGCGGGAAGAAGGTCAGGTTGGCGCCGATGAACATCATCCAGAAGTGCAGCTTGCCCGCCCATTCCGGGTACTGGCGTCCGCTCATCTTGCCGATCCAGAAGTAGACGCCCGCGAAGATGGCGAAG
>CAZRQN010000200.1:3961-4444 GCA_964602115.1 uncultured Rhodobacterales bacterium
GCGCGGATGACCTCCCACACCGATGATGTGCATCGGGTAGAAGGTGCAGTTGGCGAGGACGAAGGTGAGGGCGAAGTGGACCTTGCCCCAGGTCTCGTTCAACATGCGGCCGAACATCTTGGGGAACCAGAAGTAGATGCCGGCGAAGATGCCGAAGACGGCGCCCAGCGACATCACATAGTGGAAGTGGGCCACGACATAATAGGTGTCGTGATAGGCACGGTCGATGCCGGCCTGGGACAGCACGATCCCGGTCACGCCGCCGGCGGTGAACAGGAAGAGGAAGCCGAAGGCCCAGAGCATCGGCGTCTTGAACTCGATCGAGCCGCCCCACATCGTCGCGATCCACGAGAACACCTTGATGCCGGTCGGCACCGCGATGACCATCGTCGCCAGCATGAAATAGCTCTGCTGGGTCAGCGACATGCCGGCGGTGTACATGTGGTGCGCCCAGACGATGAAGCCGAGGAAGCCGATCGCCAC
>CAZRQN010000201.1:0-4359 GCA_964602115.1 uncultured Rhodobacterales bacterium
ACACGATCGGGCAGGACCTCGTCGCCATGTGCGTCAATGATCTCGTTTGCCAGGTGGCCGAGCCGCTGCTGTTCCTCGACTATTTCGCCACCGGCAAGCTCGACATCGCCGGGGCCGCCCGCGTCATCGACGGCATCGCCCGGGCCTGCGCCGCCTGCGGCACCGCGCTCGTCGGCGGCGAGACGGCGGAAATGCCCGGCATGTACCACGGCGGCGATTTCGACCTTGCCGGCTTTGCCGTCGGCGCGATGGAGCGCGGCGCCGACCTGCCGCAGGGCGTGGCCGAAGGCGACGTGATCCTCGGCCTGGCCTCGGACGGGGTCCATTCCAACGGCTATTCCTTCGTCCGCAAGGTGGTGGAGCGGGCGGGACTCGCCTGGAACGACCCGTCGCACTTTTCCGAGAACACGCTCGGCCAGGCGCTGCTCGCGCCGACGCGGCTCTATGTGAAGCCGGCGCTGGCGGCGATCCGCGCCGGCGGTGTCCATGCGCTGGCCCATATCACCGGCGGCGGGCTGACCGAGAACCCTCCGAGGGTTCTGCCCGACGGACTGGCCTGCGAGATCGACCTTGCCGCCTGGCCTTTGCCGCCGGTCTTCGGCTGGCTGCGCGAGGCGGGCGGGGTTGCCGAGGCCGAGATGCTGAAGTCCTTCAACTGCGGCATCGGCATGATCCTCGTCGTCGCGCCGGATCGGGCCGAGGCGCTGGCGTCGTTGCTGGCCGGCATGGGCGAACGGGTGACGCGGCTCGGACGCATCCTGCCGGGGCAGGGGGTCGTCTATCGCGGCCATCTGGCGTGATTCGCGTCGCCATCCTGATCTCGGGCGGCGGCTCCAACATGGTGGCGCTGGCCGAGAGCATGGCGGGCGATCATCCCGCGCGGCCGGTTCTGGTGCTGTCCAATGTCCCCGGCGCCGGTGGGCTGACCCGGGCCGAGGCGCGCGGCATCCCGGCCGTCACCGTGGATCACCGCCAGTTCCATGACCGGGCGGCGTTCGAGGCCGCGCTGGATGGGGCGCTGGCGGAAGCCCGCCCGGACCTGATCTGCCTGGCCGGATTCATGCGCGTCCTGACCCCGGCTTTCGCGGCCCGCCATGCGGGGCGGATCCTCAACATCCACCCGTCGCTCTTGCCGAAATACCCCGGGCTGCACACCCATGCCCGGGCGCTGGCGGCCGGGGATGCCGAGGCCGGGTGCAGCGTGCACGAGGTGACCGCCGATCTGGATGCGGGGCCGGTCCTGGGACAGGCGCGGGTGCCGGTGCTGCCCGGCGATACGCCCGACAGTCTGGCCGCCAGGGTGCTTGTCGCCGAGCACCGCCTTTACCCCGCCATCCTGCGCCGGGTGGCGGAAGGAAATCGCGGCCGGCTGGATCTCTGACACTTTCCCTTTCGCCGGCGAGGTCCTATAGGAGCCTCCCCGGGCGGGACGACCCCGCAAACGCAGGAAAGGCGCCGATGCGGACGATCACCACCACCTCCGACCTCGCCGCCTTCTGCGAAGCCGCCAAGCGCGAGCCCTATGTCACGATCGACACCGAATTCCTGCGCGAGCGGACCTACTGGTCCAAGCTCTGCCTGATCCAGGCCGCGCTCCCGGGGAAGGACGGCGATGCCGTGCTGATCGACCCGGTGGAAGGCGAGGGGATGAGCCTTGAACCGCTCTACGACCTGTTCCGCCACGAAGGCACGGTGAAGGTCTTCCACGCCGCCCGCCAGGATCTGGAGATCTTCTGGGTGGAGGGCCAGGTCTTTCCCAGGCCGCTGTTCGACACCCAGGTGGCAGCCATGGTCTGCGGTTTTGGCGAGCAGGCGGGTTACGAGACGCTGGTGCGCCGCATCGCCCACCAGGCGCTCGACAAGACCTCGCGCTTCACCGACTGGTCGCGCCGCCCCCTGACCGAAGCCCAGGCCGAATATGCGCTGGCCGATGTCACCCATCTGCGGGTGATCTACGAACATCTTTCGGCGCAACTCGCAAAGAACGGCCGTGCCGGCTGGGTGGCCGAGGAACTGGCGCTGCTGACCGAGCCCGCAACCTATACCACGACGCCGGACGAGGCCTGGCTGCGGATCAAGACCCGCTCGACCTCTGCCCGCTTTCTGGGCGCGGTCAAGGAACTTGCCCGTTTCCGCGAGGCCTATGCCCAGGCCAACAACGTGCCGCGCTCGCGGGTGCTGAAAGACGATGCGCTGCTGGAAGTGGCCTCGACCCGCCCGTTGACCCACGAGGATCTCGGCAAGTCCCGGTTGCTGCTGCGCGAAGGCCGTCGCGGCGATATCGCCGAGGGGATCCTGACCGCAATTCGCACCGCTGCGGCGCTGAAGCCCGAGGACCTGCCCAAACCTCCCGCCGATCACGACCAGCCGCAGGTGAACCCGGCGCTGGCCGATCTGCTGCGCGTGCTTCTCAAAGCCAAGTCCGAGGCATTGGGCGTGGCGCCGCGCCTGATCGCTTCCTCGGCCGACCTCGACGCCATGGCAGCGGGCGATCTGGACGGCGCGGTCACGCATGGCTGGCGCCTGGAGGCTTTCGGCGAGGATGCGCTGCGCCTTTGCCGGGGCGAGATTGCGCTGACCGCCAAGGGAAGCCAGGTCCGGGTGGTTCGCCTGTAACGCGCCCGGGGTCCGCTCCGGCGGGCAGGCGGAGGCCTGCCCGGTCAGGGCGGAACGGCCGCTCTTCTCCCGGCGCCGGTCCGTCCGGTTGGCAGGTCGCGGGCGTGAGCTTGCGGACGGCGAGGCGTTTGCGGGCGGCAGCCGTTGCGGATGGCGCGAGGCGGTTCCGGCAGGGATCGGGAGGCGGCTGCGGAAGGCGCAGAGGCCTGGGTGGCACTCGAAGGCGCCGCCGACCAAGAGGAATGTGGCAAGCGTGGCAGCCATCCGTGACGATCCTTCCCCCAGTCACGGCCGCACGGGAGGCAGGCCCTCCAGTGCGCCGTGCCGGCCCACCCCTTGACGGCCGAAGGGCCTGTCCTGTGGCCGCCGCCGTTTCTCGGGAACGCGTCCCGCGCTGGCGCCACGTCACCTTGCGGGGTCTTTCGGGCATGGGCTTGCGTGCCGCCGCCTGCCCGCAGACCTGGCCTGTAGCCGGGAGAAGCCATGGCAAGGGCGCCGATGCTGCGGGCGGGCGGGGGGCGGATGCTGCCATCCGGTCGTCCTGTCCTGCGCAAGGGGCTCGCTCGCGTCCTGCGGAAAGGCAGGGGGAGCGCCTCCTGCCTTGTCCGGCGCCCGGACGCGAGGCAGGGTGGAGCGGGGAGGATCGCCATGGTGACGGTGACAGATGAGATGGTCGCGGCCTATGCCCGCGACGGGGCGGTGGTGATCCGCGGTCTGTGGGACGGTTGGGTCGAGACCCTGCGCGCCGGAGTGGAGGCCAATATGGCGGCGCCGGGGCAGCCGATGCCGACCCTGAAACCGGGCGAGCCGGGCAGGTTCTTCGACGACTACTGCAACTGGAACCGGATCCCGGAGTTCCGGGCAGCGATCTTCGGCTCGGGCGCGGGCGAGGTGGCCAGCCGCCTGATGGGCGGGGGGCGGGTCCAGCTCTTCCACGACCATGTGCTGGTCAAGGAGCCGGGAACCGCCAAGCCCACGCCCTGGCACACGGACGGGCCCTATTACTTCGTCGAGGGGCGCCAGACGGTGAGCTTCTGGTCGCCCCTCGACCCGGTCAGGGAGGCGACGCTGCGCTGTGTTGCCGGCAGCCACCTGTGGGAAAAGGACGTTCTGCCGACGCGCTGGATGGCGGAGACGAACTTCTACCCGGGCGATCACGGCTACATGCCCGTCCCCGACCCCGAGGCGGAGGGGATGCAGATTCTCGAATGGGACATGGAACCTGGCGATGCCGTAGCCTTCCATTTCCGCACCCTGCACGGGGCGCGGGGGAACACGACCGACCGGCGGCGCCGGGCCTTTAGCCTGCGGCTGGTGGGCGAGGATGCGCGTTACGTCGTTCGCCCCGGCCCCACCTCTCCGCCCTTCCCGGGCCACGGGATGCGCCCGGGCGAGCGTTTGAGGGAGGATTGGTTTCCGTTGCTGAAGGGATGAGAGGAACGGAATTCTCTGGAGGTGATCTTTCCCGGATAGCTCTGCCTCGTGGCGCTTCGGAATGGTGCCAAGGTCTTGGCCGGGCACGGGTTCTTCGCTGAATCGGCGGACGGACGGCGGTCGCAGTCCGGTCCTGCGCGGGGCGAAGAGATGCGATCCGCCGTTACGGCGTCGAAAAGGGGGGCATGGGTTGATTTGCCGGCGCAGCGAATGCCGTCGGCCGTAGAGCAGATCGAGCGCCCCTCCCTCACCCTTCCCCCTCCCGCCCTCTGTCGCGGCCCGAAGTGGGCCGCTCCTTCGGTTTGGGGG
>CAZRQN010000202.1:0-4305 GCA_964602115.1 uncultured Rhodobacterales bacterium
ACCCCGGGGCCCGGGGCAGCGCCCCGGGTCTCTCCACGAGAGCAGGGCTCAAAGATCGAAGCGCCACACGAGGCGCGCCCGCCAGGGCGCAAGACGGGACGGGCGTCAGCCTCACCGCCTCCTCGGAGAGGGGGTCCAAGGGGGCGGGAAGCCGCCCCCTTGCTTCCCCCAAGCGGCAAAGCCGCGCGGGAGGGGGATGCGGTAGTGGGGCGGCGGCCCTTTCCCGCAGGACTTGGCGTTGCCGCGCGTTTCGCCCGGGCGCGCGGCGGGATCAAGCGCGGTTAAGGGGCCGGACGTAATCCCCATTGCCGTCGCGAGGGCGCCGGAGACCGGCCTCCGGTTGCGGCAATGGTGCAACGGAGCCGAGGGGCGGGTGCGATGAACAAGGCGATTACCGATGGTCTGGTGCTGATGCCGCCGCCCTTCTCGGCGGGCCTCAACCTGTGGTCGCGCGAGGACGGGACCGCAGGTTCGGGCAGCTACCAGGGCCAGCCCAATGCGGTGCTCGTCCCCTCCGATTCCGACTTTGCCGGCTGTCTGGAACTCAACAAGACCCAGACGGTGCAGAAGTTGCGCTCCTTCGCCCAGACGCCGTTCCAGCCCGGCATGTACCTGCGGGTGACGGCGCGGGTGAAGGCGGTCTCGGGCAACCTGCCCTCGGTGCGCATCGCCGGCTGGGCGGGGCGGGCCAATGACACCAATGTCTCCACCGTGCCGCAGACCGGGGCCGAAGTGCCCCTGACCGCCTATGGCCAGGTGGTCACCGTCAGCGCGATCATCGGCTCGGGCAACCGGCAGGGCAACGATCTCGTCTGGGGCACCGAGCCGGTCTATGGCCATTTCGGACTCGACCTCACGGGCCCCAACGGCGGCACGGTCAGGATCGACGACATCACCGTCGAGGACGTGACCGAAGTCTTCCACCGCAAGCTGATCGACTGGGTGGACGTGCGCGACTATGGCGCCGTGGGCGACGGGGTGGCTGACGACAGCGCCGCCTTCGCCGCCGCCGATCTCGACGCCCAGGGACGGGGAGTTCTGGTCTCCAAGGGCACCTATTTCATCGGCACGAACCTGCAGATCAATTCACGGGTGCGTTTCGAGGGCACGCTGACCATGCCGGCCGCTGCCCGGCTGGCCTGCCTGCGGAACTACGACCTCGAGACCTATATCGCCGCCTTCGGCGGTGAGGAGGAAGGGTTCCGCCGGGGGCTGCAGACCCTGTTCCACTTCACCGATCATGTGACCTTCGACATGCAGGGACGTCGGGTGCCGCTGACCGCACCGGTCGATGTGGCCGCCCTGGCCGGGATCACCACGCTCGCCACCCGGCGGGTCCTGCGCGACGGGCTGCTGGAGGCGGCCGACAGCACGGCCTGGGATACGGCCGCCGTGACCAGCGTGGCGACCTATACCCCGACGGCAAACCCGCTCCAGCTGACCGCCGTGGCCAATGTCGCCAGCATCGCGGTCGGGGCGCGCATCACCGGCACCGGGGTGGGACGCGAGATCTATGTCCGGTCAAAGAACGTTGCCGCAGGGACGGTGGAACTGTCCCGCCCGCTCTGGGGCGCGGCCGGGACGCGGACGCTGACCTTCACCCGCTACCGCTATCTGCTCGATTTCTCGGGCTTCGCCGATCTCAGCCGTTTCGAGATCCACGAGGTCGAGCTGCAGTGTTCCGGCAAGGCCAGCGCCCTGATGCTGCCGTCGCAGGGCTCGGTCTTCCGCCTTGCCGATTGCGTCATCAACCGGCCGAAGGACCGGGGGATCACCTCCACCGGCACCGGCTGCCAGGGGCTGTTCGTTGACGGTTGCACCTTCCTGTCGAACGAGCAGACCCTCGCCACCCAGGACCGCACGACCATCGCGCTGAACGTCAATGCCAACGACGCCAAGATCCGCGACAACCGGATCGTGCGCTTCGCCACTTTCGCGGTGATGGGCGGAGGTGGCA
The DNA here is from genome assembly GCA_964602115.1 of uncultured Rhodobacterales bacterium. Classification (GTDB taxonomy): domain Bacteria; phylum Pseudomonadota; class Alphaproteobacteria; order Rhodobacterales; family Rhodobacteraceae; genus JANOGU01. Next base: position 1,958 of record CAZRQN010000202.1, read on the forward strand.
ACCTGTTCATCGGCAACCACTTCTTCCAGGGCGACGACCAGACGCTGGGCATCCGCCGGCCGGGGATCGTCTTTGCCACCACCAACGTACGCTCGCAGGTGACGGGGAACTACATCGACAACTGCTATATCGAATGGACCAACGAGCAGGACAGCGAACCGGATTTCCTCAACGAATTCTCCTATGGCGGCCTGTCGATCGTCGGCAATATCTTCATGGTTTCCGACGTCTCCCCGGCCTTCCGCTGGATCGTGGTCACGCCCTATGGCGCGGGGCATTTCCTCTCCGGTGTGACGATCAACGACAACGTCTTCCGCACCGTCAACGGCACCATCGACCGGGTGGAAGGCGTGGACACGACCTTTGCCACGCTGGATTTTTCGCGGTTCCGCAACGTGGTGATGGCGACCAACACTTTCAACGGCGTCAACCAGATGACCTTCAGCCCGGTGATGATCGAGCACGACCAGGCGACGGCGGCCGACACCTGGGTGATCGACGGCAGCGCCTGGATGCCCTTCGGCGGGCGGGTGCGCAACGTCCAGTCGGTGGTGGCGGAGGGCGCAATCACCACGGCCTCCAACGCGGTGAACAGCGCCATGCCCTATGTGCTGGTCGAGCAGGGCGCGGGCGGCGGGCAGGCGCATCTGAAATGGCCCGCTGCCGTGAAGGGCAAGGTCCTGGCCACGCTGCGGGTGGACAACCAGACCTGAGCCGGCTCAGGGTGCCGCCCGCGCCGTCCCGGGCGGCACCAGATCGCCGGGCTCCATCCGGAAAGCCTTGCCGAAACCGGCATTCAGCAGCGCCGAGACCGGAACAAGCCTGACGAAGGCGAAGTCGGCGAAGTCGATATAGAGTTTCGCCTTGGGATGGCGGGATAGCCAGTGCAGCCGCAGCGCGGCATGGTCCTCGCCTTCGCGCGCGACGAAATCGGCCCGCGCCTTGACCATCAGCCGGGGGTGGATCAGCGGATCCCCCCTGGCTCCGGGGTCGCCCACCATGAAGGCGCAGTCGGGATTTGCCCGCAAGCCAGCGGTGTGCCGGGCAAGGCCGGAGACCAGACTTATCGGTTCGCCCCAAGGTGTTAGCGCTAAACTGATTCGCGCGATCCCCGGCGCAGCCGTCGAAATTTCCGCATATGCGAGCGCGGCGTGCTGCGATGCGGCAAGAATCCGCCGAGCCTGGTTCCGGGCCTCGTCGTCGGCGGGTCGGGTGGTTTCGGTATACTGTGCCATACTTCGGTATGCATTTCGCGGACTTAGTTGGATTTCGCGCGACGGTAGCGCCTTGAGTGCTTTGTGCGCCAGATACCTTTCCGGCGCAATTTTGTTACTCCATGCCGAACGAGGCGCTTTCCTTTGGTGTGACTTGAGGTAAATCTCCCCTCCGTCCAGCCGCGCCTGAGGGAGGGGAGCCCAGATGTCCGCAGCCTCGCAGAACGTTATTCCTCCATCAGCCGACTTTGCCGCCGCCGCGCATGTGGATGCGGCCGCCTATCAGCGGCTCTATGCGGCTTCGGTCGCCGACCCGTCGGGCTTCTGGAGCGATGTCGCCCAGCGGATCGACTGGATGCGCCCCTTCACCAAGGTGAAGAACACCGACTTCACCATGGGCCAGGTGTCGATCAAGTGGTTCGAGGACGGCTCGCTGAACGTCAGCGCCAATTGCATCGACCGGCACCTGCTGGCGCGTGCCGACCAGACCGCGATCATCTGGGAGCCGGATGATCCCAGGACCCCGGCGCGGCACATCACCTACCGCGAGCTTCTGGAGCAGACCTGCCGCCTGGCCAATGTGCTCAAGGCGCAGGGGGTGCAGAAGGGCGATCCGGTCGTCATCTACATGCCGATGATCCCCGAGGCGGCCTATGCGATGCTGGCCTGCACCCGGATCGGGGCGGTGCATTCGGTGGTCTTCGGCGGCTTTTCCCCCGATGCGCTGGCCAACCGGATCAACGACTGCGACGCCAAGGTGGTCATCACCGCCGACCACGCGCCGCGCGGCGGCAAGCGCACGCCCTTGAAGGCCAATGCCGACCAGGCGCTGCTGCATTGCTCCGACCGGGTGAAGTGCCTGGTGGTCAAGCATACCGGCGAGCAGACCCATTGGACCGAAGGCCGCGACATCGACCTGACGGCGGCGATGGCGGCGGCCAGGCCCTATTGCCCCTATGTCGAGGTGGGGGCGGAGGATCCGCTGTTCATCCTCTATACCTCGGGCTCGACCGGCAAGCCCAAGGGCGTGGTCCATACCACCGGCGGCTATCTGGTCTATGCCAGCTACACCCATGAGATGACCTTCGACTACCGGGAGGGCGATGTCTTCTGGTGCACCGCCGATGTCGGCTG
>CAZRQN010000203.1:0-4286 GCA_964602115.1 uncultured Rhodobacterales bacterium
CTAGCGGCGCGGCTTGCCGCGCCAGCTGTCGATCCAGCGCCAGAACCTACCCCTGGCCGCATCCGCCCGCTGGTCCACGGCATCCATCGTCTGCGCCACCCGCTCCACCGCCGGGTCGATCATCCGCTCGCGGAACTGGCGGATCATCATCCAGGCCCAGAAAAGGATGAAGGCCAGCACTCCGAGAATCACCAGGTTGAGCCAGGGGAACAGGCTGACCTCAGGCCCCTCGACCCGCACGATCTTCACCGCATTGGGAAAGATGGTGATGAAGGGAATGCGCCAGCCGTAATGGGTGACGGCCACCCATTTCTCGTCGCCGGGCGCGGACTTGAAATTGGTGGCCTCGGCCTGCAGCTGCGAGCTGTCCCACTTGAAATAGGGCGGCCAGAACCAGCCGGTATCCTCGTTGCGGTAGGTCATCACCGTTTCGCCATCGGGAAAGACGGCGTCGATGAAGCGGATATCGCGGGACAGCGAGTTCTCCGCTCCGGTGCCGGTGTCCTCCGAGGAATAGAACATCCAGTTGGAACCGATCGGCTGCACCCGGTTGTAGGTGTTGATGATCCGCACCACGTCGCGCTGCGGCAGGGTGTAGTGCAGGAAGGCCGTCACCAGCAGGATCAGCGTGATGAAGAAGCCCCATTTGATCCATCGCCACATGCGCGTCAGTCCCAGTTCACCCACCAGACCGTCACCGTCATCGCCACCAGCGGCACGACATAGACGAGCCAGATCAGTTTCTTGCGCAGGCCGTGCTCATAGGCCCGCATCCCCTCGGCAATATAGGCATCGCGCGGGCCCTCGACACCCCCGGCATCGAAGGTCTCTTCCAGCCGCTCGCGGCGGACCGAGCGGGAATAGATCGAGACCAGCACATAGACCACCGTCAGCACGACGAAGGACAATGCCAGAAGACGCAGCCAGCCCAGGATCATCGCCTCAACGCCCCCCAAGGTCCGACACGGTCGATCATCGTCCGCGGCCGCGGTTCCGGTCCGGACCGCAGGGGTTCGACCATCCCCGGCTCAGGCCCGAAGAGCGCCGTCCGCGCCCCCGCCTTGTCCACGGCATACTCCGTCGCGAGGAATTTCGCCACATAGCCGCGCTTGCGCCCGCTCCAGCCGGCATAGGCGGCATAGAACTTCTCCTTGTGCAGGATGAACATCTGCCGGACGTCGAGCGGCGTCAGCTCGGCCAGAAGCATGTTGACCAGATCGCGGTCCTTGTGGGGCTTGGAGCGCAGCGTGTAGAAGAAGGATGGATGTTCCGAGGTGATGCGCGGCCAGTCGCCGCCGCCCTCCACCCAGCGCAGCATCGACGCCAGGCCCTTGAACTCGTCCGGCAGCGCCTCGCCCAGCCGGTGGGCGATCTTGCGCAGGTCGGTGCGGGTGGCCTCGCCCAGCTCGATGCCGAGCGTGTCGGCGGCATCGACGAGGATGAAATCCATCTTCTGCCGCAGGATCGCCGCCGCATCCGCGCCCCGTGCCTCGACGATGGGCTCGACCAGTTCGTTCCTGACCATCCATTCGGCAATCTGGTTGCGGTCGGAGAGGTCCATCGCCTGGCCGATGGGCAAGCTGCCCAGCGTCGCGAGCGGCGCGACGCTGATCGCCGCCGGCGCCCGCAGGTCGCGGAAGAGGTAGATGCCGCCGAAGAGCCCGGTCCAGAAATTCGCCTGCTCGAAGGACATGGCGGGCAGGCTGACCGGCACCCGGGTGATGTCGCCGGTCTTCCTGGCTAACGCGATCATCCCCGCGATCAGCGCCTCGTCCTGCCAGGCCTCGCCCTCGCCCCGGAAACGCTCGATCATCGCGGTCAGCTTCCCGGCATCGGCGACATGGCCGCCGATCGTGTCGGCCTCCACCGTCACCTTGCGGATGTCGAACAGGCGCTGCGGGGTGGCCACGTCATAGACCGAGTTCTGCAACTCGCCGGCCACCGCATCCCGCGCCGTCAGCGCGAAAAGCGCCGCCTCGTTCGTCTCGATGAACTGCCGCAGCACCCCGCGCGAGGTGGAGAAGCGGATGTTGAGAAGCGGCGCCTCCTTCTGCGCCGTGGTCAAGAGGATGAACTGCCGGTTGCAGCCGTCGGGATTGAGATACAGCGGATCGCCCAGCTCGTCGCCGATCTCCGGTGAAAAGCCGGACAGGTCGATGTGGAAATCGGCGAGCTTGGTCTCCTGGCCGGTCAGGTGCTTCATCGCCCGCCGATAGCGCTCCACCAGCGCCGGCGAGGCGACCTCGATCAGGCCACCGAACATCAGGCCGTTTTCGATGAGGCGGATCACAAGACGCCCCCCGCATCCGGCAAGCGCCTCCCTCCCCCCTCGTGGGGGAGGGATGGGGTGGGGGGGCTCCCGTCAGAAAGCGTCCCCTCCAAAGCATCCAGAACCGCCTGCATCACCCCGTCGAGGTTCTCCTCCACCTCAGGATTCCAGAACCGCACGACTTTGAAACCTTGCGAAGCAAGCCATTCGTCCCGGACAGTATCCCGCGCCCCGCCATGCCCGGCACCATCCAGCTCGATCACCAGCCGCCGCCCCAGATCGGCAAAGTCCGCGACAAAGGGCCCGACCGGCGCCTGCCGCCGGAAATGCGTCCCCGGCATCCGGTTCACCTCCCTCAGTCGCCCCCACAGCCGCCGCTCCGCCCGCGTCATCTCGCGGCGCAGCACCCGCGCGAAGGCCCGCGTCTGCGGCGCAATCCCCGTCACCGCCCGCACTCCCGGCCGCAAGCCCCCCACCCCATCCCTCCCCACAAGGGGGAGGGTGCCGCCTCACCCCCACGCGTGGCGAGTGCCCAAGGGGCGCCGTCACAAGCGCCTCCCCTCCCCCTTGTGGGGAGGGGATGGGGGTGGGGGGTTGTCGTTCCATGCACAGAGGCGGGCTTCAAACTTGGCCTCCCTCGCCACCTGCCACAGGGCCGTCATCTGAATTGCGGTGAGCCACTCCACTCCTCCGAACACGACAAACGGCCGCGCCCCTCGCCCAGCCCAAGGCGACCGAAAGCCCGGATACAGGAACGAACAGAATCCAGAAACTTGTCAAAACCCAAAGCGTCGTCACAGGGATTGCTGACGCCACGCTGCCCAGTTCATGGCGGCCGGTCACAATGTCCCAAAGACTCGTCGTCGCCAGTGCCACCAATATCTGCGAAAGCCACACCACGGGCACCAATCCAAACACGGTCACCGCCACCGGCCAGGGGCCCTGGAATCCACGCGCCACGGCATAGCCCCAGATGAAGCTGGGCGCGGCGCATCCCGCGCCGAACACAAGGGCTGCGGCCAATAGGTCACTCACCCCCGCCCCTCCCCATACCGCCGCCTCGCCTCCTCCGCCCGCTTCATGTCCCGCACCATGCCCTCGATCGCCACCTCGTCCGACTTGTCGGCATAGCGGAATTCGCTGTCGGCGTAGCGGTTGATCTCCTGGATCACCATTTCCACCGTGATCGGCCTGGCGAGGTCGCGCAGCATCGCCGCCTTGTCGTCATAGGACTTGCGCAGGAACAGGTCCGGGTTCTCCATCCACTCGTCCGGCAGTTCGAAATCCATCGCCCGCACCTTCACCGCATCGGCGATGTTCTTCACCGCCCGGCCGGTGAAGCGCTCGTCTGCCGCCTGGATCGCCTTGAGATAGCTGCCGAGCTTGGCCAGCGTATCGAGCGGCCCGAGTTCGCCGGCCACCTTCTCCCAGACGGCGACCAGCCCCTCCTCCTTCGGCCGTCCGTGGCTGGCGAAACTCTCCGCCACCGCCCGCTTGATCTCCTGCGACGCAAAAAGCTCATGGTCCCCCACCGGGATGCCGTGGTTCTTGCCAAGGAGCAGCGTCAGGATGTCGATATAGTCCTCCTTGGTCTGCGGCCCGTCCACCAGGAACCGCGCCCCGGCCCGCTGCCGCAAAGCGTCATCCACGTTCTCCGGATAGTTGCTGAACATCCCGAAGGTGCAGTTCCCCCTGACGACCGTGTTCGCCCCGGCGAAGGCGCCCATGAACACCGCCGTCACCTCCTGCTGCCCGGCCGAGGACTGCCGGTCCCCGCGTTTCCCCGCCACCTGGTCGATGTCGTCGATGGTGCCGAAGCCGATCACGGCGGGGTCCAGCACCTGGTCGATGAAGGCCTTGGCGTTCTGGCCCGACTTGCCCTGATAGCTGTCGATCTGGTCGATGGAGAAGTTCAGGTAGCGGAACGGGTAGCCGGCCACCTTGCAGTAATCGTTGAGCAATCCGGCCATCATCTGGATCAGCGTGGTCTTGCCGGTGCCGGGCTTGCCGTCGCCCA
>CAZRQN010000204.1:0-4284 GCA_964602115.1 uncultured Rhodobacterales bacterium
CGGCGGTGGCCTTGATGATGACCGGATAGCCGATCTCCTCGGCAACCTTCAGCGCCGTATCGAAATCCGCCACCCCGCCATCGGACCCGGGCACCACGGGAATCCCCAATGCCTTGGCGGTCTCCTTGGCGGTGATCTTGTCGCCCATGATGCGGATATGCTCCGCCGTCGGGCCGATGAAGGTGATCTCGTGGTCTTCCAGCGCCTGGGCGAAGGCGGCATTCTCGGACAGGAAGCCGTAGCCCGGATGCACCGCTTCTGCCCCGGTGATCTCGCAGGCCGAGATGATCGCGGCCTTGTTGAGATAGCTCTCCGAGGAAGGCGCCGGTCCGATGCAGACCGATTCGTCGGCCATCCGCACATGCATGGCGTCGGCATCCGCCGTGGAATGGACCGCGACCGAGGTGATCCCCATCTCGCGGCAGGCGCGCACGACCCGCAGCGCAATCTCGCCGCGGTTGGCGATCAGGATTTTCTCGAACATCTCGCCCGCCCTTATTCGATGATCATCAGGGGGGCCCCGTATTCCACGGGGCTGCCGTCCTCCACCAGGATGCGTTTCACCGTGCCCGCACGCGGGGCCGGGATCTGGTTCATCGTCTTCATCGCCTCGATGATCAGGACCGTCTGGCCTTGCGCCACCGTGGCGCCGATGGTGACGAAGGCCGCCGCGCCCGGCTCGGGCGAAAGATAGACGGTGCCGACCATCGGCGAGGTCACCGCACCGGGGTGCTGGGCGGGGTCTTCCGGCGCTGCGGGGGTCGCAGCCGCCGGCGCGGCATGCGCGGAAGGTGACGCGAGCGCCGGTGCATGGTGCATGACCGGCGCGGCGGCCTGAACCACCGTGACCTGCTTGACCACCCGGACATCGAGGCTGTCGTCCTCGCCGTACTCCCGCTTGACGGACAGTTCCGTCAATTCGTTCTTGTTCAGAAGCTCGGCAAGCGCCTGGATGAAGGCCACATCGGCCTCGTTGGTGTTCTTGCTCATTCGGTCCCGTCCCCTGCGCGCCTGTCCGTCGAATGCCCGCTCTGTCGCGGTCTGGTCCGCTTATAGGTGAGCCGGGCCGTGACGGGAAGTGCGCAACGGGCTGCCGGCCGGCACAGGGATGCTTTGGCAGGAAGCGAGAAGAAATTTACCGTTTGATAAAATTCCTGACCCATGCCACGCTCCGGCAAAAGACGAACAGGGAGCGTCCGATGGCCACCAGCCCGCTGACGCCCGGCGTGGTGCCGGGGCGCCTTTCCGCCGAGGCCTATGAGGCCAATTTCGCCGATCTCGAACCGCCTTTCGACCTCCACGAAGCGCGGGTCGCTGCGGACCGTTGCTATTTCTGCCATGACGCGCCCTGCATCACCGCCTGCCCGACCTCGATCGACATCCCGCTCTTCATCCGCCAGATCGCGACCGGCACCGCCGAGGCGGCGGCGACCACGATCTGGTCGCAGAACATCCTTGGCGGCATCTGCGCCCGCGTCTGTCCGACCGAAACGCTTTGCGAGGAGGCCTGCGTGCGCGAGGCGGCCGAGGGCAAGCCGGTGGAGATCGGCCGGCTCCAGCGCTTCGCCACTGACCGGGCGATGAGCAAGGGGCTTCACCCCTTCACCCGCGCGGCGCCGACCGGCCGGAAGATCGCGGTCGTCGGCGCAGGCCCCGCCGGACTCGCCTGCGCCCATCGGCTCGCCATGCACGGCCACGACGTCACCGTCTTTGACTCGCGGCCAAAGCCCGGGGGGCTGAACGAATACGGGTTGGCCACCTACAAGACTGCAGGCGGCTTCGCCCGGAAGGAAGTGGACTGGCTCCTGCGCGTCGGTGGCATCGTCATCGAGACCGGCAAGGCGCTCGGCCGGGACCTGACGCTGGCCGAACTTCAGGCCCGGTTCGATGCGGTCTTTCTCGGCATGGGGCTTGCCGGCGTGAACGCGCTGCGGACGCCGGGTGAGGACCTGGCCACCGATGCCGTCGCCTTCATCGCCGACCTCCGCCAGGCCGCGAACCGGGCCGAGGTGCCGATCGGCCGCGACGTGGTGGTGATCGGCGGGGGGATGACGGCGGTGGATGCGGCCGTTCAGTCCAAGCTTCTGGGCGCCGAGAACGTCACCATCGTCTATCGCCGGGGCCGCGAGAAGATGTCGGCCTCGGGCCACGAGCAGGAACATGCCGCGACCGCCGGGGTGAAGATCGTCACCGGCGCCATGCCGGTCGCCGTCCATGCCGGCGAGGCGGAATTCGCCTATGCAGTGGAAACCTCCGAGGGGCTGAAGCCCGCGGGCGAGAGCTTCCGTCTCAAGGCGGATCAGGTGTTCAAGGCTATCGGCCAAACCCTTGCCGGCGTTCCGCAGGGCCTGGCGCTCGACGGCGGCAAGATCGCTGTCTCGGGCCCGGGCCGCACCTCCATCGCAGGCGTCTGGGCCGGGGGCGATTGCGCAATGGGGGGAGAGGACCTGACCGTGACCGCCGTGGCGGAAGGCCGCGATGCTGCCGAGGATATTCACGCGCATCTGACCGCCGCCGGATAGGTCCGCCATGGCCGTCAGGTACATCAACTTCGTCTCGATCCCGGTCGATGACCAGGATCGCGCGCTGGCCTTCTACCGCGACAACCTGGGTTTCACCGTCTCCACCGACGCCCCCTATGCGCCGGGCTGGCGCTGGATCTTCCTGTCGCTCCCGGGCGGGCAGGCGCGTCTGCAGTTCGCCCGCCGCAGCGAGGTGGCGGTCCATGATGTTCCGGCGCTGACGCTGGTCTGCGACAGCGTTGACGACCTCGCCTCCTTGCTCGCGGCCAGGGGCGTGACCATCACCGGCGGTCCGGCCGATGCGCCCTGGGCCAGCGGCGTGCGCTGGCTGATGCTGCGGGACAGCGAGGGCAATCTCGTGCTCCTTGAGAGCATTGCGCCATGAGCCGTTGCGCGCACCCCTCCGACCGCCTAGGCAATGCCGGCCAGCGGAGCGGGACCGGCAATGCACGACGTCTTCCAGAGCCTGATCGACTTCATGGCGGCCCATGCGGCCTGGACGTTCTGGATCGCGCTCCTGATCGCCACGGCCGAGAATACGGCGGTCATCTCGGTCCTGTTCCACGCCACGCCGGTCCTGGCCGGGGTCGGGGCGCTGGCGGCGACGGGGCGGATCGACTTCACCCCGATCTTTCTCGGCGCCGCGCTGGGCTCGGTGATCGGCTCGACCGTTTCCTGGTACTTGGGCCTCGTCTATGGCGACCGGATCCTGCAATGGAAGTGGTTCGCGGCGCGGCCGGCGCTGATTGCGCGCGGGCGCGCGGCCTTCGACCGCTGGGGGCCTGCCGCCATCGTCGTGGGGCATTTCTTCTTCGCCATCCGTCCGGTCGTCTTCCTGATGTGCGGCATGGCGCGGATGCCCGGCCGGGTGTTCCTGCCCTGGAACACCGCCGGATCGGTCCTCTGGGCCTGGGTGATCCTGAAATTCGGCGAGGTCTTCGGCCTTGCCTTCGGCTGGCTGTGGCACGCGCTCGGCTTCGGCTGACCGGTCGCGCCGGTTCCTTTCCGCATCGCAGACACATGAGCTAGGGCGGGGTCTCCCCCGCCCTGCACGCCACTTTCGCAGGGAGAAGACAGATGGCCAGCCTTGCCTCCGACTTCGTCGGCATCAAGTCCCCCAACCCGTTCTGGCTCGCCTCGGCGCCGCCGACGGACAAGGAATACAACGTCGTCCGCGCCTTCCAGGCCGGCTGGGGCGGCGTTGTCTGGAAGACGCTGGGCGCCGAGGGGCCGCCGGTCGTGAACGTCTCCGGCCCGCGCTATGGCGCGATCTGGGGGGCGGACCGCCGGCTACTGGGGCTCAACAACATCGAGCTCATCACCGACCGGCCGCTGGAGGTGAACCTGCAGGAGATCAAGCGGGTCAAGCGCAACTGGAAGGACCGGGCGCTGGTCATCAGCCTGATGGTGCCCTGCGACGAGGAAAGCTGGCAGGACATCCTCAAGCGGATCGAGGATACCGAGGCCGATGGGGTGGAGCTGAACTTCGGCTGCCCGCACGGCATGTCGGAACGCGGCATGGGCTCGGCTGTGGGGCAGGTGCCCGAATATATCGAGATGGTGACGCGCTGGGTGAAGAAGCATTCGCGCATGCCCTGCATCGTCAAGCTGACGCCGAACATCACCGATATCCGCAAGCCGGCGGCAGCGGCCAAGCGCGGCGGGGCGGATGCGGTCAGCCTCATCAACACCATCAACTCGATCACCGGCGTCGATCTCGACAGCTTCGCGCCCCAGCCCACAATCGACGGCAAGGGGGCCC
>CAZRQN010000205.1:0-4271 GCA_964602115.1 uncultured Rhodobacterales bacterium
GAGGAGGATCGCCATGGCCAAGACCATCGGAAACCCGCTGTCCTGGACCGCTGATGCCGTGCTCGGCGCGGCCTCGGTTTTCGGCGGCCTTGTCGGCGGTATCGGCGGCGGCGCCGAGGCCGCGCCGGAGATCCGCCCGCTCGGCCGCGAGGACCTGCGCGCGGCACTGCGTGCCGGCATCGCGGATATGGCAACCTTTCGCAGTGACGTGGTCTTCGTCTGCCTGCTCTACCCGCTGGTCGGCGCAGCGCTGACGGTTGTCGCGCTCCAGGGCAATCTGGTGCAGCTTCTCTTCCCGCTCTTGTCCGGCTTCGCACTCGTCGGTCCGGTTGCGGCGCTCGGCCTTTACGAGATGAGCCGGCGGCGGGAGAGGGGCGAAGAGAACGGGTGGTCGGCCTATCTGGAGGTCCTGCGTTCGCCGCGCTTTGGCGGCATCCTTGCCCTTTCGGTGGTGCATCTGGTGATCTTCATGGTCTGGATCATGACCGCCAACCTGATCTATGCCGCGACGCTGGCGCTGGAGCCTCCGGTCTCGCCCGCCGAATTCGCAAGCGCCGTATTCGGCACCACCGGCGGCTGGGTGATGATCGTCCTCGGCTGCGGGATCGGCTTCCTTTTCGCCTGCCTGGTGCTGGCGATGAGCGTCGTCTCCTTTCCGCTGATGCTCGACCGCGATGTCGGGGTGGTGACGGCGGTGCTGACCTCGCTGCGGGTGGCGCGGGAGAATACCGGCGCCGTCGGGGCCTGGGGGCTGACGGTGGCCGTCCTGCTGGCGCTCGGAACCCTGCCGGCGATGATTGGCCTCGTCGTGGTCATGCCGCTTCTCGGCCATGCCACCTGGCATCTTTACCGCCGGGCGGTTGTCTGATCACGATTTAGAATGATTCCAAGTTCTTGACACCTCCGGCGGCGGGGCGCATATCCCCGCTGTCACTTCGGGAGCCCAGGGATGTTCATCCAGACCGAATCCACCCCCAATCCGGCGACGCTGAAGTTCCTGCCGGGGCGGATGGTGCTCGATGCCGGCACGGCCGACTTTCCGGCGGCCGAAACCGCAGGCAAGTCGCCGCTGGCGCGCCGCATCTTCGGCGTCGGCGACGTGACCGGGGTCTTCTTCGGCACGGATTTCGTCACCGTGACCAAGGCCGAGGGCGTGGACTGGGCGCATCTGAAGCCCGGCGTCCTTGGCGCGATCATGGAGCACTACCAGTCCGGCCAGCCGGTGCTGGAAGGCGAGGCCGGTCCCGCCCATGCCGAACATCTGGGCGAGGATGGCGATATCGTGCGCCAGATCAAGGAACTGCTCGACACCCGCGTGCGTCCGGCCGTGGCGCAGGATGGCGGCGACATCACCTTCCACGGCTTCGACCGGGGGGTGGTCTATCTGCACATGCAGGGCTCCTGCGCCGGCTGCCCGTCCTCGACCCTGACGCTCAAGATGGGGATCGAGAACCTGCTCCGGCACTACATTCCGGAAGTGCGCGAGGTGCGGCCGGTTGCCGCCTGAGCCCATCGTCCTGGCCTTCGACTGCTCGGCCGCGCATTGCGCGGCCGCTTTGCTGTCGGGGGAGCGCCTGCTTGCCTCGGTCATCGAGCCGATGGAGACCGGGCAGGCGGAGCGGCTGATGCCGATGCTGCAGGCGATGCTGGCGGGGCAGGGGCTCGGTTGGCGCGATCTGGGCGGGATCGGCGTCGGCACCGGGCCGGGCAATTTCACCGGGGTGCGGATCGCGGTCTCGGCAGCGCGGGGGCTAGCGCTTGGCCTGGGCGTGCCGGCGGTGGGGGTGACGGTGCTTGAGGCGCGGGCCTTCGGGTTGCCCGGGGTGACGGTGGTGGAGGATGCGCGGCGGGGCGAGGTCTATCTGGCCGCCCCGGGCGCGGCGCCCCGGCTGGTCGCGCTGGCGGAGGTCGGGCCGGGAGGGCCGGTGACGGGGACGGCGGCGGAGGCCACGGGCCGGATGGTCGTGGAAAGCCCGGTGCCGCTGGCGGAGGCGATTGCGCGGATCGCCATGGCGCGGCTGGCAGAGTTCCGGACGTCGGGATCGGGTGCCTTCCCTGCCCTCGTGGGAAGGGATGGGGAAAGGGGCTCCGCGCCCGGGCCGGGCGCCCCCCCACCCTCTCCCTCCCCCACGAGGGGGGAGGGAAGCGCTGTCCATCCGACCCTTGCGCCGGCGTCGGTGGTGCTGCCGCGCCCGGCGCCCTTCTATCTGCGCGGGCCTGACGCGGCGCTGCCCTCCGAGCCGCCGCCGGTGATCCTGCCGTGACGCCCGAGGCGCTGGCACAGCTTCATGCCGCCTGTTTCACCCGTCCGCGGCCCTGGTCGGCACGCGAGTTTGCCGCGCTGCTGGCGGGGCCGGGGGTGGTTCTTGTGACCGCCCCCCCGGCCCCCTCCACCCCATCCCTCCCCCACGAGGGGGGAGGGAGCCGCGAGGCGCGGCCGAACGGCTTCATGCTTGGCCGCATCGTCGCGGATGAGGCGGAGGTGCTGACGCTGGCGGTCGATCCGGCGCGGAGGCGGCAGGGCATCGCCTCGGCGCTGATCGCCCGCTTCCTCGCTGAGGCCGCTGCGCGCGGCGCGGCCCGGGTCTTCCTGGAAGTGGCGGAGGACAACGCTGCCGCCTGCGCCCTCTATGCCGGCGCGAGTTTTGCCAAGGTCGGCCGCCGGCGCGACTACGCCGGGCCGGGCGTCCATGCCCTGGTTCTGGCCCGGGACTTGGAAGGAATTTGATCGGAAGATCAAATTCAACCGCCTGCCCTTACGAATCCCATTGACCGCTCCGGGCCTTCCCGCCTTGATGGGGACCATTCCGCCGCCGGGACTTCCCGGACGGCGGCCAATGGTCACCAGAACCAACCGGGAGACACTCCATGAGCCTGATGAAATCCCTTTCGGGGGCCACTGCCGCGCTGGCGCTCTTCGCCGGTGCCGCTGCGGCCGATCCGGCGATCATCTTCGACCTCGGCGGCAAGTTCGACAAATCCTTCAACGAGGCCGCCTTCGCCGGCGCGACCCGCTGGGCGGAAGAGACGGGCGGCACTTTCAAGGAGATCGAGATGCAGTCGGAGGCCCAGCGCGAGCAGGCGCTGCGGCGGCTGGCGGAATCGGGCGCCAACCCGGTCGTGATGACCGGCTTCGCCTTCGGCGATGTGCTGGGCAAGGTGGCGCCGGACTTCCCCGACACCAAGTTCGCAATCATCGACATGGTGGTGGACCAGCCGAACGTGAAATCGGTGGTCTTCACCGAACATGAAGGCTCCTACCTCGTCGGCATGATGGCGGCGATGGCGTCGAAGACCGGCACCGTGGGCTTCGTGGGCGGCATGGACATCCCGCTGATCCGCCGCTTCGGCTGCGGCTATGCGCAGGGGGTGAAGGCGGTGAACCCGGACGCCACGGTCATCATCAACTTCACCGGCACCGATCCTTCGGCCTGGAACAACCCGGTCAAGGGCGGCGAGATCGCCAAGGCGCAGAAGTCCTCCGGCGCAGACGTGATCTATGCGGCCGCCGGCGGCACCGGCATCGGCGTTCTGCAGGCGGCGGCGGACGAGGGCATCCTGTCGATCGGCGTCGACTCGAACCAGAACTACCTGCATCCGGGTTCGGTGCTGACTTCGATGATGAAGCGCGTGGACAACGCGGTGTACAACGCCTTCACCGAAGGCACGAACCTTGTGCCGGGGATCAATGTCCTCGATCTCAAGGCCGAAGGCGTCGGCTATGCGATGGACGACAACAACGCGGCCCTCGTCTCCGCCGACATGAAAGCGGCGGTGGATGCGGCGGCCGAGAAGATCAAGTCGGGCGAGATCGCTGTCCACGACTACATGAGCGACAGCACCTGCCCGGCCGCGACCTTCTGATGGCCGCAGGGCAAACCACGGGGCGGCCGGCAACGGCCGCCCCTCATGCCATCGAACTGCGCGGCATCTCCAAGTCCTTCGGGCCGGTGCAGGCCAACAAGGACATTTCCGTCGCTGTGCCGCGCGGCACGATCCACGGCATCATCGGCGAGAACGGCGCCGGGAAATCGACGCTGATGTCGATCCTCTACGGCTTTTACCGCGCCGATGCCGGCGACATCCTCATCAACGGCCAGGTCACCGCCATTCCCGACAGCCAGAGCGCCATCCGCGCCGGCATCGGCATGGTGTTCCAGCATTTCAAGCTGGTCCAGAACTTCACGGTCCTGGAAAACATCATCCTCGGGGCCGAGGACGGCGGCCTCCTGCGCCCCTCGCTGGCCAAGGCGCGCAAGGTGCTGGGCGAT
>CAZRQN010000206.1:0-4227 GCA_964602115.1 uncultured Rhodobacterales bacterium
CATCACCACGAAGTGGCGACCTGCCAGCACGAGCTGGGGATGATCTTCGGCGGACTGACCGAACAGGCCGACAACATCCAGAAATACAAATACGTGATCCACAACGTGGCGCATGCTTACGGCAAGACCGTGACCTTCATGCCGAAGCCGATGAAGGGCGACAACGGCTCGGGCATGCATGTCAACATGTCGATCTGGAAGGACGGCAAGCCGCTCTTCGCCGGCGACAAGTATGCCGACCTCTCCCAGGAAGCGCTGTACTTCATCGGCGGCATCCTGAAGCACGCCAAGGCGCTGAACGCGCTCACGAACCCCGGGACCAACAGCTACAAGCGCCTGATCCCCGGCTTCGAGGCCCCGGTGCTGCGCGCCTATTCCGCCCGCAACCGCTCGGGCTGCGTCCGTATTCCGTGGACCGAGAGCCCGAAGGCCAAGCGCGTCGAGGCCCGCTTCCCCGATCCGTCGGCCAACCCCTACCTGGCCTTCGCCGCCCTGCTGATGGCCGGCCTCGACGGGATCAAGAACAAGATCGATCCCGGCCCGGCCTCGGACAAGGACCTCTACGACCTGCCGCCGGAAGAACTGGCCGCCATCCCCACCGTCTGCGGCTCGCTGCGCGAGGCCCTGGAGGAGCTGGAGAAGGACCACGACTTCCTGCTCGCCGGCGACGTCTTCACCAAGGACCAGCTCGAGGGCTACATGGCGCTGAAGTGGGAAGAGGTTTACGCCTACGAACACACGCCGCATCCGGTGGAATACCAGATGTACTATTCCTGCTGAGGGGTCCCGGTACCCTGATGCGAAGGCCGCCCTCCGGGGCGGCCTTTTGCTTGGCGGTCAATTCCTCCCGGACGCCACGGAATTGCCGCAATTGCGCCCCGGCATCGGCGCCTGCCTCTGGGATTCTCGCTCCGGTGAGATGCGAGTTGCGATGACAGTCAGCTTCGATCCTGATCGCACGGACAGTCCGTCCGTCAGCTCCAGCCGGCGCAAGACCCGGCCGCCGATCTGGACCGGCGGCCGGCAACGTCCGCCGTTTGACCTCAGGTCCTTCTGGCGGGTGAGCTGTGCCACGAGCCGCGACCTGATGTGGCCGGCGCTGGCCCGGATCGGGGAATTGTTCGAGCGCGCCGCACATCGCGTCGCCTGCGGGTTCGGCGCCAAGGCCGTGGCAAAGCTCGGCAAGGGCGCCCGCGTCCTGCCCCCCCGGCGCAGCGTCGTGGCATCGCTGCGGGGAACCGGGCTCTGGCTTCTCGTCGCGGCTGACCGCATCGACCGTATCGGCCGGACGGCAGAGGTGGTCCACGACCTCTCGCCCGAGGCGGAACCTGCTCCGCTGCCACTGCATCCGCGCCTGGGGCCGGAACTTGCGGCCACCTCCCATGTCATCGCCCTTCGCCCGGCGCGGGAAGCGCCCGCCAAGGAGAGCGTCGCGCCAGCGCTCGCGGCGGTCGAGCGGCAAGCCGAGACCCCTCCCGCCGATTCCACGCCGCCTCCGGCTGCCGATCCCGATGATCCGCTGGCGGCGATCCGCAGCATGATGCGCGCAGCCGCCGCGCCGGTGCCGGCACCGCGCCGCCCGGCGCTGCACTTCGCCGCCCCCGCGCCGGAGCCCGATCCGGTGACCGGCCTCGCCGCCCTGCCGCCTCTGGCCGCGCCCGAACCCCCGGCGCCGGGCCCGAGCCTGCGGATCTTCGGGGCCGGCACCGGCCTGGCCCTTTTCTCGCTTTCGCTTCCTCTTGGCGGACTGCTGGCCGGCTATGCCTGGCTGCGCGGCGAGGACCTGCGGCTGCGCGAGACCGGCTGACCTCAGCCTCCCCCAGGATCCCAGGCCCGGCCGAAGCCGCGCGACGGCGTGATCCGCAACCCTCCCCCGGCCGTCAGATCAACGGCCAGCGCGCCGCTCCGCGCCAGATACGGGCGGTCGATCACCAGGCAGCCTGGCGGGGGCTGTTGCGCTTTTTCCGGCAGAATGACGATCCTCGCCCCGACGCAGGCCGCCGGAACCCTTTCGCCGGAACCCTTTCCGCCGAGCACCACTCCCTCCATCTCGCCGAGGCGAAAGTGGCGGGCATCCGCTGCGCCGTCGAAGCCGGGTCGTGCCGCCGCCTCCGGCATGGTGGCGCTGTCGCCATCGCGGGCGAGCCAGGTCTCGGCGGCAAACTTCGCGCCCTTGGCCGCGCTGAGCGCGCGCCCCCCGGGCCCGACCAGCCCCGCGAGCCGGCCGTCGTCCGAGATCAGCAGCACCGGCCGGGCCGCACTTCCCCAGCCGGCCAGTGCGGCAAGGATCGCCACCAGCCCGGCCGAGCGCAGCCTGCCCGGCCACAGTGCCAGCCACAGCGCCCCCAGCGACAGGAGCGGGATCACCCAGCCCGCCGGCGCGCGGATCACAGTCACCGCGCCCTCCATCTCCGCCACCCGCGCCGCGACGGCGAGAATCCAGCCCGAGCACCAGCCCATCACGGCCAGGGGCAGAGCGGCCAGACCGAGAGGCCAGAGGATCAGCGCCACCACGCCGGCCCCCATCACCCCTGCGCCCATCACCGGCACGGTGAGGAGGTTGGCGATCAGGCCATAGTCGGCGAAGCGGTTGAAGGTGGCCGCAGCGAAGGGCGCGGTCGAGACGCCGCCGATCACCGAGGAGAGGACCAGCGCATAGGCCCAGCCCGCCCATCCCGGCAACGCCGCGCGCTCCATCCGCGCCTGAACCGCACGAAAGCCGGCGATCAGGGCCAGTGTCGCGGCGAAGGACATCTGGAAACCGGGCTCCGTCAGGCTTTCCGGCTGCCAGGCCAGGATCGCCAGCGCCGCGAGCGCCACCGAGCGCAGGGTGAAGGCGCGGCGGTCGAGAAGCACCGCGCCCAGCATCACGGCCGCCATGATGAAGGCCCGTTCCGTGGCCACATTGGCCCCCGACAGAAGCAGGTAGAACAGCGCCACGAAGAATGCGGTGCCCGCTGCGATCTTGCGCGCCTCCACCCGCAGGGCGATGCGCGGCACCAGCGCCAGTCCGGTGCGGATCAGCGCAAAGGTGAATCCGGTCAGGAACGCGAGGTTCATGCCGGAAATCGCCAGCAAGTGGGCGAGGTTGGAATCGCGCAGGTCCTGCACCGCGTCCTGGCTGAGGCCGGCGCGGTCGCCCGTCATCACCCCGGCGGCGAAGGCACCGGCATCCCCCGGGATCGCCGAGGTGATCGCGCCGGACAGGGTGCTGCGCACCCGCTCGATCCACAGGTCGCCGCCTCCGGGGCCCGCCCAGGTGACCAGCGGCGTGGAGGTGGTGCCGACGCCCCCCAGTCGCTCGAACCAGGCGGCGCGGCGGAAATCGAAGGCGCCGGGCTCCGCCGGACCGCTCGGCGGCAGCAGCGTCGCGGTCAGGAGGACCACCGTGCCGGGCAAGGGCGGATCCTCCGTGCCGTTGAGCGACACCCGCACCCGCGCGGGCGTGTTGTCCGGGGACAAGTCCGCCAGCACCACTCGGTCGAGCGTCAGGCGCAGGCGGTCACTGCGGCTGCGGTCGATTTCGATCACGCGGCCCTGGACCGGCCCGTAATAGCGGTAGGCCAGCACCGGGGCACGCACCACCTCGCTGCGGACGCCGGCGGCGACAAAGCCCAGTGCCGCCGCCAGAAGCGCGGCGCCGAGCGGCTGCGCAAACTCCGGACCGCGAAGCCAGATCGCTCCGGCGCAAAGGCCGGCGAAAAGCACGGCCAGCAGCTCGTGGCCGGAAGGATCGGCGGGCCGGGAGAACCACAGGCCGATCCCGATCCCCATCGCCACCGGCAGGAAGGGAAACAGCCGCCCGCGCGCCGCCGAAATCGCGGTCGCGAGCGCGCCAAAGACCGCCGCCAGCCGCCCCACCTTGTGCCCCGGGATGCGATTGCCTTAAGGGGCGGGATCGCAGGTCTTGGTTTCCGAAAGGTTAATGCCGCCGATGTCCGCCCCGCCCCCGTCGGCCCAGGTCGTCACCCGCTTCGCCCCCTCGCCCACCGGCTTCCTGCATATCGGCGGCGGGCGGACGGCGCTGTTCAACTGGCTTTATGCCCGGGGACGCCGCGGGAAGTTCCTGCTGCGCATCGAGGACACCGACCGCGAGCGCTCCACGCCCGAAGCGACGGCCGCCATCCTGCGCGGGCTGACCTGGCTCGGACTCGACTGGGACGGCGAGGTGGTCAGCCAGTACGCCCGCCGCGAGCGCCATGCCGAAGTGGCGCGCGCGATGCTGGC
>CAZRQN010000207.1:0-4213 GCA_964602115.1 uncultured Rhodobacterales bacterium
TCGTGCGGCGCTCGAAGCCGCTCAAGCTTTCCGCCGCCGGCCTGCGGGTGCTGCGCCTGGCCGAAAGGGTGCTTCCCGAGCTCGACGCGCTGGCCGAGGAATTCCGCGCCCTGCGCCAGGGCAAGACCGGGCGGTTGCACATCGCCATCGAATGCCACGCCTGTTTCGAATGGCTGTTCCTGGTGCTGGAGCAGTTCCGCCACGCCTGGCCCGAGATCGATGTCGATATCCGCGCCGGACTTGCCTTCGACGCCATCCCGGCCCTGCAGCGCGAAGAGGTGGATCTGGTCATCTCCTCCGATCCGGTGGAACTTCCCGACATCACCTTCAACCCGCTTTTCGACTACGAACCCCGCTTCGTCGCCGCCGCATCAAGTCCGCTCGCGGTACGGGAGGAGATCGCGGCCGAGGATTTCCGCGACCAGGTGCTCATCACCTATCCGGTCCCGCGCGACCGGCTGGATATCTTCACCGAGCTGCTCACCCCCGCCCGGGTGGAGCCGCGCGCCCAGCGCCAGGTGGAACTGACGGCGGTGATCCTGATGCTGGTGGGCTCCGGGCGCGGGGTGGCGGTGCTGCCCGACTGGGTGCTGCGCGAGGTGAAGGCGAATGCCGACTACATCACCCGCCCGCTGGCGGGCCGGCCGGTGAAACGCCTCTATGCCGCGACCCGCACCGAGGACGTGTCCCGCCCCTTCATGGCTCATGCCCTGCGCCTCGGCCGCAGCGAGCCGGTCAAGCTCCAGCGCGGCTGACCCTTTAACGTCCGCAGGCGGCGTCGATGCGCGCGATCGCCTCGGCCGCACCGGAAATGGCGAAGTTCAGCTCTTTCTGCCGCGCCTCGCCCTTGGGGGTGTATTTCATCTTCAGGGCGTTTCCGGCGGTGATGTCGCGCAGGAAGGGCAGCACCGTGCCATAATCCCACAGGCCTAGCGCCGTCTGGTCCGTGCGCTCTATGAAGGTGCGCAGCCGTGTCGGCCCGTCGTCCACCTGGTAGGACACCAGCCCGCCCACGCCCTGGCTGGACACCGGGCAGTCGGTGACCAGCAGCACCGCCGTCTCGTTCTCCATGCAACGCAGGAACAGCGAGGGCCGGTGGGTCTGGCCGTCGCACTGCACCTCCTCGGCGGCATCCACCCAGGAAAATACATTGGTGAAGCCCGAGCCCTCGGCCACCTCCTGATCGGCTTTCCAGCCTCCGGTCAGTGCCGCCGGTTCGGCCGACGGCGTTCCGCCCGGTGCCGCAACTGCCGTATCGCTGTCCGGCGCGATCTCCAGCCCGTTGGCCGCCGCGCTGCCGATCACATGCGATGGCGGGCGGCTCGGATAGGCGGCGTCGAAACAGGCCAGACGCTCCGCGGAATCGGCGATCTGCGGACAGGCGGTGTCGGCCCTGGCCAGCGGCGCGGCAAGAAGCGCCAGCGGCAGCAGCGGCGAAAGGGCAAAGCGGCGGCTCATGGCTCGATTCCCTGCAACTGACCGGCCGAGTATCGGCACAGCACCGGCCTGCGGCAAGCCTCGGCCCTTGGCCGCAGACGGCGCAGCCATTCGTTAAGACATGCGCCGTAGCATCGTATGGATTCCGGACATGGGGCTTTCGGGCAATGCACGGCCTGGTCAATCGCGCGCTGCAATCCTTCCTGCGGGACACGTTCGGCCAACCCCTGTGGGAAACGGTGGCCGTCGGCGCCCGCATCCATACCGACGGCTTCGAATCCATGCTGCTCTACGATCACGCCTCCACCGAACATGTGCTCTCTGCCGCCGCAGGACTGTTGCGCCGCCCCCGGGAGTCATTGCTTGAGGATTTCGGCCACTACCTCGTGTCGCATCCCAATCTCGAACCGCTGCGCCGCCTGCTGCGCTTTTCCGGCAGTACCTTCACCGATTTCCTTCTCGGGCTGGAGGATATGCGCGGCCGGGCGCGGCTGGCGGTGCCCGATCTCGACCTGCCCGATCTCGACCTTGTGGAAGAAAGCGGCGAACGTTTCGCCCTCCATTGCCGCGCGGAGATACCGGGTTCGGGCCATGTTCTGCTCGGCCTCCTGCGCGCCATGGCCGATGATTACGGGGCGCTGGTCTTTCTGGACCACCTTGGCACCGGCGACGGGGCCGAGGTGATCTCGATCCAGATCGTCGCCGCGCGCCACACCGCCGGCCGCGCCTTTGCCCTGTCGCCCCAGGCCAACTGATGTCGGTCCAGGACACAAGATCGCTTACGGCGCCGATGTGCGTGCCGCTCGCCCACCTGGGCCAGCTCATTCCCATGCATGTCCTGCTGGCAGCGGATGGCACGATCCGCTCCATCGGGCCGACGCTGAGGAAGGTCCTGGCCGCGCCCATCCCGCCCGGAGCTTCCTTCTTTTCTGTCTTCGAGATTCGCCGCCCCGGCGGCGTGGCCGATTGCGCCGGCCTGCGCGCGCGCGCCGGGCAGCGTCTGAACGTGGCGCCACGGGGGGAGGAGCGCAGTTTCCGCAGCTTCGCCGTGCCGCTTGCCGATGGCGGGATGATCCTGAACCTGTCCTTTGGCATCGACGTTTTCGATGCGGTGGCCAGCTATGGCCTCACCGATCTCGATTTCACCCCCACCGACATGACGGTGGAGATGCTCTATCTGCAGGAGGCAAAATCCGCCGTCATGGGCGAGCTGCGCGGCCTGAACCGCCGGCTTGCCGACGCCAAGAGCGCCGCTGAGAACCAGGCGATGACCGACATGCTCACCGGCCTGTCCAACCGCCGGGCACTCGACCAGCGGCTGGCCACCGTTACCGCCGCCGGGCTCGACTTCAGCCTGATCCACATGGACCTCGACTATTTCAAGGCGGTCAATGACAGCCTCGGCCATGCCGCAGGCGATCATGTGTTGCGCGAAGTTGCCCGCGTCCTGCGCGAGACGACCCGGCGCAGCGATACCGCCAGCCGCATCGGCGGCGACGAGTTCGTCATCGTCATGCCCGGCCTGACCGAGCGCGCGGCGCTGGCTGCGCTGGCCGAACGGCTAATCGCCCGGCTGAGCGAGCCGATCGACTATGACGGCCAGCCCTGCCGCATCTCGGCCTCCGTCGGCATCACGCGCTCGGTGGATTATGCCGAGGTTGACGTGACGCGGATGCTGGCCGATGCCGATGCCGCGCTCTACGCCTCCAAGAATGCCGGCCGGGGCAGGGCGGCCTTTCACTCCGCGTGACGACCGCGCCGCGCTCCCGGCGCGCCCTCCGCCCCCCGTTGCGCCCGGCCGGCCGGGGCGCGCGGGACGTTCAACAATTGACCTTCCTTGACAAACCCTTACCGAATCGCTGCATCACTCTGATTTTGCTTGAATAAAAAATGTCCCACCGTGTGACGCTCCGGCAGGACGGCGTCTAGCCGTCGATCCGGGCGCCCATCAGGGCGATGGCCTGCTGATAGACCTTGGCCGCATTCCATTCCTTGATGACAACGAAGTTGGGCTGGCCCTCCTGATAGCCCTTGCCCGGTTTCCATCCCTTTTCCCGCAGGTAATTGGCGGTCGAGGCCAGGGCATCGGCCGCATCGGTGAAGTCGATCCGCCCGTCGCCGTTCCCGTCCACCCCAAAGGCCAGGGCATTGCCGGGCAGGAACTGGGTGTGCCCCAGCTCCCCGTGCTTGGCCCCGACCGTGGCCGGGGAGATCCCGCCCTGATCGACCAGTTTCAGGGCCCCGATCAGATGCGGGCGGAAGAAGTCGGAGCGGCGGCAGTCCCAGGTCAGGGTGGCGATGGCCGAGACGACATTGGTGTCGCCCATGAAGTTGCCGAACCCGGTCTCCATTCCGTGGATGGCGATCAGAACCCCGGCCGGCACCCCGAAGCGTTTCTCCAGCCCGGCATAGAACTCCGGGTTGCGCGCCAGCCGCTTGCGCCCCTGGGCCACGATCGCATCGGCGCCGCGCACGGCGAGGAATTTCTCCAGCGTGTACTTGAAGCTTTTCTGGTTCCGGTCCGCCCCTATGGTGACCCGGGAATAGCTCGTGTCCATCAGCGCCCGTATCCCGGCGCGCCCCACGCCATCTGCCCTGGCTTCCTCGGCCATGATTCCCTTCCAGTCCTCGAACCCGGCCGAGCCATTGCCGCAGGGTGCGGCCCGGGCGGAAAGGGGAAGGACGGCCAGCAGGGCAGCGAGCAGGATGCGAGACGTCACGGGGCACCTCAGGTTCAAACCGTGCGAACTCTACAAGTCACCGCCAGAGCGGCAAG
>CAZRQN010000208.1:0-4159 GCA_964602115.1 uncultured Rhodobacterales bacterium
TGATCGTCGACCTGATCTACGAAGGCGGCATCGCCAACATGAACTACTCGATCTCGAACACCGCCGAGTATGGCGAGTATGTGAGCGGCCCGCGCATCCTGCCCTATGACGAGACCAAGGCGCGGATGAAGGCGGTGCTGCGCGACATCCAGACCGGCAAGTTCGTCCGCGACTTCATGCAGGAGAACGCGGTCGGCCAGCCGTTCTTCAAAGCCACGCGGCGGCTCAACGACGAGCACCAGATCGAGAAGGTGGGCGAGAAGCTGCGCGCCATGATGCCGTGGATTTCCAAGGGCAAGATGGTGGACCGGGCGCGGAACTGAGGGAGAGTCGGGGCAAGCCCCGACCTACGGATGTTGGGCCGGGGGAGCGATCCTTCGGCCCCTTTCTTTTGGGCCGGCCGGAGGCCTTGGCCAAGGCCAGCATCTGCCGTCGCCCGATGTGCCGAAGCCTTCCGGCAGCTTGATCGGCGGCCATGCCGGCGTCCCGCCCGGCGGAGCCTCCGCAGGGGCTGCGGCACGGCGCTTTTTCGGCGTTCCGTTTCGGGCCACCGCATCGCCATCTCCGTCGGCGCGCCTGACCTCCATGCGGAGGTGAAGCCGCAGGTCCGGCATGGGGAGCAGGCCCGGGCCCTGGCCTGGCGGACCGCCCTTTCCCCCGGACATCCGCCGCCGAAGGCGGCAACGCGGCCGGAGATACGACCGGGCAGGTCGGGAAGTTCCGCCCTGCGGGCCGCAGCATCCCGGCGCCATGGGCTCGCCGTACCGCGCGGCATGGTGTAGCCTCGGCGCATCCCCCGCAAGGAAGGCCCCGCCCATGCAGATCACCGCCGAGCGGCTGCGCGACCTGCCCAAGGCCGAGGTGCATGTCCATCTTGAGGGCTGTTTCGATGCCGATACGCTCGAACGCTGGGCCGCCGAAGCCGGCGTGCCGATGCCGCGCCCCAAGGATCGGCTCTTCGCATTTCAGGGCCTGGCCGATTTCCTCCAGTTCCTCGACTGGGCCTGCGGACTGGCCGACAGCGAGGAACGCATCGCCGAGCTTGCCTATCGGTTTGCCCGGCGCCTGGCGCGGGACGGCACCGGCTATGCGGATGCGATCATCAATCCAACCCATTGGCATCACTGGAAAGACCGCCCGAAAGCACTGATCGGGGCGCTGGACGCCGGGTTTCGCGCGGCCGAAGCGGATGGCCTGCCCCCGGTCGGGCTGTGCATCAGCCTCCTGCGCAGCCAGAGCGCGGCCGAGGCGACGGAACTGGTCGAATTGCTGACGGACTGGGCGCACCCGCGCGTGGTGGCGCTGTCGGTGGACGGAAACGAGGCCGCCTCCGGCCGCACCGGAGCGAAATTCGCCGAGGCCTTCGCCCGGGCCGGGCGGGCCGGCCTGAAGCGCACCGTTCACGCCGGCGAATCCAGCGGGCCCGAAGGCGTGAGCGACGCGGTTGAGCTGCTGGGGGCCGACCGGATCGACCACGGCGTGCGCGCGATCGAAGACGCCCGTGTCGTCGATCTGCTGGCGGCCAGGGGCATTCCGCTGGGCATCTGTCCGACCTCGAACCTGACGCTGGGCCTCTACCCTTCGCTCGGCGAGCATCCTGTCGAAAGGCTGCGCCAGGCGGGGGTTCGCCTGTCGCTCAACACCGACGACCCCGGCCTGCTGGGCACCGACCTGCCCTCGGAATATGCGCTGGTGGCAGGCGGCTTCGGCTGGGATGACGGCACGGTCAGGGCGGTGGCAAGAACCTCGATCGACGCCTGTTTCGCCAATGACGACATCAAGTCCGGCCTCCTGGCGCAACTGGAGCGCTGGGGCCGGGCCTGACGCGCCGCGCCCTCCGGTGAGGGGCCTGCACCCGCCCGCGCCGGTCGGCGCATGCCCCGAGGTCCGATGCGGATCGTCGAGCCCTCCGCTTCCTCCTATCCGCCGGTGCGGGCGTGGAGCGCGGCGGTGGCTTCCTCGGGCCAGAGGCCGGGATCGGGCGGGAAGAGCCGGACCTGGCCGCCCTCCGCCCAGAAGGCGAAGGCCGTGCGCGAGCGGGCGTGGAGGTACAGAACCGCCCAGTCGTCATCGCAGGTGAGCTTGAGGCAGGCCTCGCCCAGCCATCCCTCCGCCGTCAGCGCGCCCGAGCCGAGGCCGGAGATGCGTTCGGCAAGGGCCGGCCAGCCGGCGCCGAGGCCGGCCTGGAGCTGTGCCTCCACCTGCCCCAGCCGCAGCACATCCACCGGATGGGCACCGTCGAACTCGCCCAGCCGCTCCCAGCCAAGCGCCGGGTCGGCGGCGAAGGGCACCGGAGTGCCGGCGACGAACCCGTCCTCCGGCGACCAGATCCACACCTCGCCCGGGGTCTGCGGCGTGGCGATCCCGGTGAAGACCAGGGCGGAGGGGCCGGCCTGCATCTCCAGATAGGCGCAGGTCGGCGGCGGGCCGTCGAGGGCGGGCTCGCCCTCGGCCGGAAAGCCGAGGACGAATGGCGCGGCCTCGCAGGCATTGCCGCCGGCCCCGGCGACGCCGGTGACCGCCAGCCCCCCCGAGACGGCATGGGGATCGGGGTCGAGGAAGATGATCCAGTCCTCCAGCATCACCTTGCCGTCCACCGTCAGGGCCTGGGCCCCGTCGGTGCCGGGCCCGACCGCGACCGCGTGGCCGGCCACCTCCATCGGCTGGGCGGCGACAGGCCCGGCCAGCGCCAGCGCCGCCAGCAACGCAACAACACGCATCATCCCGCCTCCCTGCCCGACGGGGCGAGCATCGCCCGGATCGGGGCGCAGGTCGAGGGTGCAGGTCGGGGGCGCAGGTCCTTCGCCGGAGGTCCCGCAGGTGCCCGCCGCGGCCTGCCGGGCCGCGCGGGGCGGGGAGGGATCGGCGGGAACCGGCCAGCGCGCCGCTTGCGGTCTTTTCCTTGCCTCCGGCCCGTGCCATGCCGCGCGCCGCAGTGCGGCGAGGACGGATGATGCGGCTGACGCTACTCGACGGGTTCCGGGGATACTTCCTCCTGTTCATGACCCTGACCCATGCGAACTTCGCCCTGAATGCCGAGCTTGGCTATCTCAGCCACCACTATCTCGGCTGGGTGGAGGATGCGCAGGGCTTCGTCTTCCTCTCCGGCCTGGTGGTCGGGCTGGTCTATGGCAAGCGCCTGCTGCGAGGTGGTGTGGCGGCGATGACGGCGGCGCTCCGGGCGCGGATGCGGGTGATCTGGGCCTGGCATGCCGGGGCGCTTCTGGTGGCGCTTCTTGCCGCGCTCCTGTTGCCGCTGGCCGGGCTTTCGCCGCATATCCTGCGCCTTCTCGCCGCCGAGCCGGTGGTCTTCACCCTCGCGGGCCTCGGCCTCGTGACCGGGCCGCTGCATTTCGGCATCCTGCCGCTCTATCTCTGGCTGATGCTGGCGACGCCCTTCGTCCTGCGCGCCTTCCGTGCCGGGCAGGCGCCGGCGGTCTTCGCGCTCTCGGCGCTCCTGTGGCTGGTGGCGCAGACCGCCCTGCCCGATCAGGCGCAGTTGCCCGTCGAGGCGGCGCTGGCAGCGGCAGGCCATCCGATCAATATCGGCATCTATTTCAATCCTTTCGGCTGGCAGGTCCTCTATGTCGCCGGCCTGTGGTTCGGCTGGCGGATGGCCGAGGGCAGGCTGGACCTCGCCTGGCTGAAGACGCCGGCCGCCGCCGGCGTCGCGGGCGTCGCCCTTGCCGCCTGGCTGTTCCTGGCCGCCTATGACGTGGCCTTCACCTTCGGCTTCGGCGCGGCGGACTGGCGCAACTGGGTCTTCCCGACGGTGGACCGGGGCAACCTGCATTACCTCTATCTCTTCGCCTTTGCCGTCAGCCTCTATCTGGTGGCCTGGACGCTGGTGTCCGGCCGCCCCGCAGCCGTCGCCCGCACGCTGGCCTGGCTCTTCACCCGCCCCGCCCTGACCCTGCTCGGACGCCATTCGCTACAGGTCTTCGTCGCCCATCTCGCGACCGTCTATGCGCTGACGATCCTGGTCGAGGCCGGGGAGGCCCCGTCCTTCTGGCTGCGCAACCTCCTCTACCTCGGCGCACCACTGCCCGTCTTCGCCACCGCCCTGCTGCGGGAACGCCTCCTGTCCCGCGCCACGGCCCCTGCCCCGGCCTGAGCCCGGAACCCAATCCGCGCGCTCCCGCCCTTAGTCGCGGCCCGA
>CAZRQN010000209.1:0-4153 GCA_964602115.1 uncultured Rhodobacterales bacterium
GTCTTCGCCGCCCTCGCCAGCCCGACGCGGCGGGCGATGCTCGACCGGCTGGCGCAGGGCGAGGCGACGGTGAACGAGCTGGCCGAGCCCTTCGCGCTCAGCCAGCCGACGATCTCCGCCCATCTCAAGGTCCTTGAACAGGCCGGGCTGGTGGAGCGCGGGCGGCAGGCCAATACCCGCCCCGTCCGTCTGGCGACGGCAACGCTCCGGGACGCCCATCGCTGGATCGGCGGTTTCGAGCGCTTCTGGGCCGAAAGCCTCGACCGGCTGGAGGCCTATGCGAAATCCCTTCAGGAAAAGGACATGACCGATGACCCTCGCTGAGAAGGTTGAGACCGAAGCCCTTCGCACCGCCGTCATCACCCGGCACATGCAGGTTCCCGCCCGCTATCTGTTCAGGGCCCATTCCGAAGGCCGCCACATCATGCGCTGGTTCGGCCCGGTGGGCTATCCGGTGACGAAATGCGACTACGATTTCCGCGTCGGCGGCAAGTGGCGGATGGTGATGACCGGCCCGGACGGCAAGGACGGCCCGCCCTTCGGCGGCGAGTTCCTGGAGATCGTTCCTGACCGGCGCATCGTCTATACCGACGGCTTCGAGGACGGAAAGGGCGGCGCGATGGACCTGAAGACCGCCAAGGGCCGCATCGTCTTTACCACCACCTTCGACGATCAGGGCGACGGAACCACCATGGTCACCGTCTCCGTTCTCTTTGCCTCGGTGGCGATGAAGGACGAATTCCTCGGCCTCGGCATGGTGCAGGGCCTCAATTCCGGCCTCGACCAGTGGGAAGAGGTGGCCCGCGAACTGGCGGCGTGAGGGGGGCTTGTTAGCTGGAAAGCGCGCCGAAACGGTCTTGGATCGCTCGCACATGGTCCGCCAGAGCGGGCTGATCGCGCCACTGCGCGAGAAGCCCGGCCCAAGTCAGCGGGACAAAGACGACCTCGTCGCCGTGTACCTCGGACGCGAAACGCTGAACCTCCCCACGGTGCCGCTCGACGGCTGCGGGATCCACCGGCTTGCCGGATGAGGCCCAAGTCATGGGCTCGGCGTACAGGTAAACCAGCACCGCACCCATGGCACGTTTCACCGCCTGCGTGCGCAGCCCGTAGATGTGTTTGACCAGCTGGGCTGCATCGAGATGTGCATAGCCCGCCCCGTCCGCCTGCAGCCGGCGGCGCAGGGCCGTGGTTCGGGAAAGACCGGGGCCCCAGTCACGCGCCTCGAATACCGGGGAGAAATCGGCCCGCTTTCCGGGGCGAAAGGGTTCGTAGCGCTTGGACTCGACCCCTACCAGCGTCGTGGCGGTCGTGATCGCCACGTCCAGCCACGGGTGCCGCCCACCGGACCACGGAAAGCGCATCTGGGCTTCGACTTCGACCTTTTCCGGGGCGCCCATCGGAACCCCTGGGAGCGGGGGCAGGTCGGCTTCCCTATCGACGAAACGGCCAAAACCATTAACAGCGAGAGCGGCCGAGGAATCCGGACTGTCGAACTTTTCCGAGTCGATCTCGTTCCCCGGCGCGCGGCGCAGCATGGCGAGAAGTTTCTCTTCGGGCAGTCCGGGCAAGAACTTTGGCATCTATCTGTCCCCTCAACTAATTCCGGCTCCTTTTATCTCCTGCAGCGTGTTGCCGCCGTCCACCACCAGCATCGCGCCATTGACATAGGCCGCCCCTTCCGAGGCGAGGAACAGGGCGCAGGCGGCCACTTCCTCCGGCGTCCCCGGGCGGCCGGCGGGCGTCGCCTTGCCGGCCCGGAGTTCCCTGGGCGAGGAGGAGGGGGTGGCGATCCAGCCGGGCAGGACGGCGTTGCAGGCCACGCCGAAGCGGGCGTTCTCCAGCGCCGTGGCGCGCGTGAGCCCGGTCATCGCCGCCTTGCCGGCCATATAGCCCGAGGAACCCTCGATCCCCACCAGCGGCCCGGTGACGGAGGCGATGTTGACGATCCGCCCGTAGCCGCGCGCCTGCATCCCGGGCAGCACCGCGCGGGTCATGCGGAAGGCGATGGTGGCGTTGAGCGCGAGGTGGCTCTCCCAGCTCGCATCAGGCAACGCATCGAGCCGGGCGCGCTTCACCCGCCTGCCGGTCTGCACCATGCCGGCATTGTTGACGAGGATGTCCAGCGGCCCCAACGCCGCCTCGACCTCGGCCACCAGCCGCTCCGCCGCACCGGGCAGGGTCAGGTCTGCCGCCACGCCGAAGGCGCCAAGCGCGCGGGCGCGCTCGTGGATGCGCCCGGTGGTGGAGCTGATCGCCACCCGCGCCCCCGCACCGGCCAGCGCCCGGGCGATGGCGAAGCCGATCCCGCCCTCGCTGCCCGCCCCGGTTACCAGCGCCACCTTCCCCTTCACCATCGCTCAGTCTCCTGACGGCAGGGTCCCGGGCCTGCCCTTGCGGTCCAATCTGCGGAAGACCAGACCCAAGGCCACACCGACACCGATGGCGACGGTCAGGTCAACGAGAAGCGTCAGGAGGAAGGTCAGCACCAGAAGCAAGCGCTCGCTCCACGGTGTAGCCAGGTACCCCCTCCACTTGTGAGGCTCGCTCATCGTCCAGGCGGTGACCAGGAGCACGCCGGCCAGCGCCGGCAGGGCCAGCTTTCCGGCCAGCGGCGCGGCGTAGATCATCACCAGCAGGATCACGACCGCATGGATCATGCCTGCAACCGGCGTCCGCCCCCCGGCACGCACATTGGTCGCAGTGCGGGCGATGGCGCCGGTCGCGGGCAGGCCGCCGACGAGCGCCGACACCGTGTTCGCCACGCCCTGCGCCAGAAGCTCGGCATTCGGACGGTGGCGGCCGCCGATCATCCGGTCGGCAACCATCGCCGACAGGAGCGACTCGATCCCGGCGAGGAAGGCGATGGTAAGGACGGAAGGCAGGAGAGGCAGGATCTTCGCCGGGGAAAGGTCCGGCAGCGTCGGCACCGGCAAGGCGTGCGGCAGGTCGCCGAACCTATGCCAGACGGTCTCCACCTCCGGCAAGCCGGCGGCCAGCGCCGAGGCTGCGGCGACAGCGACGATCAGGCCGGGGAAGCGCGGCAACCGCCACCGGAGCAGCAGAATCAGCAGGATCGTCACCAGCCCGACCGCAAACGCCGAGGGCGAAGCCGAGCCGCGAGCCGCCCAGAGCGCGGGCAGCCGGTGGATCAGGTCGGCCGGCTCGTCCGAAAGCGTCAGGCCGAACAGGTCCTTGATCTGGCTGGCGGCGATGATCGCCGCGATACCGAGGGTGAAGCCATTGACGACCGCCTCGGGTACGAAGACCGCAAGCCGCCCGGCGCGAAGCAGCCCGGCGACGACCAGAAGAAGCCCGGCGAGAAAGGTTGCGGTCACAAGTCCTGCATAGCCATGCGCCGCGATCACCCCGGCGACAACGACAATGAAGGCCCCTGTCGGCCCGCCGATCTGGACGCGCGAGCCGCCGAGCGCCGAAATCAGGAAGCCGGCGACAACGGCCGTGACCAGCCCCTGTGCCGGGGTCGCCCCGGAGGCGATGGCAAGTGCGATGGAGAGCGGCAAGGCCACCATCGCCACCGTGATGCCGGCGAGCGCATCGGCGAGGAAACCATGCGCGTCATAGGTGCGGAGCGTCGTGGCCAGCTTCGGGGTCAGCATCGGCGCCGGGGATTGGCGGCCGCAGGACGTGGCGGTCCGAAAAATGGAACGCTTCTGGCGGGACCGGCGTCAAGTACATCCTGCCACCCATCCCTTCGGTTTCCCACGAAGCCGTGACCTTCCTGCACAGTTTGTCCTTTTCCGGTATTGCTGTATGGTAGTGCGGATCGTAATGGCACGATCTGTGCCGCCGGCTTTCCTTTTCGAACAATTCTGCCGCCGTCCGCGCGGCATCGGACGGCTGGCTGGCCCCTCCGGCACCCGCGCGCCCCTTTCCTTCTCTCCGGGCTCCCCTTAGATGAGCACGCTTCCGGAGGGACCGCGACTCGGCGCCCTCATCCTCTTTCGGAGACGTCACCCATGGTCTTTGGCCTGTTCTCGTCTGACATGGCGATCGATCTCGGCACGGCCAACACGCTGGTCTATGTGCGCGGCAAGGGGATCGTGCTCAACGAGCCCTCGGTCGTGGCCTACCACGTCAAGGATGGCACGAAACAGGTCCTCGCCGTGGGCGAGGACGCCAAGCTGATGCT
>CAZRQN010000210.1:0-4142 GCA_964602115.1 uncultured Rhodobacterales bacterium
GAGGGCGGGAGCGTCACGACGAGACCCCGGCAGCCCAGCCGATCCATTCCATGATGAGGTGGTGGTGATGGCGCCCGCCTCGGTTGGCCCCGCCGTTCCCGGCCTGACGCGGAGTTTCCCGGGGAAGCGCGAATTCGAACCGATCGCCGTTCCCTAAGGCATCGGTCATCTCTGGCGGGCGGCCCTTGACGGTTGCGCCGGGGCTGCGCACCTAGGGGCATGGTCCCGCCCGCGCCTCGCCCCGTGCTGATCGAACTCGACGGCCCGCCGCCCTCGCCGGGCGAGGCGCCGCCGGTGCCCGAGCCGGAGGCAGAGGCGGCGATGCTGCGGCTGGTCCGCCAGATGCCGGGGCGCCGGAACAGCGCGCTCGGCCGCTTCGCCGCCTGGGCGCTGTCGGGCTTTGCCTCCCTCGTGCTGGGCGTGGTCCTGTGGGACTTCCTCGCCGGGCTCCTGACCCGCAACACGCTGCTTGGCGGTACCGCGCTGGCCCTGGCCGGGCTCGCGGCGCTGGCGCTCCTGCTCCTCGCCCTGCGCGAGTTCGGCGCCTTCCTGCGGCTGGCGCGCATCGACCGGCTCCGCGCCGAGGCGGGAGCGGCCCGCGTGGCGCCCCTGGCCGAGGCGCAGCGGGTGGTCGCGGCGGTGGCGCGGCTCTACGGCGGGCGGCCCGATCTCGCCTGGGGGCTCGACCGCCTGCGCGCCCGGCAGGCCGAGGTCTTCGATGCCGACGCGCTGCTCGATCTCGCGGAGACCGAGCTTCTCGGCCCGCTCGACCTCCGCGCCCGGGCGGAGATCGAGACGGCGGCCCGCCAGGTGGCGCTGGTCACGGCGCTGGTGCCGCTGGCGCTGGCCGATGTGGCCACCGCCTTGTTCGCCAATCTGCGGATGATCCGGCGGCTGGCCGAGCTTTACGGCGGCCGCGCGGGCACGCTCGGCGCCTGGGGCCTGCTGCGCCGGGTCTTCACCCATCTGGTCGCCACCGGGGCGCTGGCGCTGACCGACGACCTGATCCATTCCGTCGCCGGTGGCGGGCTCCTGTCCAGGATCTCCCGCCGTTTCGGGGAGGGCGTGGTCAACGGCGCCCTGACTGCAAGGGTCGGGCTGGCGGCGATGGAGGTCTGCCGTCCGATGCCCTTCGCGGCCCTGCCCAGGCCCGGGGTCTCCCTCCTCGTCAGCCGGGCGCTGGCCGGGCTCTTCGACCGCAGCCAGGCGGAGTAACGCGCTCCGCCGATTGCGCCTTCCCGGAGAGCCGGACTAGTGTGGCCCGGAAAGCGGGAGGCGTGGGTGGACGGCCTGTTGGTGCTCTTGGCTCTGGTGGTCCTCGCCGTCCCGGTGATGATCATCGTCCTGCTCGTCGGCCAGGCCCGCCTCCGCCACCGCACCGGTTCGCTCGAGCGCGAGCTGCGCGGGCTGGGCGACCGCCTCGCCCTGCTGCAGCAGCAGATGGCGCAGGCCGGCCCGATGCCGCCAGCGCCCGGCTCCGCCGAAGGCGCGCCCGCCGCCGCACAACTGGCTGCGCCCGCATCCGATCCGGTCGCCGCCCCTGCCGCCGAACTGCCGCCGCAGCCGGCCGAAGCCACGCCGGATGCTGATCCGGAGGCAGCGCAGCCCCCGGCCCCCGAGGCGGCCGAGCCCATGGCGGCGGATCCGGGACAGGACCGCCCGCTGGTCGTCAGCGGCGACCGCCTCGCGGCGCTGGGCGCCTGGCTGCGCGAGAACCTCGTCTATGCCATCTCCGGCCTGTCGCTGGCGCTGGCCGGGGTGTTCCTCGTGCAATGGGGGGTGGAGCGCGGGCTCCTGTCGCCGGGGATGCGCATCCTCGCCGGCCTCGCCTTTGGCGCGGCGCTGGTCCTGTTCGGCGAATGGCTGCGCCGCCGGCAGGAGGCGCGGGGCGACCGCAGCCTGGCCTATCTGCCCGCCGCTTTTGCCGGCGCCGGGGTGGTGGCACTCTTCGCCGCCGTGGTGGCGGCGCGCCAGCTCTTCGGCCTGATCGGCCCGGTCCCTGCCTTCGCCGGGCTGGTCGCGGTGGGCGCGCTGGCCATCGTCCTTGGCTGGCGGCATGGCCCGCTCCTCGCCGCGCTCGGCCTGATCGGAGCGACACTCGCCCCCTTCATGGTCGGCGGCAACAGCGCCGAGAACGGGCCATTGCATCTCTATTTCACCCTGATTGCCGGGGTGGGACTGACCATCGACGCGTTCCGGCGCTGGGCCTGGATCTCCGTCCTGGCGCTGGTCCTGTCCTTCGGTGCCGGCCTGCTCGTCCAGGCTTCCGGCACCTCGTCCCTGCCCCTCTGGCTGGCCCAGCTTGTGCTGCTGCCGCTTCTGGCCATCGCCCTTCCCGACCTGACGCTGCGCCCCTCCAGCCCCGGCCCCACCGTCGTCGAGGCTCTGGCCGGAAGGCCCGAGGCCGGGGCCGCCGGCCGCTGGCCGGTCTTCCCCGTCAGGCTCGCCGCCGGCACGCTGGCGGTGGCCAGCCTTGCCCTGGCCTTCGCTGCGGCCAGCGCCGCCGAGGACCTTCTCGTCTATGGCGCCCTGTCCACGCTGGCGCTTGCCGTCGCGCTGTGGACAGCGGAGGCGCGCGGGCTGGCCGATCTCGCCGCACTCCCCGCGCTCGGCCTTCTCGCCCGCGCCGGCGCGCAGATGGACGACATGACCTTCGCCAACGCCCTCTGGGCGCAGGGCCTCTTCCCCGAGACCCAGGGCGAGGCCTTCTGGCCCATCGTCGTCATGGCGGCGGTGGTCTCGGGCGCCTTCGCCCTGCGCGCCCGGCACGACGGACCGGGGCGCACGGGCATCGGCTATGGCCTTGCCGCCGTCGCCTTCGCCCCGCTCCTCCTTGTGCTGGTCGAGATCTTCTGGCGGCCGGCGGTGGGCTGGCCGGCGGCCTGGCCCTGGGCGCTGGTCATCATGGCCCATGCCGCCGGAGCGACCTTCCTGGCCGTCACCTTCGCCCGCCTGGACGGCGAGAACCGCCGCCGCACCGCCCATGCGGCGCTGGCCGCGCTGTGCCTGGTCGCGCTGGCGCTGTTCGTGCTGACCACCAAGGCGGCGCTGACCCTGGCGCTGGCGGTGCTGGTGGCGGCCTCCGCCGCGCTCGATCGCCGCTTCGACCTGAAGGAATTCGCAGGCTTCATCCAGCTCGGCCTCGCCGTCATCCTCTACCGGCTGGGCGCCGACCCCGGAATTCCCTGGTCGCTCGACGCGCCCTTCGGGCAGGTTGCGCTGGCCCATGTCGGAGCGCTGGCCGGCCTGCTGGCCGCCTGGCAGATGCTGGACGCCCGATCCCGGCCGGTCACGCGCGCCGCGCTGACCGCCGGCGCGGGCACCACGCTCGCGCTGTTCGTCACCATCTGCCTCGCGCGCTGGCTGCAACGCTATGGCAGCGACGCCTCACTCGACAGCCACTGGGGGCTGACGCTGGTCGCGCTGCCCTGGCTGTGCCTGGCCCTGTCGCAGGCGGCGCTGGCGCAGGTGCCCGGCGCGCCGCGCCCGGTGCGCTGGCTGCGGCTCGGCGTGGCCCTGATCGCCGGGCTGCTGGCGGCCCTGACCCTCCTGCGGGCGGTGACGCTCGCCACGCCCCTCGATGTGCAGTGGAACGGTTCCCATCTGGTCCTCGGCCCGCCGCTGCTCGATTCGCTGGCGCTGGCCTATGCCGTGCCGGGGCTCGTCCTCATCCTTTCGGCCCGCTGGCAAGCAGCGCGGATGCGCCTGCCGCTGCGCGCCGCCGGGGCGGCGCTCCTTCTCCTCTGGGCGGCGCTGGAAATCCGCCGGCTGGTGCGCGGCCCTGACCTGACCGTACCCGGCGTGACCCAGCCCGAGCTTTACGCCTATACGGTGGCGATGACGCTGCTCGGCGCGGGGCTGCTCTGGCAGGCCATCGCCCGGAGCTCGCCGGGGCTGCGGCGGCTGGCGATGGGGGTGATCGGGCTGACCGTCGCCAAGGTCTTCCTGATCGACGGGGCGCATCTCACCGGCCTGACGCGGGTCTTCTCCTTCCTCGGCCTCGGCCTGGCGCTGGCCGGCCTCGCCTGGCTCAACCGCTGGGCGGCAGAACGCTCGCACAGCGCTGCGGTACAGCCGCCATCCGGGGCCGATTCCTAAGACGGCGCGCGCCCTGTTGAGGATTGCGACTCCCCTAACCAAGG
>CAZRQN010000211.1:0-4123 GCA_964602115.1 uncultured Rhodobacterales bacterium
GGGGTGGACCTGCGACGCGCGGCCTCTGGTCGCGCGCGGCGCGGTGCGCGCCCGGCGAGGAAGGCGGCGTCGGGCGCCTCCGCTCTTGCCGTGGGGAGGGCAGGGGCGGCGCGCGGCTGGACCTCATGGCCGGACCCGCCCGGTGCGGCGTCCTGTCGCGGGTGGCGCGGCGATCCCCTGCGAGGTGGTGGAACAGGGCGCTTCCCCTTCCCTTTGCGGGGTGGGAATTGCGGGGCGGGTCGCGGCACCCCGCCATCCGCGTGAGCGGCAGGATTGCGGCACCCTGTGGGGACCGACCTCCTCCTGCCGCCGAGGGGGCGGAGCCCGGCGCGGGGCGGGCCGGGCCTCAGAGGCCGAGCACGTCTGCCATCGTGTATTCGCCGGGGCGCTTGTCCTGGCCCCAGACCGCCGCCCGGAGCGCGCCCCGGGCGAAGATCGCGCGGTCGGTGGCGACGTGGCGCAGGATCACCCGCTCGCCCTCGCCGGCGAAGATCACGTCATGCTCGCCGACGATGTCGCCGCCGCGGATCGCGGAATAGCCGATCGTCCCCCGGCCGCGTGGTCCGGTGATCCCGTCGCGGCCGGAGACCCGGGCCTCGTCGTGGCGGACGCCCCGCCCCTCGGCCACCGCCTCGCCCAGCATCAGCGCGGTGCCCGAGGGGGCATCGACCTTCATCCGGTGATGGGCCTCGACCACCTCGACATCCCAGTCGGCATCGAGCGCCTGGGCGACCTTGCGGGCCAGCCCGACCAGCAGGTTGACCCCGAGGCTCATGTTGCCGGCCCGCACGATCACCGCATGGCGGGCGGCGGCGGCGATCCTGGCCAGATGCGGCTCCTCAAGCCCGGTGGTGCCGATGACATGCACCGCGCGGGCCTGGGCGGCCAGCGCGGCGAATTCCACCGTCGCGGCGGGGGCGGTGAAGTCGATCACCCCCTGCGCCCGGGCGAAGACCGGCAGCGGATCGTCCGTGACCTTCACGCCGATCTCGGACCCGCCCATGGCCGTGCCGATGTCCTGGCCGATCCAGGCATGGCCTTCGCGCTCGATGCAGCCCACCAGCCGCACGGCGGAACTGGCGGCGGCGAGCCGCACCAGCATCTGCCCCATGCGCCCCGAGGCGCCGGTGATGACGATCCCGGGTGCGTCCATGGCTTCCTCCCGCCGCGTTCCGCTCCCCGGCCCTGCCACCCCGCACGGAAGGCGGGGAGCGCGCGCGGGGGAGCGACGAGCGGCTTACAAGCGCCCGCCCCGCCCCGCAAGCGTTGCGGCGGGCGGCGAAAGGGCCTATCCCGCGCCCATGTCGAAATCCCGCCCCAGCACCGCCAACGGCCCCTCGCAGCGCCAGCTCCGCGTCGGCGAACTGATCCGCCGCACCCTCAGCGAGGTGCTGGCGCGCGGCGAGATCCATGACCCCGACCTGCAGGGCATCAGCCTGACCGTGGGCGAGGTGCGCGTCTCCCCCGATCTCAAGGTCGCCACCGTCTTCGTGATGCCGCTCGGCGGCGGCAACATCGACGGCGCCATCGCCGCGCTGGCCCGCAACCGGGGCACGCTGCGCTCGCGGGTGGCGGCGGCGATGACGCTGAAATTCGCCCCCGACCTGCGTTTCCGCCCCGACGAGACCTTCGACCGGCTGGACGCGACCCGGAAGATGTTCGCCGATCCCAAGGTGGCGCGCGACCTCGAAACCCCGGACGAGGAATGAGATGGGGCTTCGGAGCCTGCATCGGGCGCTGAGCGGCCGGCTCCGGCATGGAAGGGACGCCGGGGCCGGCGCTTCCCCATCCCGAACCGCAGCCCCCCCACCCCATCCCTCCCCCACGGTGGGGGGAGGGAGGCGCCTGCGGCTCCTTGTTGTCGCCGGTCTGGCGGTGCTCGCCACCCCCGCCGCCGCCACCTGCCGCAGCGACACGTTCGAGGGCATGTCCTACGCTGTCTGCGAGGTGCAGGCCGGGCAGGACCTGCGGCTGTTCCTCACCGCCCCCGACGGCGCCGTGCATGGCAGCTTCGCCCGCGTCGATGCCGCGCTGGCGGGTGAGGGCAAGCGCCTCGCCTTCGCGATGAACGCCGGCATGTACCACGAGGATCGCCGGCCGGTCGGCCTCTATATCGAGAACCGCCGCGAAGCCGCCCCGCTGGTCACCGCCGCCGGGCCGGGCAATTTCGGCCTGAGGCCGAACGGTGTCTTCTGCATCACCGATGCAGGCTTTGCGGTCATCGAATCGCGCGCCTTCAAGAAACGCCCGCCCGACTGCCGGCATGCCACCCAGTCCGGCCCGATGCTGGTGATCGGTGGCGAGCTGCACCCGCGCTTCCTGGCCGACAGCGACAGCCGCTTCATCCGCAACGGCGTCGGCGTCACGGCCGAAGGCGACCGCGCCGTTTTCGCCATCTCGGACGGGCCGGTGAACTTCCACGCCTTCGCCCGCTTCTTCCGCGACCGGCTCGGCCTGCCCCAGGCGCTCTATTTCGACGGCCAGATTTCCCGGCTCTACGCCCCGGAGCTTGGCCGCGACGACTGGGGCTTTGCCATGGGGCCGATCGTCGGCCTTGTCGAGGATCAGGCGGGGGACGAGACGGGGGACCCGGGCTGAGATGGCGCGCAAGGGCAGGGCGGTTTCCGGCTGGCTGGTGGTGGACAAACCCGCCGGCATCACCTCCACCGCCGTGGTGGGCAAGGTGCGCTGGGCGCTCGGTGCCCAGAAGGCCGGCCATGCCGGCACGCTCGATCCCGATGCCACCGGCGTGCTTGCCGTGGCGCTGGGCGAGGCGACCAAGACCATCCCCTGGCTGATGGAGGCGGACAAGACCTATGCCTTCCGCATCCGCCTCGGCGCCGAGACCTCGACCGACGACGCCTCCGGCAACGTGACGGCAAGCTCGGGCCTCCGCCCCTCGGACGCCGGGATCGCCTCAGCGCTCGAAGCCTTCCGGGGCGACATCCTCCAGGTGCCGCCGCAGGTCTCGGCGGTGAAGGTGAAGGGCGAGCGCGCCTATGACCTTGCCCGCGCCGGCGAGGTGATGGACCTCGCCCCCCGGCCGCTGCATGTGGCGCGGCTGGACCTCGTGGCCCGGCCCGACGCCGACCATGCCGATCTGGTGATGACCTGCGGCAAGGGCGGCTATGTCCGCGCCATCGCCCGCGATCTCGGCCGGGCGCTGGGCTGCCTCGCCCATGTCGTCCACCTGCGCCGCACCCGCTCCGGCCCGTTCCGCGCCGAAGACGGCCTCACGCTCGCCGAGGTCGAGGCGCTGGCGCGGACGCCGGCGCTCGACGACCGCCTGCTGCCGCTGGAAGTGGCGCTTGCCGGCCTGCCGGAACTGCCCGCCACCCCCCTTGGCGCGGTGCGCCTGCGCCACGGCAACCCCGGAGAGGTGACGCGGGGGCTGGAGTTCGATGCCGAGGCCTGGGCGAGTTTCGAGGGCCGCGCCGTGGCTGTCGGCCAGTATCGCGGCGGCTGCCTGCATCCCTCCCGCGTCTTCGCATGAGCGAAAGGCACCATCTCAAGGGCGATGCGGCCTCCTCCGCCGTCTATTCCCCCTGCGAGCGCTGGCGCTACCTGCTCACCCGCACCTGGGATCCCTCCGGCCCCCGGGCGCTTTTCGTCATGCTCAATCCCTCCACCGCCACCGAGATGCAGAACGACCCGACGGTGGAGCGCTGCGAGCGCCGGGCACGGGCGCTGGGCTATGGCGCCTTCCGCGTCACCAACATTTTCGCCTTCCGCGCCACCGACCCGAGGGTGATGCGGGCGGAGGCCGATCCGGTGGGGCCGGAGAATGACGCCGCCCTCCGCGACAGCGCGAC
Organism: uncultured Rhodobacterales bacterium; assembly: GCA_964602115.1. Taxonomy (GTDB): domain Bacteria; phylum Pseudomonadota; class Alphaproteobacteria; order Rhodobacterales; family Rhodobacteraceae; genus JANOGU01. Next base: position 3,813 of record CAZRQN010000211.1, read on the forward strand.
GGACTGGGTGGGCGAGGGCCTGATCCTCTGCGCCTGGGGCAACCACGGCGCCCATCTCGGACGCGGCCCGGCCGTGGAACGCCTGCTGCGCGCCACCGGCCGCCCGCTCCATCACCTCGGCCTCACCAAGGCCGGCGCGCCGCAGCACCCGCTCTACATCGGCTATGACCGCCAGCCGGAGCGCTGGGACGAGGCGCGATAGGCGACGGGCCTCCCGTCGCCAAACGCCCCGTCAACTCCAGGCAATTTCTTACCTAACCCCACACTACACGACACGGGCTTTGTGAGGGCGGCGTGTTGTGGTTTTCTGT
>CAZRQN010000212.1:0-4083 GCA_964602115.1 uncultured Rhodobacterales bacterium
GGGTTTGGCAAGCAAGATTAATTGTTTAACGGGCCGCGCGCCGGTGTTCGGGCCGGGCCATTGCCGCTCCACAGGCGGGCGGGGTTCAGGGCGTGTCGCGCCTGATCGAGACCAGGAACACCCGCCCCGGGCTTGACCCGGGGCCTCTCGCCCCGGTGGCGGCGCGGGTTGGCGGCGAGGCCCCGGGTCAAGCCCGGGGCGGGGTTTGGCGCGCTCAAGCGAATCCAGCTGTCTGCGGCACGCGCTCGTCGGGTCGTTCAGACCGAGGGTTTCACGCGATCCCCGTCGCGCTCTCACGTTTCCCGGCGGCGCAGCCCGTCGGTGAACAGCGCGACCATCCGGCGCGTCTGCTCCGGCCGGCCGGCTTTCTGCGCCATCGACAGGCTGGCCACGGCGCCGATGATGTCGTCGGCCTCGACATCCCCGCGCGCGTCGCCGGCGGCCACGGCCTCGGCCAGCAGGCGCGCCAGCGCAGGGCGGAGCTTCTGGTCGAAATAGGCCGGCAGGCTCTCGAAGACCGGGCTGCCGGCGTGGAGGGCCGAGGCTAGGCCGCGCTTGGTGGTGATGAAGCCGGAAAAGACCTGCAGCCAGGCGGCCATGGCCTCGAAGGGCGGAAGCTCTGCCGAAAGCTGCGGCGCGGCCTCGGCGCAGGCATCGACCTCGCGGCGGAAGACGGCGGCGATCAGGCCCGCCCGGTCCGGAAAATGGCGGTAGAAGGTGCCGACGCCGACACCCGCCTTCTGCGCGATGTCGCGCACCGGCGCATCGACCCCGGATTGCGCAAAGACCGCCTTGGCCGCCTCCAGCAGCGCATCGAGATTGCGCCGCGCATCGGCGCGGATGCCTCGGACAGCCCCGCCCTGCTGCGGGCCGGCATCGACGGATGGCGGGCGTGGTCCGGTGGCCAAGAAGTCCCCCTTGCTAAGCGGAACTATGTTCCATATGTGAATCGGAACGCGCTTCCATTTACAGGATAACCCGCCCCGGCCCGTCGGGCCAGAGCGACAGCAGCAAGGGAAACCGAATGACCACCAAATCCGTGGCGCTGGTGACAGGCGCCAACAAGGGCATCGGCCTGCAGATCGCCAAGGACCTCGCGGCGCATGGGCTGGCCGTGCTGGTCGGGTCGCGCCGGCTGGAGAAGGGCCAGGCGGCGGCGGCGGAGATCGGCCCCGATGCCCATGCGATCCAGCTGGACGTGACCGATCCGGCCTCGATCGCGGCGGCGGCGGCGCGCATCGCCGCCGAGTTCGGCCGGCTGGATGTGCTGGTCAACAACGCCGGCGTCAGCCGCCCCGGCAGTTCGGACGCGCCCTTCCCGTCCAATTTCGACGTCAACAACCTGACAAAGGCTGCGATGGAGGACATCCGCGCGGTGTGGGAGACGAATGTCTTCGGCCTGATCGCGGTGACGCAGGCGATGCTGCCGCTCCTGCGGCAGGCCCCGGCGGGGCGCATCGTCAACATCGGCAGCACCGGCGGCTCGCTGGCCTGGATCTCCGCCCCGGGCAATGCGCATCGCGCCATGTACGGCACCTACTCCACCTCGAAATCGGCGGCGCATGCGGTTTCCCTGTCCTTCGCCTTTGCCCTGGAGGGGACGAACATCAAGGTGAACACCGCCTGCCCCGGCCATACGGCGACGGCGCTCAACAACTTCTCGGGCGCGCGCAGCGTCCAGCAAGGCGCCCGCGAGGCGGTTCGCCTGGCGCTGATCGGCGCGGACGGCCCGACCGGCACCTTCTCGGACGAGAACGGCCCCGTGCCATGGTGACACCCGCAGCGGCGCCGGCCCCAAGGGCGTGACCTCCGGAAAAGCCCTTCCGCCCGGCGGCCCAGGGGCGCGGGCTGCGCCGGCCAGGGCGCGCCCCCGGCCCCGCTCCCCGGCGCGTTCCGCAACGACGCCCCTGTTCGCCCGCGTCTGAGCGGCTATGGTGGTCCGCCGGAAAGGGGAGCGCTCGGGGATGTCGGTCTGGACGCGGATCAGCGAGGCACTGGCGGCGCTCGGACGGGGCGAGGGGCTGGTTTCCCTCTTCGACCGGCTGCGCGGCACGGTCCCTTCGGCGCCGGAAAGCTCGGTCGCCTTCACCATCGCGGTCATCGCGCTGGCAGCCAAGATGGCCAAGGCCGACGGGCAGGTCAGCGTGAACGAGGTTGCCGCCGCGCGGCGCATCTTCATCATCGCGCCGGAAGAGGAGCGCAACGCCGCCCGGGTCTTCGACCTCGCGCGGCAGGACGTGGCCGGTTTCGACGCCTATGCGCGCAAGATCCGCGCCATGTTCGACAGTCCCGACCACCAGGTGCTGATCGATGTGCTGGAGGGGCTGCACCGGATCGCCGCCGCCGATGGCATGCTGCACCCCGCCGAGGAGGAATTCCTGGCCGAGGTGGCAGGCATTTTCGGTGTCGCGGGCGAAGCCCTGACGGCGATCCGCGCCCGGGTCCTGCCGCCGGGAGGCTGCGACCCGTTCGAGGTGCTGGGCCTGGCCTGCGGCGCTCCGCTGGAGGCGGCGCGCGAAGCCTGGAAGACGGCCGTGCGCGCCAACCATCCCGACCGGCTGATCGCCCGGGGCCTTCCCGAAGAGGCGGTGAAGCTGGCCGAGGACCGGCTGGTGGCGGTCAATCTCGCCTGGGAGGCCATCCGGCAGCGCCATGCGGCCTGACGGGATTCTGCGGCTGGCGACCTGGAACGTCGAGTGGTTCAACGCGCTTTTCGACGACGAGGGGCGCCCCCTGGCCGATGGCCAGCCCTCGGCGCGCTATCATGTCAGCCGGGGCGAACAGCTCGCCGCGATCGGCACGGTACTGGCCGCGCTGGATGCTGACGGGCTGATGGTGATCGAGGCGCCGGACACCAATGGCCGGCGCTCGACCACAAGGGCGCTGGAACGCTTCGCCCATCTGCAGGGCCTGCGCCAGAACCGGGCGGTGATCGGCTTTGCCAGCGACAGCGAGCAGGAGATCGCCTTTCTCTACGATCCGGCGCGGATGAGCCTCCGCCACGATCCGCGCGGCAGCCCGACCTTCGAGGGCGCCTGGCACGGCACCGACCCGGTGCTGCGCCTGTCCAAGCCGCCGCTGGAACTGGCGGTGGCGCCAGCCGGCGGACGGGAACTGCGGCTGATCGGGGTGCATGCCAAGTCCAAGGCTGCCCATGGCGCCCGCGATGCCGCCGAGGAGCGGCTGGTCGCGGTGGAGAACCGCCGCAAGCAGATCGCCGAATGCGAATGGATCCGGGTGCGGGTGCAGGAGCATCTGGCCGCCGGCGACGACCTGATCGTCATGGGCGACTTCAACGACGGCCCGGGGCTGGACGAATACGAGGAGTTGTTCGGCCGCTCCGGGGTGGAAATCGTCATGGGGCGCGGCGCGACGCGGCTTCACGATCCGCATGCGGCCATGGCGCTCCAGCGCCGGGTGGGAATCGCGCCCACGACCTCGCGCTTCTATCTCAAGCCGGCGCGGCGGTATTTCGAGGCGCTTCTGGATTTCATCATGGTCTCGCCCGCCCTGCTGGCCCGCCGGCCCGACTGGCGCATCTGGCATCCGTTCAACGACCCCGACATCGCGCGCAATGCCACCCTGCGCGATGCGCTGCTGACCGCCTCGGATCACTTCCCGGTGACGCTCGACCTGCCGCTGCATTGAAACCGTCACCGGGCGGGCGCATATTCGGAGGATGCGCCGGATGCTGCCCCTCGCCCTTCTCGCCGCCCTCGCCGCGCCCGCCGCCGGGGCGCAGGAGAATGCGCCGAAGGACGACGGGCCGAGCCTGATGGAACAGGGGACCAAGCTCCTGTTCGAAGGGCTGATGCGCGAGATGGCCCCGGCGCTGGACGAGATGGCCCGGACGATGGAAGAGGCCGAGCCGGTGCTGCGCTCGATCCTGGCGCTGGTGGACGACCTCGACCGCTACCTGCCGCCCGAGCGCCTGCCGAACGGTGACATCCTGATCCGCCGCCGCCCGGGCGCCCCGCCCCCGCCACCCCTGCCCCCGGCCAGCGCACCTGACGAGGTCGAACTCTGACCGCTCCCGCGCGGCTTCGCCGCTTGGGGGAAGCAAGGGGGCGGCTTCCCGCCCCC
>CAZRQN010000213.1:0-4028 GCA_964602115.1 uncultured Rhodobacterales bacterium
AAACTACCTCGCCAATGCAGGATATGCTTCAGCATGAGGCGATCACGCTCTAGCAACTCCAGCCCGGTTCCGGCAGGCCGGGACGCTGCCGGAGGCCCGGTGCGCTAGGCGCGCGAGCCGACAGTGGAACACTTGCGCTGGCGACATCTTGTTGCCACTTTCCTGCGGACTAATGCGCCGCACATTTCGGAGAACGTGATGAAGTCATTCGCCCTTGCCGTCGCCGCAGCCAGCGCAATTGGTGCACCGGGTCAGGCCGCGACCCTGCGGCTCGACGCGACGACCACCAATGCCACGCAGTTCACCAGCTTCTGGCTGACGTTCAACGACACCGACAATGACGGGATGTTCGGCGTAGGGGAACTCGCGACCTTTTCCGGGATGACCTACGTCCCGTTCCAGGCCTTCCCAGTTGGCGCCATCGTCTCGATCATCCTGATCCCGAACATAGCCGGGATCGCAGATGGCGGCAGTGCGAACTGGCAGTTCCTGTCGACCGGAGCGATCGGCGCCGGCCCGTCACAGTGGACCTACGCGATTTCCGAAGTCCCGTCCTCTGTCCCGCTCCCCGCCTCCGGCCTGCTGCTTGCCGGCACGGCGGTTGCGTTCGGCCTGAGTCGCCGGCGTCCTGCGGCCTGATCAGCGCAGTCCGGCGCAGAACTGCTGGATGCGGGTGCAGGCCTTGCTCAGCACCTCGTCCGAAGTGGCGTAGGAGACGCGGAAGTTCGGGCTGACGCCGAAGGCGGAGCCGAAGACCACCGCCACGCCCGCCTCTTCCAGAAGCGCGGTGGCAAAGGTCTCGTCGTCGGTGATCTTCACGCCGGCCGGAGAGGTCTTGCCGATGCAGCCGGAAATGTCGGGATAGACATAGAAGGCGCCTTCGGGCTTGGGGCAGACGATGCCCGGTGCCGCGTTCAGCATCTCCACCACCAGGTTGCGGCGGCGCTGGAAGGCCTCGCGGAAGGGGCCGAGGAAATCCTGCGGCCCGGTCAGCGCCGCGAGCGCGGCATACTGGCTGACCGAAGAGGGGTTGGAGGTCGATTGCGACTGCACCGTGCCCATCGCCTTGATCAGATGCGCGGGGCCGCCGGCATAGCCGATGCGCCAGCCGGTCATCGCATAGGCCTTGGAGACGCCGTTGCAGGTCAGCGTGCGGTCGTAGAGCCCCGGCTCGACTTGCGCCGGCGTGGTGAATTCGAACCCGTCGAAGACCAGGTGCTCGTACATGTCGTCGGACATGATCCACACCTGCGGATGCCGCATCAGCACCTCGGTCAGAGCCTTCAGCTCCGCCCGGGTATAGGCCGCGCCCGTCGGGTTGGAGGGCGAGTTGAAGATCAGCCATTTCGTCCTGGGCGTGATCGCCGCCTCAAGCTGCGCCGGCGTCAGCTTGAAGGAACTTTCGATGCCGCAGGTGATGGTCACCGGCGTGCCGCCCGCGAGCAGCACCATGTCGGGATAGCTGACCCAGTAGGGGGCAGGCACGATGACCTCGTCGCCGGGGTTCAGCGTCGCCATCAGCGCGTTGTAGAGCACCTGCTTGCCGCCGGTGCCCACGGTGATCTGCGCCGGCGTATAGGTCAGCCCGTTCTCGCGGGCGAACTTGTCGCAGATCGCCTTCTTCAGCTCGGGAATCCCGTCCACGGCGGTGTATTTGGTCTTGCCCTCGTCGATCGCCCGCTTGGCCGCTTCCTTGATGAAGTCCGGCGTGTCGAAATCCGGCTCGCCGGCGCCGAGGCCGATGACATCGCGCCCGGCGGCGGCCAGTTCGCGCGCCTTGTTGGTCACCGCGATGGTGGCCGAGGGTTTGACGCGGGCAAGGGTATCGGAGAGGAAGGCCATGGCGGGCTCCGTTCGGGATCGCGCGCCGTCATAGGAGCGGGGGGCGAAGGGTGCAAGACGCGATCGAGGCGCGGCGGAAGCGGGCGATGCTGCGCGCCAGCCGCCGGGGCATGCGCGAGGCCGACCTGATCCTCGGTCGCTTCGCGGCCGAGGCGGTGCCGGACATGGCCCCGGGCGCGCTCGATCTGTTCGAGTCGCTCCTTGAGGAGACCGATCGCGACTTCCTGGCCTGGGTGATGGGCCAGGCGCCGGCGCCTGCCGCCTTTGCCGATCTCGTGGCGCAGATCGCACAGGCGACGGCCCTTCGCCGGCGCGGCTGACCCGGCGCGGCCGGGACAGAGGGCACCTCCGGTCTGCCACGAGTTTACGAAATGTTTTCTTTTTGTGCCGACTCTCCCCCCGTTTTCTGCCTGGAGGGGGCCATGCAACAGGAGATTCTCGACGGCACGCAGCGGATCGTCACGTCCGGCTATCTGGAAAGCCTCGCGCTGGTCGAACGTCTGCACCGCCTGCTGCTCGACGTGATCAAGGACGAGTTCGAGCGCCTGTCGATCCAGGAGATCAACCCGGTCCAGGCACTCCTGCTCTTCAACATCGCCGAGAACGAGGTTACGGCGGGGGAGCTGAAGAGCCGGGGCTACTACCAGGGCTCGAATGTCAGCTATAACCTGAAGAAGCTGGTCGATCTCGGCTACATGCACCACCAGCGCTCGGAGGTGGACCGTCGCTCGGTGCGCGTGCGGCTGACCGAGAAGGGCCGAAGGGTGCGCAGTCTGCTCAACGAGCTGTTCGCCCGCCATGCCGAAGGCCTGCACAAGCGCAGCATCCTCGGTCCGGCGCAGATCGAGGATGTGAACACCAGCCTCAAGCGGATGGAACGCTACTGGACCGACCAGATCCGCTACATCTACTGACCGGCGCGGGACTGCAGCTCGGCAAGGATCGCCAGCCGGATTGCCGTGGCCAGTCCGCAATCGGCGGCGCGCGCATCGTCGATCTCGGCGGCCAGGGCATTGAGCGTCATTCCCCGGCGTGCGGCGAGATCGCGGAAGGCCTGCCAGAAGGCCGCCTCCAGCGACACCGAGGTGCGGTGCCCGTGCAGGGTCAGCGAGCGTTTTTCCGGCCGGGCGGTCACGGGACGCTTCCCGCCCGAGCGGCGCAGTCCGGCCATGCATCGAAAGCCGGAGGGAAGGTCGCGCTGCCGCCGGGAACCGTCTGACCCCATGCAGCGAGCCGGCGCGCCGGATTCAGGAAGCAACCCTTCCGCCGGAGCCCGGCCGTGCCGCAGGCAAAAGTCTTGAACCAAGACTTTTGCAAATTCCTTGTTTCAAGGAATTTGCCGCCCGACCGCGAGGCGCAGCGGTTCGCGGTTGCAGAAGATGACGAACTGCCCGGCATTCTCCACCACCGCAAAGCCGCGCCTGCGCATCTCATGCAGGAAGCGCTCGCGCCCGACAAGCCGCTCCACATCGGCGCTGCTGCGGCGGACGATGCTGCCCTCGGCTGCAGCGCGGGCGCGGAACAGCTGGGCCAGCCAGCGCTCGGCCGTGGGGATCTGGCGAAGGGTGATCTCGTCGCTGGGCATGGCTGCACCTCCTGGGGGCAGAGCATGCGATTCAGGTAAACAAAAGGTTGACACCGGCAGCGCCCCGGGAGGTCAGGCCGGTCCGTCCTCGCGCCGGTGGGCGTCGAGGCGGCGGGCGGCCAGATCCGCCTCTGCCGCCTGTTGCCGGCGCTCCGCCTTGGACAGCCCGTGTTTGGCGGCATTGGCATCGGCCGTGGCCTTGGCCTCGGCCCGCGCCCTGGACTTGCGCGCCAGGCGGAGATTGACGACCTCGCCGGTCACGCCTTCGGCCCGATCATATCCTCCGGCCGTACCACCCGGTCGAAGGTCTCGCCATCGACATAGCCGAGGGCGATGGCTTCCTCGCGCAGGGTCGTGCCGTTCTTGTGCGCGGTCTTGGCCACCTTGGTGGCCTTGTCGTAGCCGATGGTGGGCGCCAGCGCCGTCACCAGCATCAGGCTTTCCTTCATCAGCTTCTCGATCCGCGCCACATTGGCCTTGGTGCCGACCACCATGTTGTCGGTGAAGCTGAAGGCGGCGTCGCCGAGAAGCTGGACCGACTGCAGGACGTTATAGGCCATCATCGGGTTATAGACATTCAGCTCGAAATGGCCCTGCGAGC
>CAZRQN010000214.1:0-4000 GCA_964602115.1 uncultured Rhodobacterales bacterium
GCGCGCGGCGAGGGCGGCTATCTGACCAACGCCAATGGCGAGCGGTTCATGGAGCGCTATGCGCCCACCTACAAGGACCTCGCCTCGCGCGACGTGGTCAGCCGCTGCATGACCATCGAGATCCGCGAGGGCCGGGGCGTGGGCGAGGAGCGTGATCACATTCACCTGCACCTCAACCATCTGCCGCCCGCCGCGCTGCACGAACGCCTGCCGGGGATCAGCGAAAGCGCCAAGATCTTCGCCGGCGTGGATGTCACCAAGGAGCCGATCCCGGTCCTGCCGACGGTGCACTACAACATGGGCGGCATCCCGACGAACTACTGGGGCGAGGTGCTGAACCCCGGACCCGGTGCCCCGGACCGCACCTTCCCCGGGCTGATGGCGGTGGGCGAGGCGGGCTGCGCCTCGGTCCATGGCGCCAACCGCCTGGGCTCGAACTCGCTGATCGATCTCGTGGTCTTCGGCCGCGCGGCGGCGATCCGCGCCGGACAGGTGGTGGACCGCGCCTCGGCGGTGCCGGGAGTGGACAAGGCGCAGGTGGACAAGTGCCTAGACCGTTTCGATACGCTCCGCAACGCCGCCGGCGGCACGCCCACGGCCGAACTGCGGCTGACGATGCAGAAGACGATGCAATCGGATGCCGCCGTCTTCCGCACCGACAGGACCCTGGCCGAAGGCGTGGAGAAGATGACCAAGGTGGCCGAGGGGATGGCCGACATCCGCGTCACCGACCGCAGCCTGGTGTGGAACAGCGACCTGATGGAGACGCTGGAGCTGACCAACCTGATGCCCAATGCGCTGGCAACCATCGTCGCCGCCGAGGCGCGCAAGGAAAGCCGGGGCGCCCATGCGCATGAGGACTGGCCGAACCGCGATGACGTGAACTGGCGCAAGCACTCGCTGTCGCGGGTCGATGGCGAGAAGGTGACGCTCGACTACCGGCCGGTGCATCTCGATCCGCTGACCAGGGAAGAGGACGGCGGCATCAGCCTGAAAAAGATCGCGCCCAAGGCGCGGGTCTATTGATGCGCCGCGCCGCCTTTGCCCTCCTCCTGCTTGCCGCCTGCTCGCCGCAGGACATGGCGGGCAAGGTCAAGGCCCGCGCGGCCCGGTCGGTGGTGGTCTCGGTCGTCTCCGCGCAATACGCCGCCCCCCAGGCGGAGGTCGCAGCCGATTGCCTGCTGGCGGCGGCCAGCCCGCCCGAGGTCGAGGCGCTGGCGCGGGATGTGGGCAACCGGCCGGGCACGGTGACGGAGGACAACGTCCGCGCGCTCGCGGCACGGCCGGCTGCGGCCGATTGCGTGGCGCGCGCCGGGCTTCAGGCGGTGAGGACATGACCATGCGCAGGACGGTGATCGCGGTACTTCTCGGTCTGGTGGCCTGCGGGCCCATCCCGGTGACGCAGGCCGAGGACCAGTGCGTGCAGAAGGCGCGGCTGGCCAAGGCCCCGCGCGGCGAGATCGGGGTGGGCGTCGGTGCCGGCGGACCGGCGGCCAATGCCGAGATCACGATCTCCAGCGACTTCGTCCTCGGCAACGACCCCTCGGCCGTCTATGACAATTGCGTGGTGCAGCTGTCCGGCCAGATGCCCAGCCGCCCGCTCGCCGCCCATCCGGACTGGAGGGGCTGAGGTGGCTCTGGCGGCGATGCAGCACTTCCGCGATGTGCCGGTGGTGCCCGTGACCCGCCGCAAGGGGCAGATTTTTCGCGGCGGTCCGATCTGGCCACGCTTTTTCCGCCAGACGGCGGTGCGGCACTGTCGCGCCGGCCTTCCCGTTGACCGGCGGCCGGACGATCCGGCGGCGACAGAGGCGCTGGAGCGCAACGCCGTCTGGGGCGGCACGCTGTCCCTGCAGTTCGGGCATCTGATCGCCGAACATCTCAGCCGCCTGCCCCAGTCCTTGCGCGACCGTCCCGAGGACCTTTTCCTCTTCACTCTGGTTCCCGGTTGCGGTGCGGCCGACCTTCCCGGTTTTGTCTGGGAGGTTCTCGGCTGGTACGGGCTTGACCGCCCGCAGGTCCACCTGGTCGATGTGCCGCTGCGCGCCGCGCATCTGCGGGTGGCGGCGCAGGGCGAGATGCTGGGCCAGCCGACCGAGGCGGATTTCCTCGACCTCCTCGATGCGCTTCCGTCGCGGCGCGGGCTGCGGCCGGAGCCGGCGGGCGTGGTCTATGTCTCCCGCGAGGGCATGGCGGCCGAAGGCAAGGGCGGACATGCCGGCGAGGCCTATCTGGCGGACCGGCTGCGCCGGGCGGGTGTCCGGGTGCTCGATCCCCGGACCTGCAGCCTGACCGAGCAGCTTGCCACCTATGCCGGCGCCCGGGTCCTGGTCTTCGCCGAGGGCTCGGCGATCCACGGGCGGCAGCTTCTGGGCCGCATCAGCCAGGACATCCATGTCCTGCGCCGCCGGTCCCGTCGCGACACTGCCAGCGGGCAACTCCGGCCGCGCTGCATGCGGCTCGCCTATCACGAGGCGGTCGGCGCCGGGGTGAGGGCCGAAATGGCGGATGGCGGCGACCGCGCCGACCTGATGCTGGCGCTCTACGATCTGGACGTCGTGTTCAACCTTTTCGCCGCGCTGGGCACCGACCTGCGGGCAGGCTGGGACGAGGGCGCCTATCGGGATGCGGCCCGCGCCGACATTCTCGGCTGGCTGGCGCGCTGCGGCGCCACGCCCGAAAAGAAGACCGAAAACATCGCCCGCCTGATCCGCGCGGGCTTTCTCGCCGGAACACCCGACGAGTTGGCCACCGCGCCCGTCGGCGCCGTGCCCGAGATTTGAAAGGAAACAGGATGGTCCAGTTCACCCTGCCCAAGAATTCCAAGGTCCGCACCGGCAAGACCTGGCCGATGCCCGAAGGCGCCAAGACCGTCCGCAAGGTGCAGATCTACCGCTGGAACCCCGACGACGGCGAGAACCCGCGTGTCGATACCTATTTCGTCGATACCGACAAATGCGGCCCGATGGTTCTGGACGCGCTGATCAAGATCAAGAACGAGATCGACCCGACGCTGACCTTCCGCCGCTCCTGCCGCGAGGGGATCTGCGGCTCCTGCGCCATGAACATCGACGGCGGCAACACGCTGGCCTGCATCAAGGGGCTGGACGAGATCAAGGGCGACATCCGCATCTATCCCCTGCCGCACATGCCGGTGGTGAAGGACCTTGTTCCCGACCTCACCCATTTCTACGCCCAGCATGCCTCGATCATGCCCTGGCTGGAGACCAGGACCAACCGCCCGGCCAAGGAATGGCGCCAGTCGATCGAGGACCGCCGCAAGCTCGACGGCCTCTATGAATGCGTGATGTGCGCCTCCTGCTCGACGTCCTGCCCGAGCTACTGGTGGAACTCCGACCGCTACCTCGGCCCGGCGGCGCTGCTGCATGCCTACCGCTGGATCATCGACAGCCGCGACGAGGCGACGGGCGAGCGGCTGGACGGGCTGGAAGACCCGTTCAAGCTGTACCGCTGCCACACGATCATGAACTGCACCCAGACCTGCCCCAAGGGGCTGAACCCGGCCAAGGCGATTGCCGAGATCAAGAAGATGATGGTCGAGCGGGTGGTGTGAGCAAGAAACCGGGAGACGCCGTCGTCTTCGACGGGGACGACGCAGGCTATCTCGCCTGGCTTGACGCGCATCGCGAGGGTTATGTGCTAAACACGCGGCGCCCCGGCGGCGACCCGAAATACATCGTCCTCCACCAAAAGACCTGCCCGCACATTTCCCGTAGAAGTCAGCGTCCCGGTGCCTGGACCGAAGGGGCCTACCTCAAGGTCTGCGCGACCTCTCTCGTCGCGCTGGAGTCAGCCGCGCGACGCTTCGGGCGGCCAGACGGCAGCTTTTCCAAGCGGTGTTCGTTCTGCGGCTAAAGCCCAAAGTCCTGCGGGGAACTTTCATTTCGGAAAGCGTCATTCTGCGCGCGCCGGGTTGACACCGACCAATTCCCTGCTCAATCCCATGCTACACGACTCCCTGCTTTTTGAGGGTATTTGG
>CAZRQN010000215.1:0-3999 GCA_964602115.1 uncultured Rhodobacterales bacterium
GCCTTGTTCTCGGACGGCATGACGGCGGAAATCTCGCCCTTCTTGCCCTTGTCCTTGCCAGTGAGCACGACGACCGTGTCGCCCTTCTTGAGCTTGGCAGCCATCAGAGCACCTCCGGAGCCAGCGAGATGATCTTCATGAAGTTCTTGGCGCGCAGCTCGCGCACCACCGGCCCGAAGATGCGGGTGCCGACGGGTTCCATCTGCTTGTTGATGATCACGGCCGCGTTGCGGTCGAAGCGGATGGTGGTGCCGTCTTCACGGCGGACTTCCTTGGCGGTGCGGACGACGACGGCCTTGTGGACGTCGCCCTTCTTCACGCGGCCTTTCGGAATCGCCTCCTTGACCGACACCACGATGATGTCGCCCACGGATGCGTAGCGGCGGTGCGAGCCGCCCAGAACCTTGATGCACTGCACCCGGCGCGCGCCGGAATTGTCAGCGACATCCAGATTGGTCTGCATCTGGATCATTTACAGTCTCCCGACCTGCAGGGCCCGCCCTGCGGTTTCGTGTGACCGGCCGTGGTGTCAGGCTTGCGCCGTCTCCGTCACCACATGCCAGCGTTTCGTCTTCGAGATGGGGGCGCATTCCTCGATGCGGACCACGTCGCCCACCTTGAACTGGTTCATCGGGTCATGCGCCCGGTATTTCTTCGACTTGCGCACGGTCTTCTGCAGCAGCGGGTGCTTGAAGCGGCGCTCGACGAGGACGGTGATCGTCTGCTCGTTCTTGTCGGAGGTGACGGTGCCTTGCAGGATACGCTTGGGCATACTCGCCTCCCTTACTTCGCGGCGGCCGCAGAGGCCGCCTTTTCGTTCAGCACGGTCATCACCCGGGCGGCGTCCTTGCGGACGGCGCGCATGCGGGCGGTGTTCTCAAGCTGGTTGGTGGCCTGCTGGAAGCGGAGGTTGAAGGCCTCCTTCTTCAGCGCGCCCAGCTGGTCGCGCAGCTGGTCCGGGGTCTTGCCCCGCAGTTCCTTGGCGTCCATCGCCTCTTCTCCTTCGCACCAGAGGGCCCCGGAGGGGTCACCCTTGGTCTGGTGGGTCAAAAACAAGTCCGTCGATTCCAGTCGCCCGGAATCGCGGATGCGGTCCACTACAGGAGCGGCGGGGTGGGGGCAAGGTCCGTTTTTCGAAAGAGGCCGCGCTAGTCTATCAGGCCAAGCTGCCGGGCGATGGTCGCGCTGTCATAGTAGTCGCGACCCTCCACCACCATTCCGTCCTTCACCCGCATCACCGAGCAGTAGCGTACCTCTGCCCTGCGGCCGGTCGGCTGAAAGTCCCCGAGGCTGGAGCGCAGCACGCCGGTGTGGGTTCCGCGGTTGCGGAACTCCACGATCGCCCAGTCCCCGGCGACGATCACGTTGAGAATCTTGCATTCCCCATCCGGGAACGCCTCGCGCCAGCGATGGTAGTCGTGCTTGTAGGCTTCGGGTCCGGTCTGTGCCTCACCCCTCGCCACATCCTCGAACCGGCAATATTCCGCGATCACCTGCGCCCCCCTGTCGGGGTCCCGCATGTCCCAGCTTTCGTGGAACTGGCGCACAATCCGCTCGGTCTCGGTCATCGGATCCCTCGCTTCTTAGGCTAGGCTGGCAATCTAGCGGTCGGCGGATCGCACGGGCAAGGCGAAGTGAAGCGTCCGAGCGGGGCAATTCCAAGTTTCCTTTGCCCCGCAATAACCTGGCACGTCGCGGGTAAGTGCTGGATCGCAAAGGTGAGGCGTCCTTGCGCCCAGTGGCGTAGCGCAGTGCCTCTGGTCTGCACCAACAAGAGTTGCCCCTATGTCCGTATCTGATACGATCCGACATACTGGAGGCCCCTACATGCCCAACGTACATCTGACCAAACCGATGCAGGAGTTCGCCAACGACCTGATCCAATCGGGCGCCTATGCCAACCTGTCCGAGATCGTTCGGGCCGGCATGCGGCACCTGATGGAGAAGGACCGCGCGCGGGCGTTCTATGCCTTGAAAGCGGAACTGAACGAGGCGGCCGAAGCCGTGGCGCGCGGCGAGTATGTCGATTTCGACCCTCGCGAGTTCGAGCCTGACGCCTTCCGCTGATGCGCTTCCGCCTCTCGCTCCCGGCCTTGAGGGACATCGAGGAGATCAGGGCGTTCACGGTCGAACGCTGGGGGCGCGAACAATGGCTTCGCTATTTCACTGGCATGACCGCAGCGTTCGACCGGATCGCCGACGATCCCACCTGCGGGCGACAACGCGACCTGATCCGCGAAGGAATGCGGTCGCTGGCTTGCCAGCGGCACCTGATCTTCTTTGAACCGCCCTTGGCGTCGGACGACAGGGTGGCAATCCTGCGCATCGTGCATGAGCGCCGGAACTTTGCCGCACTGTCCTACCACGACGACCTCGAAAGCTAGCCCAAACGAAAAGACCCCCGCCGTTCCCGGCAGGGGCCCTCGTAGGTCGGGGTTCACCCCGACCCGCTTACCAATCCTCGCGGATCACCACGCGGGTGGTGACGGGAAGCTTCATCGCGCCGAGGCGCAGGGCCTCGCGGGCGAGGTCCTCCGGCACGCCGTCGATCTCGAACATGATCCTGCCGGGATGGACCTTGGCGGCCCAGAACTCGACCGAACCCTTGCCCTTGCCCATGCGGACTTCGGTGGGTTTCTTGGTGACCGGCACATCCGGGAAGATGCGGATCCACACCCGGCCCTGGCGCTTCATGTGGCGGGTGATCGCGCGGCGGGCCGCTTCGATCTGCCGCGCGGTGACGCGCTCGGGTTCGGTGGCCTTGAGGCCGAAGCCGCCGAAGTTCAGCTCGAACCCGCCCTTGGCCTCGCCATGGATGCGGCCCTTGAACTTCTTGCGGTATTTGGTGCGCTTTGGTTGCAGCATCTTATCTCACTCCTCAGGCGCGCTCGCGCTCGCGGCGCGGGCCACGGCCGGACGGGCCTTCGGCCGCTTCCGCCTGACGGCGGTCATGGGCCTGGGGATCATGCTCAAGGATCTCGCCTTTGAAGATCCACACCTTCACCCCGATGATGCCGTAGGGCGTTTCCGCCTCGTCCAGCGCATAGTCGATGTCGGCTCGCAGCGTGTGCAGCGGCACGCGGCCCTCGCGGTACCACTCGACCCGGGCGATCTCCGCCCCGCCGAGACGGCCGGCGACGTTCACGCGGATGCCGAGCGCACCCATGCGCATGGCGTTCTGAACCGCGCGCTTCATGGCGCGGCGGAACGAGACCCGGCGCTCCATCTGCTGGGCGATCGACTCGGCCACCAGCTGGGCGTCAAGCTCCGGCTTGCGGACCTCGACGATGTTGAGGTGCAGCTCCGACTTGGTGAAGGCGGCGAGCTTCTTGCGCAGCCCCTCGATATCCGCGCCCTTCTTGCCGATGATGACACCGGGACGGGCGGCATAGATCGTGACGCGGCACTTCTTGTGCGGACGCTCGATGATGACCTTGGAGACGCCGGCCTGCTTGGCTTCCTTGTGGATGAACTCGCGCATCCGCAGGTCTTCCAGAAGCAGATTGCCGTAGTCCTTGCTTTCGGCGAACCAGCGGCTGTCCCAGGTACGGTTGACCTGCAGACGCATCCCGACGGGGTTGACCTTCTGACCCATTACGCCGTCTCCCCTTTCTGACGCACGGTAATGGTCAGCTCGCTGAAAGGTTTCATGATCTTGCCGAACCGCCCGCGCGCCCGGGGGCGGCCGCGCTTCAGCACCAGGTTCTTGCCGCAATAGGCCTCGGCGACCACCAGCTCATCGACGTCGAGCCCGTGGTTGTTCTCGGCATTGGCGATCGCCGAGTTGAGGCACTTCAGCACGTCGCCCGCGATCCGCTTCTTGGAGAAGGTGAGGTCGGCGATCGCCTTGTCCACCTTCTTGCCGCGGATCAGCCCGGCGACGAGATTGAGCTTCTGCGGCGAGACGCGCAGCATCTTGGCCTTGGCCATGGCCGAGGCGTCGTCCACGCGGCGCGGATTCTTTTCCTTGCTCATGGCTTACTTCCTCTTCGCTTTCTT
>CAZRQN010000216.1:0-3930 GCA_964602115.1 uncultured Rhodobacterales bacterium
CGTTCTTCTTCTTCCTCTTCGCCATGGTGAAGGCCATCGTGCCGCGCTACCGCTACGACCAGCTGATGCGCATCGGCTGGAAAGTGTTCCTGCCGATGTCGATCGGCTGGGTGGTGATCGTGGCCTTCCTGGCCAAGTTCGAGGTCCTCGGCGGCTTCTGGGCCCGCTGGGCGGTGGGTGGCTGAGGTGGTGGAGAACGTCGAAAACCTTGTCCTGGAGCAGCTGCGGCTGATCCGTGAGGATTTGGGGTCTCTGCGGTCCGAATTCTCCGACTTCAAGTCGGAAGTCCGGACGGAGTTCAGGGATGTGAAAAGCGAAATCCACGGCAACACGATGATGATCTTCGGTCTGAGCACGGTCATTGGTCAGATCGACAAGCGCGTAGAGCACGTCGAGGAAATCCTGGGGGTCAAGCCATGACGCAGATCGACTGGAACCGCGCCACCCGCTACTTCCTGCTGCAGGACTTCATCAAGGGTTTCGCCCTCGGGATGAAGTACTTCTTCGCCCCCAAGGCGACGCTGAACTACCCGCACGAGAAGGGCCCGCTCAGCCCGCGCTTCCGCGGCGAACATGCGCTGCGCCGCTATCCGAACGGCGAGGAGCGCTGCATTGCCTGCAAGCTCTGCGAGGCGGTCTGTCCGGCGCAGGCGATCACCATCGACGCCGAACCGCGCGAGGACGGCAGCCGCCGGACCACGCGCTACGACATCGACATGACCAAATGCATCTACTGCGGCTTCTGTCAGGAGGCCTGCCCGGTGGATGCCATTGTCGAGGGGCCGAACTTCGAGTTCGCCGCCGAGACGCGGGAAGAGCTGTTCTACACCAAGGAAAAGCTGCTGGATAACGGCGAACGCTGGGAGGCCGAGATCGCGCGCAACCTGGAGCTGGATGCGCCCTATCGGTAAACGGAGGGGGAGGACGGGACGATGCTTGCGAAGGCTGATGGCGCCCTCTGGGGCGCGGTGGGCGGGGCGGTGCTGGTGGCGCTCGCCATGCTCGGAACCGATGCGCTGAAAGGCGAGGCGGGGGCTGCCGGTCCTGCCGGCGAGGCGGGGGTGGCAGGCGCGGCCGGTCCGGCGGGCGCGGCGGGTGCCGAAGGCCCGGCCGGTGCCGCCGGTCCTGCAGGGCCTGCGGGCGAGGCCGGTCCGGCCGGCCCCGCCGGTGCGCAGGGCGTGGCCGGTCCGGCCGGCCCCGAAGGCCCGATGGGCCCGCCCGGACCTCCGGGACCTCCGGGAGCGGCGGCGGCTTTCGCGCCGGGCACCGTGGTTCTTGTCGCCGATCCGTCGGCCTGCCCGGCGGGTTCGGTGGCCAGCGGCCAGGTCGTGCTGACCACCTCGCCGGACTATGCCGGCGGCGGGGCCCAGGCCCGCACCGACCTCGTGGTCACCACGCCCGAGACGGCAGGGTTCGGCAACGTCAACTTCTTCCTCTGCGTGCAGGGCTGATGGGCGCCCGGGCCGGACATCCCGAGATCCGGCGCGGCCGTCCGGGCCGCGTTCCGCTGTTTCCCGTCCCGGGGGAGGGGCGCGCATGACCGACGCCTTTTCCCAGATGATGAAAGCCATGATGGAGAGCAGCCAGCAGATGGCCCGCGCCTTCAACCCGGCCATGGAGACGTTCCGCGTCAAGGGATTCGAGGACATGATCCCGACCATGTCCAAGGATTTCATGGAGATGGCCTTCGGCCGCACCTATAACCGCGAGGGGCTGGACGCCAAGACCCGGCTCCTCGTCACCATCGCCGCGCTGACGGTGCTGGGGGCGCAGGCCGAGCCGCAGCTCAAGCTCAGCGTCCGCCATGCCCTGGCGGCCGGCGCCACACAGCGCGAGATTGCCGAAGTGATCTACCAGATGTCGATGTTCGGCGGCCTGCCGGCGATGCAGAAGGCGCTGGAAATCGCGCAGGGCGTTTTCGGCGAGACGGAGGAGAAGAAGGAATGACTGCAGCGGATTTTGCCTTCTACGTCTTCGCGCTCACCGCCGTCACGGCGGGGCTTCTCGTCACCGTGGCGCGCAACCCGGTGCATTCGGTCCTGTGGCTGATCCTCGCCTTCCTCTCCTCGGCCGGGCTCTTCGTCCTCGCCGGAGCGGAGTTCGCGGCGATGCTTCTCGTCATCGTCTATGTCGGTGCGGTGGCGGTGCTGTTCCTCTTCGTCGTGATGATGCTCGACGTCGATTTCGCCGAACTGAAGGGCGAGATGGCGCGCTACATGCCCATTGCCCTGCTCATCGGCGTGGTGATCGTGATCCAGCTCGGCCTGGTGCTCGGGGTCTGGGTGCAGTCCGAAGGCGCCATGGGCCTGCGCGGCGCGCCGGCGCCCGAGGGGGTGGAGAACACCCGCGCGCTGGGGATGCTGATCTATGACAAGTACTTCTACCTCTTCCAGACGGCCGGCCTGATCCTTCTGGTCGCGATGATCGGGGCGATCCTGCTGACCAACCGCCACCGCCGCGACATCAAGCGCCAGGACGTGCTGGCCCAGATGTGGCGCGACCCGGCCAAGGCGATGGAATTGCGGGACGTGAAGCCGGGGCAGGGGTTGTGAGTTAAGGGGTGGGTTGCACCCACCCTACGGAGACGGGCGTAGGGTGGGTGCAACCCACCACTCGACGACAACGGGCAACAGACCCGGAGGGACCAAGACGATGCAGACGGTGGGACTGGAACATTATCTGGCGGTGGCGGCGGCACTGTTCGTCATCGGCATCTTCGGCATCTTCCTCAACCGGAAGAACGTGATCGTCATCCTGATGTCGATCGAGCTGATGCTTCTGGCGGTGAACATCAACTTCATCGCCTTCTCGATGCAGCTCGGCGATCTGGTGGGCCAGGTCTTCACCATGTTCATCCTCACCGTGGCGGCAGCGGAGGCGGCGATCGGGCTCGCGATCCTCGTCGTCTTCTTCCGCACCCGCGGCACCATCGACGTCGAAGACGCCAACGTGATGAAGGGCTGAGAGAATGGCGAGCCTGGCAACCATCATCCTCTTCGCCCCGGCCGTCGGCGCGCTGATCTGCGGCCTTCTGTGGCGCTCGATCGGCGAGCGCACGGGGCAGATCATCACCACCGGCCTCGTCATGCTCGGGGCGCTGCTGTCCTGGGTGATCTTCCTGCAGGACCTGCCGGAGACCGAGCGCGTGGTCATCCTGCGCTGGATCGAGAGCGGCACGCTGTCCACCGAATGGGGCATCCGCCTCGACCGGCTGACGGCGATCATGCTCGTGGTGGTCAACACCGTCTCGGCGCTCGTCCACCTCTATTCCTTCGGCTACATGGCCCATGACGACAACTGGAAGGAGGGCGAGCACTACAAGGCCCGCTTCTTCGCCTATCTGTCGGGCTTTACCTTCGCCATGCTGATGCTGGTGACGGGGGACAACCTCGTCCAGATCTTCTTCGGCTGGGAGGGCGTGGGCGTCGCCTCCTATCTGCTGATCGGCTTCTACTACCGCAAGAACAGCGCCAACGCGGCGGCGATGAAGGCCTTCATCGTCAACCGGGTGGGCGACTTCGGCTTTGCCCTCGGCATCTTCGCGCTCTACTTCCTGGTCGATTCCATCCGCTTCGACGACATCTTCGCCGCCGGCCCGGCGCTGGCGGAGACCGAGCTCAGCTTCCTGTGGACCAACTGGAACGCGGCGGAGCTGATCGGGATCCTCCTCTTCATCGGCGCCATGGGCAAATCGGCGCAGCTGATCCTGCACACCTGGCTGCCCGACGCGATGGAGGGGCCGACGCCGGTTTCGGCCCTGATCCATGCGGCCACCATGGTGACGGCAGGGGTCTTCCTCGTCTGCCGGATGTCGCCGATCCTGGAATACGCCCCCGGCGCGCTGACCTTCATCACCGGGCTCGGCGCCGCGACGGCCTTCTTCGCCGCCACCGTCGGCCTGGTGCAGAACGACATCAAGCGCGTGATCGC
>CAZRQN010000217.1:0-3922 GCA_964602115.1 uncultured Rhodobacterales bacterium
CCTTCTGCCAGGTCAAGCTGCAGTACCTTCTCGACCTCGTCCTCGACCAGTCGCTCGACGACAACGCCTTCCGCGTCGCCGCCTATCTGGCGTTGACCCATGCCGATCATGAAACCGGCGAATGCCATCCGTCGTTCGAGACGATAGGCACGGCGCTCGGGCGGCATGCGAAATCGGTGAAGCGCGCCCTGAACAAGCCCGAGATGGCGCGCCACCTGACCATCGTGCGCGGCACCAATCGCGGCAACGCCTCGCGCTACCGCCCGACCGACGATGCCCTGCGGCGCGCCACGCAGCGACGGCGGGAGGGGGACAAGATCGTCCCCCTTTCCCGGGCGAAAGGGGGACAATCCTGTCCGCCCGAGGGGACATATCTATCCGGAAAAGGGGGACAGGAACGCCCCCCGAACAGAGAAAAGGAACTTAAACCAAGAACGGCCGCTGCCGTGCCGGATTTGCCCGGGAAGGGGCAATCCGGCACAGCCCCGGCCCGCAGCGCGCCGCAATCGCCGTTGGTCTTCGTTCCGCAAGGTATCTGCTTTGCCCGCGACTGGAACGACCGTCTGGCGCAGGAAGGGCTGACGACGCTCGACCGAAGCCTGCCCTTGGCGGTGAACGGTCCCCATCGCGGCTTCTGGGTTCCAGCCCGAAGCCCCGCGCCAAGGGGAAGCCAGGAATGGCGAGAGCAGGTGCGACAGCTGCGCTGTCTTGCCGGGAAGGACGCCGGGCAGATGGAGCAGCGTCATGCGGGATGAGCAGGGAGCAAGGCGACCCGTGTCATACGCTGGCGCTGCTGACACGGGGCCTTGCGAGGGGTGGCAAGCCTCCCCTTCGAACCCCACCGGCGCGGGCGCTGCCCGCGAAAAGCCCGCGCTGACGGACACGTTCGTGTTCCGCTGCACGGCGGCCGAGAAGGCCGAGCTTCGGCAAAAGGCCGAAGCGGCGGGCGTCCCGGTGGCGACCCTTTTGCGCGAAGCCCTTGGCCGCACGGATGCCCGCCGCCGCAAGCCCGCCCCGCGCGTCGACCCGGCGTTGGTGCTGGCTGTCGGGCGCATCGGCGGCAACCTCAATCAGATCGCCCGCTGGCTGAACCGCGCCCATGCCGCTGGCCTCACCCCCACGATCGACGCGGTCGAGGTCGCGCACCGCCTTCTGTCCGTTGAACGTCAGCTTGCCCAGCTCCTCGCCCAGGGCCGCGAATGCTGATCAAGTTCTTCCCCAATGGCCAGGGGCACGGGTCCGGCCCCGTCGGCTACCTGATCGCCGATCAGGTTCTGGCCTACGACGCCAACCGCGACCTGATTCGCGATGCGGCTGGCCAGCCTACGCACACGATCCGCGACCCGCGACCCGAGGTCCTGCGCGGCAACCCCGAGCGGACCGAGGCGCTGATTGACGCCAGCCCCCATGCCTGGACCTACCGCGCCGGTGTCATCAGCTTTGCCGCCGACGACGCACCGACCGAGGCGCAGCAGGCCGAGGTCATGGACGGCTTCGAAAAGCTCGCCTTCTCGGGCCTCGACCCGGAGCAGTTCGACATCCTCTGGGTCCGTCACAGCCACGAAGGCCGCGTCGAGCTCCACTTCTGCACCCCGCGCCTCGACCTGTCCTCTGGACGCAGCCTGAACATCGCCCCGCCCGGCTATCAGACCGCCTTCGATTCCCTTCGCGACCTGATGAATCAGGCCCACGGCTGGGCCGACCCGATGGACGCCCATCGCGCGCAGGAGGTTCAGCCCGTCCTTGAGACCCCACAGCGCGCCAAGACCCGCGAGGAGGTCCATGCATGGATCCTCGACGAGATTTCCGTCGGCACCATCACCGACCGCGCCAGCATGGTCGCCCTGATGACCGATGTCGGCTTCACCGTGCCCCGCTCGGGCAAGGAATACCTCACCGTCCGGGACCCTGACACGGGCGAGCGCTGGCGACTGAAAGGAGACATCTTCCATGACGACTGGAAAGCCGACCCCGCGGCTCAGCGAGAGGCTGAACGCGGATCTGGAAGCCCTGCGGCAAGAGAACGCCGCCTTGATGGCATCCCAACTGCAGAGCTTCAGGAGCGATTTGACGGCCATTGCGACGCACGCGCGCGATACAATCGAAGCCGATACCCGCATGTTTCTGCACGCGACCTCGGGCACGATGCAGAGCTTCCAGCACCGGATCACGCGCTGGATGACCTTGGCGCCGGTGATCCTGCTGGCGACCGCAACCACCGCGATCACGGCGCTGCTCGTGCTGAGTTGGTCATGGAGCGTGATGCTGTCGAAGTCGGAACTCACGCGCCTTGGCCTGCAGCGGATCGACCAGGGCGGGACGACCTACCTTCTGACCGACCCGGAACGATCGAGTATCCAGACATGCGCGATCAGCGATCAGGGATCGGTGTTGTGCATTCAGATAAAGGAGAAATGAATGCAGACGCCCCTGACAGCGCTGGAGCGCGAATTGCTTGGCTACGTCGAACGGTTGGCGACAGCCTCCGAAACCTCGGCGCAGGCCTTGCGCGCCTTGGAAGCGCGCTCGACCAACCGGATGGGGCTGAGGATGGATGGCTTGGCCGACTGCGTCTCGCTGCTCATTCAGTCGCAGATCGAGTCCATGATGGCCTTGCGTGGCTTGCTGAACGAAGCCGCGAACTTAGGGGCGATCGACAGGCAGCTGAGCGAGAGCTTGAAGCAAGCGAAGGCCGCCGAAGAACGGCTGAGGCGGCGCTGAGAGAACGGGACTGGGGGCATGAGCTGTAGCGGGGGCAGGAAACGGAACTTGAAACGGAACTTGTAGCGGAACAGATCGGGCTTTCCCTGAGATCACGCTACAGATTTTTTCTCTATTTTATTGGCGTTAAGTGCAGTAGGCTAGTTTCCGAACCCGGAAATCAAACCGGAACTCGTACAAGGCCAAAAAGCCTTGCATCAAGAGGCGCCATGTCGACCGACACCATAGCAGACAAGGGCGAAGCGATCACCATCGTCGAACCGCTGATCCCTGAAGAAGCGTCAAAGTATCGGGCGCAGCTGAACGACCTGGCCGTCGAACTCGCCAGCCAGTCGTCAGGGCTCAGATCGTCCCTACCCGAAGGCATCCGCGCGCCGCTTGCCGATCTCGTCCGATCGATGAACTGCTACTATTCGAACCTGATCGAGGGCCACAACACCCACCCGATCGACATCGAGCGCGCCCTGAACAAGGATTTCAGCGCCGACGCCGAGAAACGCAACCTGCAGCTTGAGGCCGTCGCCCACATCGAAGTGCAGCGCTGGATCGACACGGGCGGCCTGACCGACCACCCACTTGCCCCCGACAGCCTGCGGGAAATCCATCGCCGGTTCTGCCAGAACCTGCCCCCAGAATTGCTCGTCGTGCACAGACCTGACGGCACAGAGCTTCCCATAGTCCCCGGCGAATTCCGCACGGACTTTGTCCAGGTCGGCAAGCACGTCGCCCCCAGCCCCGGCGCCGTACCGCGCCTTCTGGCGCACATGCGCAAGATGTACGGGCTGCAGGGCCGAAGCGGTGCGATCATCGCCACTGCATGTGCCCACCATCGCCTTGTCTGGGTCCACCCGTTCATCGACCTTAACGGCCGCGTATCGCGCATGGTTGCCCACGCCATGCTGCGCGATACCGTCAGCTCCGATGGCCTCTGGTCCGCCGCACGCGGCCTCGCCCGGCGCGACGCTGAATACAAACAACGCCTAATGGCCGCCGACGAACCCCGCCACGGCGGCGCTGATGGCCGAGGCAACCTCTCCGAACAGCGCCTGGCCGAATTCGCAACCTTCTTCCTTAAAGCCTGCATCGACCAGGTACGCTTCATGGAAACCCTGATGAAACCGCAACGCCTGCGCGAGCGGATCATGACCTGGTGCAAAGGCGAGATAGCCAAGGGCACGCTGGCCAAGGGCGCAGATATCGT
>CAZRQN010000218.1:0-3863 GCA_964602115.1 uncultured Rhodobacterales bacterium
ACGTCTCGAAACCAAGATCTTTGTAGACGCTGGACAAAAGCGCGATGAACCCCGCGCATTCGCTTTCGATCTGATCCTCGGTGCAGAAGATATGCGCGTCGTCCTGCGTAAAGCCGCGCACCCGCATCAGGCCGTGCATCGAGCCAGAGGATTCATAGCGGTGGCATGACCCGAATTCCGCCAGTCGGAGCGGCAGATCGCGATAGGATTTAAGGCCCTGGTTATAGACCTGCACATGGCAGGGGCAGTTCATCGGCTTCAGCGCGTTGATGCGCTTTTCCTTGGCGCCCTCCTCATCGACCTCCACGAGGAACATGTTCTCGCGGTAGGCCTCCCAATGGCCGGAGCGCTCCCACAGCACCCGGTCAACGACCTGCGGGGTGCGGATTTCCTTGTAGCCGGCCTGGCGCAGGCGGCGGCGCATGTAGTCCTCCAGCCCCCGCCACATCTGCCAGCCGTTCGGGTGCCAGAACACCATGCCCGGGGCCTCGTCCTGGAGATGGAACAGCTCCATTTCCTTGCCGAGCTTTCGGTGGTCGCGCTTGGCGGCCTCCTCCAGCATGGTCAGATGCGCCTTGAGCTCGTCGCGGTTGCGGAAGGCCACCGCCGAGATGCGCTGCAGCTGCGGGCGGCTGACATCGCCGAACCAGTAGGCGCCGGAGACGCCCATCAGGCGGAAGGCATCGGCCGGCACCTGGCCGGTGTGCTGGAGATGGGGCCCGCGGCAGAGGTCCTGCCAGGGCCCGTGCCAGTACATGCGGATGGGCGCGCCTTCGGGGATGCGGTGGATCAGCTCCACCTTGAAGGGTTCGCCGGCGGCTTCGTAGTGCGCAATGGCGCGGGCGCGGTCCCAGACCTCGGTGCGCACCGGATCGCGCGCGGCGATGATCGCCCGCATCCGCGCCTCGATGGCGCCGAGGTCGTCGGGCGAGAAAGGCTCCGCCCGGTCGAAATCGTAGAACCAGCCCTTCTCGGTCACCGGGCCGATGGTGACCTTGGTTTCCGGCCACAGCTCCTGCACCGCGCGGGCCATGATATGGGCGAGGTCGTGGCGGATCAGTTCCAGCGCCTGGGCCTCGTCGGCCATGGTGTGGATGGCGATGGCGGCATCGGCCTCGATCGGCCAGGCGAGGTCCCAATGGGCACCGTTCACGCTGGCCGAGATCGCCTTCTTGGCGAGACCCGGCGCGATGGACGCGGCGACCTCTGCCGGGGTGACGCCGGCGGGATAGGCGCGCTGGGCGCCGTCGGGAAATGTCAGGGTGACGTCGGCCATGCTTGGCTCTCCTCGTCGGTTCGGCGCCTACGGATGCGCCCGGTTGCGGGTGGCGCTTGGTGGCGCGGCAAAGCGGCAACGTCAAGCGGTTGCGGAGGACCGCCCCGCCTGTCACCCTGCCGCTGTTGCAGGGGAGGGTCCGATGCGCAGCCTTGCGGAGATTCTCGCCATTGCCGCCGCCCGCAAGGGTGGCGCGGACAAGGTCCTGGCCGGCACGCCGGCGCCCAGAACGGCCGATGAACTTGCCGCCATCCCCGACGACCGCTGGCTTGCCGCCATGGCGCGCGGGATCTTCCAGGCGGGGATCAGCTGGACGGTGGTCAACAACAAGTGGCCGGGGATCGAGGAGGCCTTTGGCGGATTCGCCGTGGGCCCCCTGTCGATGATGGATGAGGATGCCTTCGACGACCTGCTCTCCGACACGAGGATCATCCGCTCGGGTCCCAAGGTCGCCGCGATCCGCGACAACGCGGCCTTCGTCCGCCGGGTCTCGGCCGAGTCCGGCAGCTTCGGCCGCCGCATCGGCGACTGGCCGGTGGAGGATTTCGGCGGCGTCATCGACTGGCTGGCGCGCGAAGGCAGCAGGCTGGGCGGCTCCACCGGCCCCTATATGCTGCGGCAGATGGGCAAGGAGGGCTACATCCTTTCCCGCGACGTGGTCGCGCGGCTGGAGGAAGAGGGCGTGATCGACGCCCCGCCCAGTTCGCGCAAGGCCATGCTGGCCGTGCAGGAGGCCTTCGAGCACTGGCGGCAGGAGAGCGGCCTGAGCCTGACCGCGATCAGCCGGGTGCTGGCGCAGAGCATCGGCCCCGAGGACGAGGGGATGTGATGCCCGGCCATCTGGTCACGCCGCAGGGCCGGCGCATCGCCTTCCACCGCACGCCCGGCAAGGGGCCGGGCGTGGTCTTCCTGGGCGGCTACCGCTCCGACATGACCGGCACCAAGGCGCTCTATCTGGAGCAATGGGCCCGGGCGCAGGGTCGGGGCTTCCTGCGCTTCGACTATTCCGGCCACGGTGCTTCCTCCGGCGCCTTCGAGGACGGCTGCATCGGCGACTGGGCCGAGGATGCCGCCGCTCTCATCGCGGCGGAGACCGAGGGGCCGCAGGTGCTGGTCGGCTCGTCGATGGGCGGCTGGATCGCGCTGCTGCTGGCCCGCCGGCAACCGCAGCAGGTTGCCGGCCTCGTCACCATCGCCGCCGCCCCCGATTTCACCGAACGGCTGTGGGAGGAGATGAGCGAGGCGGAACGCGAAACCATGCGCGACACCGGGCGGCTGGAACGTCCATCCGGTTACGGGCCGGAGCCCGATGTCTTCACCCGCCGCCTGATCGAGGACGGCGAGGACCACCTGATCCTGACCCGCAAGCTCGCCTTGCCGATGCCGGTGCGCTTTCTGCAGGGCGAAGAGGACCGCGATGTTTCTCCCTCGGTGGCGCTCAGCCTTTTCGCCCATGCGGGCGGGCCGGATATCCGGCTGGCGCTGGTCAAGGGCGCCGATCACCGCTTCTCGACCCCGGACTGCCTGGCGATGATCGCGGCTGCGCTGGGGGATGTCCTGCAGCGGGTGCCCCATGCGTAGCTTCGGACGCTGGCTCGGCCGGGGGCTGCTGGTCCTCGCCCTCGTCCTCGGCGGGCTCTGGGCCTTCGGTCCGCGGGCCGAGCTGGACCGCAGCATTGCCTTTGATCCCCAGGCGATCCCCGCCGATCTCGACGCCTGGCTCGCAGAGCGCGAACTGACCTTCACCGATGTGAAGCCCGAGGCGCGCAAGGAGATCGTCTGGGCGGGCAGGCCGGGGGTGCGGACACCGCTTGCGCTGGTCTATGTCCATGGCTTCTCCGCCAGCAAGGAGGAGATCCGCCCGGTGCCCGACGACGTGGCCCGGGCCCTGGGCGCCAATCTCTTCTTCACCCGGCTTGCCGGGCATGGGCGCACCGGAGAGGCGATGGCGGAGGCCACCGCCGAGGACTGGCTCTACGACCTCGCCGAGGCGGTGGAGATCGGGCGTCGGCTGGGCGACCGGGTGGTGCTGATCGGCACCTCCACCGGGGCGACGCTGATCACGGTCGGGATGGATGATCCGGCGCTGTCGCGGGACGTGGCCGGCGTGGTGCTGATCTCGCCCAATTTTGCCCTGGCCAGCCCGGCCGGAGCGCTGCTGGATCTGCCCTTCGTCGAGGTCTGGGGACAGTGGGTGGCCGGGAGCGAGCGCAGCTTTCCGCCGGCGAACGAGGCCCATGGCCGCTACTGGACCACCCGCTACCCGACCTCGGCCCTCTATCCGATGGCGGAACTGATGCGCGCCGCCCGGGCGCTGGACTGGAAGTCCGTGACCCTGCCGGCCCTGTTCCTTGTCTCGCCGCAGGATCGGGTGATCGACCCCGCCTGGGCCCGCCGCGTGGCAGAAGGCTGGGGCGGGCCGGTGGTGTTTCACCTGGTGGAGATGGGGGCGGGCGACGACCCCTGGGGTCATGTCCTCGCCGGCCGGGTACTGTCGCCGGAGAGGACCGGGAAAACGGTTTCGCAGATCGCCGACTGGGCGCGCGGCCTCTGATCCGCCTCCCTTTCAAGAACCTCCTCCCGCCCT
>CAZRQN010000219.1:0-3861 GCA_964602115.1 uncultured Rhodobacterales bacterium
ACAGACGTTCATTGGGTTCCACTTGGGCACCGCCCGCCCGCACCACGAGGCGACGTCGGTGATCAGACGCAGCGAGGGTGCGGGCGGGAAGATATGGGTCCCGCGCGAGAGGTATTCCTTGACGATGTCGTTCTGCACCGTGCCCTGCAGCGCCGTGACATCGGCGCCCTGCTCCTCTGCCACTGCGACATAAAGCGCCAGCAGCCAGGGCGCGGTGGCGTTGATCGTCATCGAGGTGTTCATCCGCGCCAGCGGGATGCCGTCGAACAACGCCCGCATGTCACCGAGATGGCAGACGGGAACCCCGACCTTGCCGACCTCGCCGCGCGCCAGCGGGTGGTCGCTGTCATAGCCGGTCTGGGTCGGCAGGTCGAAGGCGACCGAAAGTCCGGTCTGCCCCTTGGCGAGATTCGTGCGGTAAAGCGCGTTCGAGGCCGAAGCGGTGGAGTGGCCCGCATAGGTGCGGAAAAGCCAGGCATCGTCCTTGGTCATCCGGGCCTCCCGCAATCGGCCGAGCAACTTTATGTCTCGTGGCGACTGCCTGACGAAATTTTCAGCCCTTGTCAACATGCCGCAGCGCAGCACGCGATTCGCGAATGCTTTTTTTCGTTGCCGCCCGTGGCTGGTCGGGCAAAGTGCACGGGCCGATATCGGCCACTTCATTCCGGAGGATTCATGTTCAAGACCGTTACCCGCGCCGCCCTGTTCGTGCTCGCGGCCCTTTCAGCAGCGCCCGCACTTGCCGACCACATGAAGGTGCGCATCCACAATGACACTGGCCTGACGCTGTACCGATTCTTTTCGACGAATTCGGGCTCGACGCGCTGGGGCAACGATGTGATGGGCAGCTCGACCCTGGCTTCCGGCCGCTCGATGTCGCTGAACTTCGACAATTCCTATGGCTATTGCCTGTTCGACTTCCGCGCCATCTTCGAGGACGGAACCGAGCTCTTGCGCGCCAACGTCAACGTCTGCGAACTGTCGGACTATTACTATACGCCCTGACCTTCGGGCGGAGGATCCGTGACCGCCACCATCGCCATACCCGTCTGGCTTCTTGTCCTGGTCGGGATCCTGGCGGCCGTGGCGGCGCTGGACCGGATCATCGGCCCCGGGCTGCGCTGGGTTTTCCGGCGCAGGATGGAACGGGCGGTCGCACGGCTGAACGCACGGCTCGATCGCAAGATCGAGCCGTTTCGTCTGGCGCGCCGGGCCGATCTGGTGGCGCGGCTGGCCTATGATCCGCAGGTTCTGGAGGCGGTCGCCGAGCATGCGGCCGAAACCGGCATTCCCGGCGAGGTCGCCTTTGCGGAGGCGCGGCGCTATGCGCGCGAGATCGTGCCGGGATTCTCGACGCTGCTCTATTTCGGCGTGGCGACCCGGCTGTCGCGCTGGCTGAGCCGGCTGTTCTACCGCGTGCGCATCGGCGGGGTGTCGGCCGAGCTCTTCAGCCTGGACCAGAAGGCGGCGGTGGTCTTCGTGATGAACCACCGCTCGAACATGGACTATGTTCTGGTGACATGGCTGGTGGCGCAGCGGTCGGCGCTTTCCTATGCCGTGGGCGAGTGGGCGCGGATCTGGCCGCTTTCGGCGCTGATCCGGGCGATGGGGGCGTTCTTCATCCGGCGCAACTCGCGCAATCCGCTCTACCGGCGGGTGCTGGCGCGCTACATGCAGATGGCTGCGGCCGACGGCACCACCCAGGCGATGTTTCCCGAGGGCGGCCTGTCGCTGGACGGGCGGGTGGGTCCGGCCCGGCTGGGGCTTCTTTCCTACATCCTGCAGGGATTCGACGCGGGCGGGCGCGACGTGGTCTTCGTGCCGGTGGGCCTCGCCTATGACCGGGTGATGGAGGACCGGGTGCTGATCGCCGCTGCCAAGGCCGGCACGCGCCGCTTCCGCGCCCGCTGGGTGGCGACGATGGTCTTCCTGATCAGAATGATGTGGCAGAAGGCGCGCGGCCGTTTCACCGGGCTCGGCACGGCCGCTGCAAGTTTCGGGGCGCCGCTGTCGCTCAGAGACCATCTTGCCGGAGCCCCGGACCGGTCGGTGGAGGCCCTGGGCGCGGCGCTGATGGCGCGGATCCTGCGCGCGGTTCCGGTGACGCCGGTGCCGCTGGTGGCCAGCGTGCTGGCCGCCGGACCGATGCCGCGCGAGGCGCTGATCGCCGGTGTCCGCGCCGAAGCCGAGGCGCTGTCGGCCGCCGGCGCCAGCCTGCGCCTGCATCCGCTCGGCCCGGCAGCCACTGCCGGCGAGGGGATCGACGCGCTACTGGCGCGGGGAATCATTGCCGAGGCCGGCGGCCGCCTTTCCGCGAAGGAGGCCGATCTGCTCGCCTTCTACGCCGCTCCGGTCAAGCAGCTGAAAGGGGCGCTTTCCGCCGCAACGCGGCAGACATAAAATTACAATTGCTGCACCGCTCCTATTGCATTCTTGCGCGCAAGATTATATCCCTGAGACGTGAAGCGCAGGAGGCGGTCATGGCTTTGGATGTTCAGGGCGGGATCGCGCCCTATCGGGCCCCGGTGAAAGACCTCTACGAGATCGGCGAGATGCCGCCTCTCGGCCATGTGCCGGCGAAGATGTATGCATGGGCGATCCGCAAGGACCGTCACGGCCCTCCGGAAAGCTCGATGCAGGTCGAGGTGCTGGACACCTGGCCCATCGCTTCCGACGAGGTTTTGGTGCTCGTGATGGCGGCCGGCGTCAACTACAACGGCGTCTGGGCGGCGCTCGGCCAGCCGGTCAGCCCGCTCGACGGCCACAAGATGCCCTATCACATCGCCGGCTCCGACGCCTCCGGCATCGTCTGGAAAGTGGGCGACCGGGTGCGGCGCTGGAAGGTGGGCGACGAGGTGGTCATCCACTGCAACCAGGACGACGGCGACGACGAGGAATGCAACGGCGGCGATCCGATGTTCTCGCCCAGCCAGCGCATCTGGGGCTATGAGACGCCTGACGGCTCCTTCGCCCAGTTCGCCCGGGTGCAGGCCCGCCAGCTGATGCCGCGCCCGCGCCACCTGACCTGGGAAGAAAGCGCCTGCTACACGCTGACGCTCGCCACCGCCTGGCGGATGCTGTTCGGCCACGAGCCGCATGACCTCCGGCCCGGGCAGAACGTGCTGGTCTGGGGCGCAGCGGGCGGTCTCGGCTCCTATGCGATCCAGCTCATCAGCGCGGCCGGGGCCAATGCCATTGCGGTGATCTCCGACGAGGACAAGCGCGACTTCGTCATGGGGCTGGGCGCCAGGGGGGCGATCAACCGCAAGGAGTTCAGCTGCTGGGGCCAGATGCCCAAAGTGAACTCGCCGGAATACAAGGCCTGGTTCAACGAGGTGCGCAAGTTCGGCAAGGCGATCTGGGACATCACCGGCAAGGGGGTGAATGTCGATCTGGTCTTCGAACACCCCGGCGAGCAGACCTTTCCGGTCTCGGTCTTCGTGGTCAAGCGCGGCGGGATGGTGGTGATCTGTGCCGGCACCACCGGCTTCAACCTCACGCTCGATGCCCGCTATCTGTGGATGCACCAGAAGCGGGTGCAGGGCTCGCATTTCGCCAATCTTAAGCAGGCCAGCGCCGCCAATGGCTTCATGGTCAACCGGCGGCTCGACCCCTGCATGTCGGAGGTCTTTCCCTGGGCCGAGATCCCGGCGGCGCATATGAAGATGCTCGGAAATACCCACAAGCCGGGCAACATGGCGGTGCTCGTCCAGTCGCCCCGCCCCGGCCTGCGCACCTTCGAGGACGCGCTCGACGCCGGCCCCACCTGACCCCGCAAACCCGCCGGCCGCCCCCTGGATCGGCGGGCCCCTCCCGCGCGGCTTCGCCGCGCGGGACCAGGCAAAGGGGGGCCAGCGGCCC
>CAZRQN010000220.1:0-3841 GCA_964602115.1 uncultured Rhodobacterales bacterium
GGATCTATCCGTCAGTGCCGGGCGGGGCAGGGGCGGCGGCGGTGAAGGGTGCGACCGTAGCCTTCGCGAGGCGCACCATCGCCCGGGGCGGCAAGGCGAAAACATGGTGCGGCGTGCCGGCGGCAGCCCAGATCTCGGCGAAATCGAGCAGGAGCGGATCGGCCCAGGCGCCCAGTGGCGTAAGGCTGTCGAGCGGCGCCACGCCGCCGATGGCAAAACCCGTGACCCTTCGGACCAGCCCGGGGTCGGCCCGGACCAGCGGTTCGCCCGCCAGGCGTGCCCCCGCCATGAGATCGACCTGCCGCCCGCCCGGGGTGAGAAAAAGGTACAACCGCGCGCCGATGCCGGCAAAGAGGATCGACTTCACGATCTGGCCCAGGGCGCCGGCGGGCGTTTCGCGGATCGCGGTCGCCGCGCCGGCAGCGGCCAGCGCCGCCCTCACCCGTTCCAGACTTGCGGCCAATCTGCCCCTCCCGATGCCGGTGCACGTCGCACCATTCCGTCCCGGGGCCGGTCCTGCAAGTCCGGCGGTTGACCCGGCGCCGGGCAGAGGCTCAACTGCCTTCATGGCCGGTGAATTCGCCAAGCGTCTCGCACGACTTCCCCTGCCGGTGGACCGGGCCACGGGCGCGGAGGCCGCCGCCCGCATCGGGCTGGACGAATTTGCGCCGCTGCTGACCGGCGCGGCCGGGTCGAGCCCCTTCCTGGCCGGATTGATCGCCCGCGAGGCCGACTGGCTGCGCGTCGCCCTGACGCTGTCGCCGGAAACCGCCCTTCATGCCGCCCTTGCCGCGCTGGAGCCCGAACCGGCCGAGCGGCTGGCCAGCGCCCTGCGCCAGGCCAAGCGCCGGGTGGCGCTTCTGGCTGCGCTGGCCGACCTCGGTGGCGTCTGGGCGCTGGAGGAGGTAACCGGGGCGCTGACGCGGCTGGCCGACCGGGCGGTGGACCTCGCCGTGACCGCGCTCGTGGCCGAGGAGGTGCGGCGCGGCAAGCTCGTTCCCACTGGGGCGCCGGCCGAAGGCCTGGTGGTGCTGGCCATGGGCAAGATGGGGGCCCACGAGCTCAACTATTCCTCCGACATCGACCTCATCTGCCTCTACGATGAGGCAAGGCACGAGGGCCGTACCGACGAGGCCCGCGCCGCCTTCATCCGGGTGACGCGGAAGATGACCGCGATGCTCTCCGACATGACCGGCGAGGGCTATGTCTTCCGCACCGACCTGCGCCTCCGCCCGGACGCCGCGGTGACCCCGGTCTGCCTGTCGCTCTCTGCGGCGGAGCACTATTACGAGGCCGAGGGGCGGACCTGGGAGCGCGCCGCCTATATCAAGGCCCGCCCCTGCGCCGGGGACATTTCCGCAGGCGAGCGGTTCCTGAAGGCCCTGAAACCCTTCGTCTGGCGCCGTCACCTGGATTTCGCCGCCATCCAGGACGCGCATGACATGCGGCTGCGCATCCGCGACCACCGCCAGCTGCACGGAATCGCCGTCGAGGGCCACAACCTCAAGCTCGGCCAGGGCGGGATCCGCGAGATCGAATTCTTCACCCAGACGCGCCAGCTGATCGCCGGCGGGCGCGATCCTGGGCTGCGCGACCGGCGCACGGTGCCGGCGCTGGCGGCGCTGGCGCGCGGTGGCTGGGTTCCGCCCGAAGTGTCGGAGGAGCTGACGGCGCATTACCGGGCGCACCGCACGCTGGAACACCGGCTGCAGATGGTCAACGACGCCCGCACCCACAGCCTGCCGCCGACCGCCGAGGGCGTGGAGCGCATCGCCCGTCTCTCCGGCGAGGGCGACACCGCGCGCTTCCGCGCCGCGCTCCTTGCCAGGCTGGAGCGGGTGGCGGAACTGACCGAAGGCTTCTTCGCCCCCGGACGTGCGGCTGCCGGGCCGGAGCTGACGCCGAAACAGGCGCAGGTCGTGGCGGGCTGGCAGAGCTATCCGGCGCTGCGCAGCGAACGGGCGGTAGCGGTCTTCACCCGCCTGCGGCCGGTGCTGCTGTCCCGGCTCGGCCGGGCGAACAATCCCGACGAGGCGCTGATCGCCTTCGACGGCTTCCTCAAGGGGCTGCCGGCCGGCGTGCAGCTCTTCTCCCTTTTTGCCGCCAATCCGGCGCTGGTGGATCTGATCGTCGATGTCTGCTCCACGGCCCCGGACCTCGCGGCCTATCTGTCGCGCAACGCCGCCGTCTTCGATGCGGTGATCGACGGCGCCTTCTGGGCGCCCTGGCCGGGCCTGACGGCGCTGGCCGTCGAGGCGGGCGCGGCGATGGCAGGGGCGGCGGACTACGAAAAGAAGCTCGACCGCCTGCGCGCCTGGGCCCGGGACTGGCATTTCCGCGTCGGCGTCCACCACCTGCGCGGACTGATCGATGCCTTCGAAGCCGGCAAGTCCTATGCCGACCTCGCCGAGGCGGTGATCCTCGCCCTCTGGCCGGTGGTGGGCGCCGAGGTCGCGCGCCGCCACGGGCCGGCGCCAGGACGCGGCGCGGTGGTGCTGGGCATGGGCTCGCTGGGCGCAGGGCGGCTGAATGCCGGATCGGATCTCGACCTGATCGTCCTTTACGACGCGGCGGGAGCCGAGACCTCTGAGGGGCCGCGCCCGCTGCCGGTGCGGGCCTATTTCGCCCGGCTGACCCAGACGCTGGTCACGGCGCTGACCGCGCCGATGGCGGCGGGCCGGCTCTACGAGGTGGACATGCGCCTGCGGCCCTCCGGGCGGCAGGGGCCGGTCGCCGTGTCGCTGGCCGGATTCGAGAGCTACCAGATGACCGAGGCCTGGACCTGGGAGCATCTGGCGCTGACCCGCGCCCGGCCGCTGGCCGGGGCCGAAGGCCTGCGCGGCCGGGCGGAAGCGATCCGCCGGTCGGTTCTGGCGGCAAAGTCCGCAGGCTCCGGCGTCGCGGCAGACACGGCCGCGATGCGGGCGCGACTGGCGGCGGCGCGCCCGGCCGAGGGGCTCTGGGAGGCCAAGCTCGGCCCGGGCCGGCTTCTCGACATCGAACTTTTCGCCCAGCTGCTCGCCCTGCGCGCCGGCGCTCCGGCGCGGCGGACAGAGGCGCAGATCGCCGCCGGAGTGTCGTCGGGGCAGGTGACGGCGGAGGAGGCGGAGACCATTCTGGCGGCACTTCGCCTGTGCTGGCGGCTGCAGGCCGGAACGCGGGCGCTGACCGATGGCCGGATCGATCCGGAGCGTCTGGGGGAAGGCGGCCGGGCCTTTCTGCTGCGCGAGACGGGCTTTGCCGAGGCGGAGGCGCTTACCTCCGGCCTGGCGGCGGCGACCGGCGCGGCGGCAGCGGTGATCGACCGGCATCTGCCGGAAGGGGAGAGCAAGGATGACGGCGACTGAGGCGGATCCCAAGGGCCTGATCCGCGAGGCCTATGCGATCGAGGGGATCACGGCGGGCGAATGCCGCTCGATTTTCGTGGACTGGGCCCTGAGCCTGCCGCCGGGCAGCGAGCCGGCGCCGCTCGCCCGGATGCTCCTGGCGCGTTATGGCGGCACGGCGCCGGACCACCCGATGACAGGGGTGCTGAAGGCGGTGGAAACACCCCCGCCACCGGCGCGACGCCGGGGAGGTCGCGCCGGCCGGCTGAGCTGAGGTCCGGGCGAAGGGTGGTCCCAGAGAGCTCCCCCTGAACCGGCCGCCGCCCGGACCGCACACCCGCCTGGGAAAGCGGCAAGGGCGCCGCATCCACCGAACCCGCGCCCTCCCGCCCTCTGTCGCGGCCCGAAGTGGGCCGCTCCGCCGGTTGGGGGGAGGAGCGGCGGGCTCGACCCCGCCCAAGGGCGGGGGCGCTCGCCCGCCGCGCTGCCGCAGGAGGGGGTTTGAGGTCTCGCCT
>CAZRQN010000221.1:0-3793 GCA_964602115.1 uncultured Rhodobacterales bacterium
AGATCAGCCCGCCGGTGCAGCGGCGCACGCTGTCGCCCGGCTCGCGCACGGCGGGACTGCCGCATTCCCGGCAGGTCTCGGGGAAGACATAGGGCACGGCCCCGGCCGGGCGCTGCGTCAGATCGACATCGGCGATCTTGGGGATGACATCGCCGGCGCGATAGACCTGCACCCAGTCGCCCTCGCGCAGGTCCTTGCCGTCGCGGATCGGCTGGCCCCGGCTGTCGCGGCCGGCGATATAATCCTCGTTGTGCAGCGTGGCATTGCTGACCACCACCCCGCCCACGGTGACGGGCGCCAGCCGGGCCACCGGCGACAGCGCCCCGGTGCGGCCGACCTGGATCTCGATGGCGAGGAGCCGCGTCCAGGCCAGTTCGGCCGGAAACTTGTGCGCCAGGGCCCAGCGCGGCGTGGCGGCGCGGAAGCCGAGCCGGCGCTGCAAGGCGAGATCATCGACCTTATAGACAACGCCGTCGATATCGTAGCCGAGCACCGCCCGCCGCGCCTCGATGGCGCGGTAATGCGCCAGCATCGCCTCGGGCCCGTCGCAGAGCGTGGTCAGGCCGTTGGTCGGGAACCCCAACGCCTTCAGGCACTGCACCGCGCCCATCTGACTGTCCGCCAGCGGCTCGGACAGTTCCCCCCAGGCATAGGCAAAGAAGCGCAGCGGCCGGGCGGCGGTGATCGCCGCATCCAGTTGCCGCAAGGAACCGGCGGCGGCATTGCGCGGGTTGGCGAAGGTCTTGCCCCCCGCATCGGCCTGCCGCGCATTCAGCGCCGCGAAATCGGCATGCGACATATAGACCTCGCCGCGCACCTCCATCACCTGCGGCGCGCCTTCCACCGCCTGCGGGATATCGGCGATGGTACGGGCATTGGCGGTGACATCCTCGCCGGTCTCGCCGTCGCCCCGGGTCGCCGCCTGCACCAGCCTCCCGCCCTCATAGCGCAGCGACAGCGACAGGCCGTCGATCTTGGGCTCGGCGGTAAAGGCGATGGGGCCGGGATGGTTGAGGAAATCGCCCACCCGCGCGGCGAAGTCGGTCACCTCCTCGGCGGAAAAGGCGTTTTCCAGCGACAGCATCGGCACCCGGTGGGCCACCTTGCCGAATCCCTCGCCCAGCGCGCCGCCCACCCTGTCGCTGGGACTGTCCGCCCGCTTCAGCTGCGGAAAACGCGCCTCGATCGCCGCATTGCGCCGTTTCAGCGCGTCATAGTCGGCATCGCTGATCTCGGGCGCATCCTCGGTGTGATAGGCCCGGTTCGCCGCCGCGATCTCTGCGGCCAGACGTTCCAGCTCTGCCCTCGCCTGCGCCTCGCTGAGCGCCTCGACCGCGATCCCGTCCATGCGCCGCCCCCCTGCCCGTGCGGGTTTAGGGGGGCGGAGGGCGCCGGTAAAGCCTCAGACCGCAGCCGCGAGGCGCGGGCGCGTTTCCGTCACCGGATCGCGCAGGACATAGCCGCGCCCCCAGACGGTTTCGATGTAGTTCTGCCCGCCGGTAGCCTCGGCCAGTTTCTTGCGCAGCTTGCAGATGAAGACGTCGATGATCTTCAGCTCCGGCTCGTCCATGCCGCCATAGAGGTGGTTGAGGAACATCTCCTTGGTCAGCGTGGTGCCCTTGCGCAGCGAGAGAAGCTCCAGCATCTGGTATTCCTTGCCGGTCAGATGCACCGCGCCGCCTTCGGCCTCCACCGTCTTGGCGTCGAGATTGACGGTGATCTTGCCGGTGCGGATCAGCGACTGGGCATGGCCCTTGGAGCGGCGGATGATCGCATGGATCCGCGCCACCAGCTCCTCGCGGTGGAAGGGCTTGGTCATGTAGTCGTCCGCCCCGAAGCCGAAACCGCGCAGCTTCGAATCGGTGTCGTCGGAACCCGAGAGGATCAGGATCGGCGTCTCGACCCGCGCGAGCCGCAGCTGGCGCAGCACGTCATGCCCGGACATGTCCGGCAGGTTGAGGTCGAGGAGGATCAGGTCGTAGTCGTAGAGCTTGGCGAGATCGATGCCATCCTCTCCCAGATCGGTGCAATAGACGTTGAGATTGGCATGGGTCAGCATCATCTCGATGCTGCGCGAGGTGGCCGGATCGTCCTCAACCAGCAGGATACGCATTCTTCCAGTCCCCTTGAAAGGCGTTCTGGTTAATGACTTTGGCGGCCAATGGTTAACTCGCGGTTACTCTGCCGCAAGGATTATGCAAGACAGCTTAAAGTTGTCTATATTTCCGTAGTGCTGTCACCTTCAGCGCATCCTCGCCATGGGTGGCCACAGCCGTGCGCCAGATCGCGAATTCCTCCTCGGACAGGGCGTAGCGCGACAGCGCCTCCGCCTCGGTGATCAGCCCGTGAAGGACCGCGCGCACGACCACCGCCTTGCGGCTGGCCACCCAGCGCCGCGTGTCGGGCGGGGGAAGATCGGCCCGGGTCAGGATGCGACCGTCGGGCAAGGTCACCTGGCGCGGACCGTCCACACGCTTGAGAAACATGGCTCCCCTCCTCGCTGGGCGGGACCATGTCGCGGCAGGCTTAATCTTCGGTGAAGCCGGGCCATTGCGGGTGCGGGGCATTTTCCTATATTCGCCACGGCCCCGGAAAGGACGATCATGCGCGACCTGCCGCTCAATTCGCTGGGCCTGCCCAAGGCACCCGCCGAGACCCGCGTCGTGGTGGCGATGTCGGGCGGCGTGGATTCGTCGGTCGTAGCCGCCATGCTCAAGGCCGAGGGCTACGATGTCGTGGGCGTCACGCTGCAGCTTTACGACCATGGTGCCGCGCTGGCCAAGAAGGGCGCCTGCTGCGCCGGGCAGGACATCCACGACGCCCGCCGGGTGGCGGAGGCGATGGGGTTCCCGCACTACGTCCTCGACTACGAGAACGTCTTCCGCGAGGCGGTGATGGAAGAATTCGCCGAGAGCTACCTCGGCGGCGCCACGCCGGTGCCCTGCATCCGCTGCAACGAGCGGGTGAAGTTCAAGGACCTGCTCGCGACCGCCCGCGACCTGGAGGCCGACTGCATGGCGACCGGCCACTACATCCGCCGCATGGATGGCCCGGCCGGACCGGAGCTGCACCGCGCCGCCGATCCGGGGCGCGACCAGTCGTATTTCCTCTTCTCCACCACGCCGGAGCAACTCGGCTTCCTGCGCTTCCCCCTCGGCGGCCTCGCCTCCAAGGCCGAGACCCGGGCGCTGGCCGCCCGCTTCGGGCTTGGCGTGGCCGACAAGCCGGACAGCCAGGACATCTGCTTCGTGCCCGACGGCAACTATGCCGCCGTGATCGAGAAGCTGCGCCCCGGCGCGGCCGATCCGGGGGAGATCGTCGATGAGGCGGGCAAGGTGCTGGGTACCCATCGCGGGGTGATCCACTACACGGTCGGCCAGCGGAAGGGCCTCGGGATCGGGGGCCTGAGCGAGCCCCTGCATGTCCTGCGCCTCGACCCCGCCACCCGCCGGGTGGTCGTCGGCCCCAAGGCGGCGCTGGCCACCCGCCGGGTGCCGGTGCGGGAGATCAACTGGCTGGGAGACGAGGCCCTGACCGCCCGGGCGGAATGGCCGGTCATGGCCCGCGTCCGCTCCACCCGCGACCCGCGCCCGGCGCTGATCCGCCCCGTCTCGGCCACCGAGGCCGAGGTGGAACTGCTGGCCCCCGAGGAAGGGGTGAGCCCGGGACAGGCCTGCGTCTTCTATGCCGAGGAAGGCTCGCGGGTTCTCGGCGGGGGCTGGATCTGGCGCGGACGGTGAGGCGTCACACGGTGGGACATTTCTTTCCTTGAACGATTCCAGTGTCTTGCGTT
>CAZRQN010000222.1:0-3741 GCA_964602115.1 uncultured Rhodobacterales bacterium
CATGAGCGGGGCCGCTCTTCCACCGGAAGATCGGCTTGTCCCGCTCAGCCCGGCGTTGGTGGAGGGGGCGAGGCGCCCCAGTCGGCAGGGACCATCGCCCCTGCCGCCACGCGCGGGTCCCGCGCGCACCGCCCGGTCGCCCAAAGCGACCGGGCAGTGGTAGGGTGCGTGCTCGCACGCACCGCCCGATCGCCCCCTCGGAACAGCGTCGTCCCGTCCCGCTGGGCTGGCGCTTCGCGCCATCCGGGTCAGGCGCTGCCCTCTGTTGGTGTAGACTGATATGATCCCGGGGAGCCGTCTCCACATGAGCGGGGCCGCTCTTCCACCGGAAGATCGGCTTGTCCCGCTCAGCTCGGCGTCCGGGAGGTGACTGCACGGCTCCACCCGGCAGGGGCTGGCGCTTCGCGCCGTCCGGAGCAGCAGCGGTAGGGTGCGTGCTCGCACGCACCGCCCGATCGCCCCCCTTCGGAACAGCGTCGTCCCGTCCCGCCGGGCTGGCGCTTTTCGCCCGCCGGGTCAGGCGGCGCCCTTCGTTGTGACAAGCCGGGCCGGTCGCGGGGGGCGGCTTGGCGCGGTGAGCGGGGCCGCTCGTCCGCCCATAGACCGGCCTCGTCCGCTCGGCCCGGCGCCGGGGAGGCGGACGCGCTGGCCTTTGTCCGCGGGTTGACGCGACCCCGGGGGCAGTGTTCCCGAATGAGCGGCTTGTCCCGCGCCGCAGCCGCATCGGGGCGAAGATAATGTTCGGGGCGAACGGCAATATGCGGTAGGCTCGGCCCGTAGCGATCCGTCCGGCAACCGCCGGGGGGAACTTCTGCCGGAAGGAAAGCCGATGTCCAAGGAAAAGAGCAAGGGCAACAAGGAAATCAAGAAGCCCAAGAAGGAGAAGCCGAAGGTGCTGGCCACCGCCAATTCCGGCAGTGCGCGTGCCGACGCGGTGATCGGCGGCAAAAAGCTGAAGTAGGGGCCGCCGCCCCCGCCTCCGGTCCCGGGCTTGACCGGGATCAAGGCGGGGGTGCGGGGCGCGGGCCTAGTCTCTCGGGATTGTCCGAGGGAGTGTGTTATGACCGAAGTTACCCCGCACCCGGCCGCCGGACCGACTGAACCCGGTCCGGCCGGCCCCCAGAGTTTTCCGACGCCCGAGCCGCCGGCCGGGGGCCGTGCCTTCGAGGGCAGCGCCTATCCCTACAGCCGCCGCCTGGGGGTCAGGGCCTATGAGGAGGACAAGGCCCGGCTGCAGGCCGAGCTTCTGAAGGTCCAGATCTGGGCCCAGGACAGCGGCCAGAAGTTCGTCATCCTGATGGAGGGGCGCGATGCCGCCGGCAAGGGCGGCACGATCAAGCGGTTCATGGAACATCTGAATCCGCGCTATGCCCGCGTCGTCGCCCTGACCAAACCGTCCGACAAGGAAAAGGGCGAATGGTTCTTTCAGCGCTATCTTCAGCATCTGCCCACCGCCGGTGAAATCGTCTTCTTCGACCGCAGCTGGTACAACCGCGCCGGGGTCGAGCGGGTGATGGGCTTTTGCACCCCGTCCGAATATCTGGAATTCATGCGCGAGGCGCCGGAACTGGAACGGATGCTGGTCCGCTCGGGGATCAGGCTTTACAAATACTGGTTCTCGGTCACCCGCGACGAGCAGCGCACCCGCTTTCTCGCCCGCGAGACCGACCCGCTGAAGCGCTGGAAGCTGAGCCCGATCGACAAGGCCAGCCTCGACAAATGGGACGATTACACCGAGGCGAAAGAGGCGATGTTCTTCTACACCGACACTGCCGACGCGCCCTGGGTGGTGGTCAAGTCCGACGACAAGAAGCGCGCGCGCCTGAACGCGATGCGGCATTTCCTGGCGTCGCTTGACTATCCGGGCAAGGATCACGCGGTCGTCGGCCAGCCCGACCCGCTGATCGTCGGTCGCGCGGCGCAAGTGCTGGCGGCCAACGGCCATATCTACGACGCCGCGACCCACCCCGGCACCCGCCACCGCAACGGCGGGCCCGGAGCCCCGGTCTGAGGCAGCGGCTGGACCTTCCTGCGCCGACCGGTTACTCCCGGACGATGAGCGACCGTCCCGCAGCCGCCTACAGCCTTCACGTCCGGGCGCTGCTCGGCCTCGGCCTGCCGCTGATCGGCAGCCATCTGGCGCAGATGGCGCTGCATGTCACCGATACGGTGCTGCTGGGCTGGTACGGGGTCAGCGAACTGGCGGCGGTGGTGCTGGGCGCCTCGTTCTTTTTCGTGCTCTTCATCCTCGGCTCAGGTTTCGGCATTTCGGTCATGGGGATGATCGCATCGGCGCTGGGGCAGGGCGATGAGACCGGGGTCCGGCGCGAGACGCGCATGGCGCTCTGGCTGTCGCTGATCTTCAGCCTTCTGACCCTGCCGGTCTTCTGGTTCTCGGGGCCGATCCTGACCGCGCTTGGCCAGCGGCCCGAGGTGGCGGTGCTGGCCCAGCAGTTCCTGCGCATCGCCGGTCTTGGCATGGCGCCGGCACTGGTGGTGATGGTGCTGAAAAGCTATCTCGCGGCGCTGGAACGGACACAGGTGGTGCTTTGGGTGACGCTTGCGGGCGTCGGGCTGAACTT
Source organism: uncultured Rhodobacterales bacterium (assembly GCA_964602115.1). Taxonomy (GTDB): domain Bacteria; phylum Pseudomonadota; class Alphaproteobacteria; order Rhodobacterales; family Rhodobacteraceae; genus JANOGU01. The sequence goes on from CAZRQN010000222.1 coordinate 2,583, forward strand.
TCTGGTCGGCTGGGTCTGCATCTTCGGCCATTGGGGTGCGCCCGAGCTTGGTGTCCGGGGGGCGGCGCTCGCCTCGCTGGTGACGCAGCTGGTGGCGGCCGCGCTGTTGTCGGCCTATGCCGCCCTGCAGCGCGACAGCCGGCGGTTCCAGCTGTTCCGGCGGTTCTGGCGGCCGGACTGGCAGGCCTTTGCGCAGGTGCTGCGGCTTGGCCTGCCGGTCGGCATCACCGGCCTTGCCGAAAGCTGCCTCTTCGTCGCCAGTTCCGCGATGATGGGCTGGATCGGCACGGTCGAGCTGGCGGCCCACGGCATCGCGCTCGAGATTGCCGCCTTGGCGTTCATGGTCCATCTCGGCCTGTCGAACGCCGCGACCGTGCGCGCGGGCCGGGCGCGGGGCGAGGGCGATCCGGTGGCGCTGCGCGCAGGGGCGATCACGGCGACGGTGCTGTCGGCGGGGTTCGCCTGCGCGATGATCGTGCTTTTTCTCGGCGCGCCGCAGCTGTTGATCGCCGGATTTCTGGACAGGGCCAAGCCCGAGTCGGCGGCGATCCTCGCCTTCGGCACCACGCTTCTGGCGATGGCCGCGCTGTTTCAGTTCTTCGACGCGATGCAGGTGATCGGCCTCGGGCTGCTCAGGGGGGTGCAGGACACGCGGGTGCCGATGCTGATCACGGGTGTCGCCTATTGGGCGGTGGGCGTTCCGGCAAGCTATCTGCTGGCCTTCCCGCTCGGCCTCGGCGGCCCGGGCCTGTGGCTCGGCCTTGCCATCGGCCTTGCAACCGCCGCCGCCCCGCTGATGCTGCGGTTCTGGCGGGGGCCCTGGTGGGGGTAGGGGGCGGCGCCGGCGGACGTTGCCCTGCCGGACGACCCCGCGCGCCCCGGGCGCACCGCCGCCCCGGCCCCGCCGCGCCGGGGCCTCCTGGCCCGGGGCCGCGCCGCCTCCGACGGCAGGGGCCATGCCCCTGCCGTGGCGCGCCGTTGCCACCCGCTGCCCTCGGCGGTGAGGGCTGCGGCGGTCGCGGCGAAACATTCCCGCTCGGCCTGACGGTCGCAGAAGTGGCCGCGCCGTCTCACCCGGCAGGGGCCATCGCCCCTGCCGTAACGCGCCGTCGCCACCCACACCGCCCGGTCGCCCCAAGCGACCGGGCAGCGCCTGCCC
>CAZRQN010000223.1:0-3655 GCA_964602115.1 uncultured Rhodobacterales bacterium
CATGATCAAGGTCAAGGCCGCGATGTGCCACAACAAGTCGCGTCTCATCGGCCCGAACTGCCCGGGCGTGGTCACGCCCGGCACCGGCAAGGACTCACACGGAGGGTGCCGCATCGGCATCGCGCCCGGCTACATCCACAAGCGCGGCAGCGTCGGCGTCGTCTCGCGCAGCGGCACGCTCACGTATGAGGCGGTTTGGCAGCTCACCACGCGCGGCTACGGCCAGAGCACCTGTGTCGGCATCGGCGGCGACCCGGTGAACGGCACCAGCCACCTCGACGTCCTGAAGCTGTTCAACGACGACCCCGAAACCGAGGCGATCATCATGATCGGCGAGATCGGCGGCGCGGCGGAAGAGGACGCGGCGCAGTTCCTGGCCGACGAGCGGAAGAAGGGCCGGTGGAAGCCGACCGCAGGCTTCATCGCCGGCCGCACGGCGCCCAAGGGGCGGCGGATGGGCCACGCCGGCGCCATCGTCTCCGGCGGCAAGGGCGATGCCGAAAGCAAGATCGCGGCGATGAAGGCCGCCGGGATCGTCGTCGCCGACAGCCCGGCCGGGCTGGGGCAGGCGGTGATGCAGGCGATCGGGGGATAATTGTGGTGAGGTCCACCCTACTCTTGATGGTGGCTCTGTCAGCCGGACTGCACATGCCGAGCGCTGCTGGTGCATTTTCGGCGGAGGATGTCCTGACGCGGTGCCTCACCACGCCCGCCGATCCGGCCTCGGTCCGAAAGGGACTCCTCGAAAACGGTTGGGCTCCACTTCCGAAAGACCGCTTCGACTACGCCAAGGACGCTCTAACGATCGCCTATATCGCAACGGGGACCGAACCTGGATATGGCTCTTTCAGCCCGACCGACTGGCAGGCAGCCTGGAAGAAACAGCGAGCTTTTGTCGAGCGTGCGTTCGGCAGCTCGTCAGGAAAGCGTCCAGAGCTCCTGTATCACACTGAATCTGCTTCAGTACTTGAGTTCAGCACATCCACTGGGCTGGCTCTCGGGATCTGGTGCTTGCTGATCGTTCCCGAAAAAAGCGTGACAGCGCAGTCCTACCATCCGCGCCGCGACCTGCCGGAAAAGGGTAGGGCATTTCGGGCAACGTGGGAAGGAATGGATATCAAGACGACCCGAACGAATGCGATCTCGCTTACCGTTGATGTGAACCCATCGGAAGTTAGTCGAGGACTGGGCGTAGATACTGACGTTGGGGCAGTGCTTCGGACGTCGATCACCTATCCTGCATGGGCCGTTACGCCATGAAGCTGCCAGTGCCGAGCACCTGAACCCGTAGGGCGGGGCTTGCCCCGCCACCGCTCCGGCGGGGCAAGCCCCGCCCGACAAGGAGACCGAGAATGACCGAACAGACCCCCATCGCCCTGACCGTCCTCAACGGCGCCAATGCCGGCCGGCTTCGGGCCTGTCCCGCCAGCCGTCCGCGCTCTGCGCCGTGCAGCGCGGCCGGGCTGGCGCAGGCGGTGATGCAGGCGATGAGTTCAAGTAAATGATGGGATGGCCGATTAAAGTCGCGCTGGTTGCTGCTTCGCTCGCAGGTATGCCCGGGATTGCAAGAGCAGAGGACCAACTGGTCCGCACCATTGAGATCTGCCTGACGCACCGGGACGATGCGCACTCAATCTATGCGGATATGGCCAATCTCGGATGGATCGAAGTCTTGCCGGCTGATCTGGACGAACGTTCGGCGAATCTTATTGCTGCTTTTGGCATTCTGATACCATTCGAGTCCGGCATGTTTCCAGATGGCCCGGACATTGCCGCCTGGCGCAGGGCTTGGGGTGGATTGGAGCAAGCCGCAAAGGGCATTAAGCGGCTTAAGTCGATACGTGATGTGAAATACAGTTCTGGACTATTCAGACATAGTGAAAGCGGGAGCACTTTGCAAATTGCGGCCGAGCAGCGCGGAAATCTTCGATCCGTAACGTGCAGAATAATGGCAACAGAAAAACTTATGCCGGAGATGTCCGAGTACATTTCTCAACTCGCTGGTGGCGATGTCGCAAATCTGCCGCCTGTAAGATTCATTCCGGAGCGTCTTTTCCCCCACCTACCCAAACCGGATGACTTGAACGACAGGTATATCCAATATCTGGCACTGGATGCCAAGGAGATTTCCGCAATGGTGGAAACGCCGTTTGACGCCAGCGCATCGGTGGAAACCAAATGGATTGTACCTCCGTTTCGGAAAGGCACCTAGAAAGATGGCGTACGGGATAATACTGCCAGATACAGCCCATCACCACTCCACGGCGGGCTGAAGCCCGCCCTACACGGAGACCGAGAATGACCGAACAGACCCCCATCGCCCTGACCGTCCTCAACGGCGCCAATGCCGATTATGTGGACCAGCTCCAGGCCCGCTTCGCCGCCGATCCCGGCTCGGTCTCGCCCGACTGGCAGGCCTTCTTCCGCTCGCTCAGCGAGCCCGAGGTGGACGCCAGGCGCGCCGCCGCCGGGCCGTCCTGGGCGCGCAACGACTGGCCGCCGAAGCCGATGGACGAGCTGACCTCGGCACTCACCGGCGAATGGGCCGAGGCGCCCAAGATGGCCAAGAAGATCGAGGCCAAGGCGGCCGAGGCCGGGGTCAAGGTCAGCGACGAGCAGATCAAGCGGGCGGTGCTCGACTCGATCCGCGCCCTGATGATCATCCGCGCCTACCGCATCCGCGGCCATTTCGCCGCCAATCTCGACCCGCTCGGCCTGCAGCAGGCGGCCGACCACCCGGAACTTGATCCGCGCTCCTATGGCTTCACCGAGGCCGACATGGACCGGCCGATCTTCATCGACAAGGTGCTCGGCCTCGAACACGCCTCGATGCGCGAGATCATGGAGATCGTGAAGCGCACCTACTGCGGCACCTTCGCGCTGCAGTACATGCACATTTCCGATCCCGAACAGGCCTCCTGGCTCAAGGAGCGGATCGAGGGCTTCGGCAAGGAGATCGCCTTCACCCGCGAGGGCCGCAAGGCGATCCTCAACAAGCTCGTCGAGGCCGAAGGCTTCGAGAAGTTCCTGCATGTCAAATACATGGGCACCAAGCGCTTCGGGCTTGACGGGGGCGAAAGCCTGATCCCGGCAATGGAGCAGATCATCAAGCGCGGCGGCAACCTCGGCGTGCGCGACATCGTCATCGGCATGCCCCACCGGGGGCGGCTGAACATCCTGGCCAATGTGATGATGAAACCCTACCGGGCGATCTTCCACGAATTCCAGGGCGGCAGCTACAAGCCCGAGGACGTGGACGGCTCGGGTGACGTGAAATATCACCTCGGCGCTTCCTCGGACCGCACCTTCGACGGCAACACCGTCCACCTCAGCCTCACCGCCAACCCCTCGCATCTGGAGGCGGTGAACCCGGTGGTGCTGGGCAAGGCGCGGGCCAAGAGCGACCAGATGGGCGATCCGACGCGCCGCTCGGTCATGCCGATCCTGCTGCACGGCGACGCGGCCTTTGCCGGCCAGGGCGTGGTGGCGGAATGCTTCGGCCTTTCCGGCCTGAAGGGCCACCGCACCGGCGGGACGATCCATATCGTGGTCAACAACCAGATCGGCTTCACCACCGCGCCGTCGTTCAGCCGTTCCTCGCCCTATCCGACCGACATCGCCCTGATGGTCGAGGCGCCGATCTTCCACGTCAACG
>CAZRQN010000224.1:0-3649 GCA_964602115.1 uncultured Rhodobacterales bacterium
GCCGCCGCGCCGCGGCCCTCTGCCTCGGCCTTGCGCAGCTCCTCGATGATCCGCCGCGCCCGGGTCACTTCCGCCTCGGGCGGCGAGAAGACCTCGTTGGCCAGCGCGACCTGCGAGGGATGGATCGCCCATTTCCCCTCGCAGCCCAGCGCGGCCGCCCGGCGGGCGCCTTCCTTGTAGCCCTCGGGATCGGAGAAATCGCCGAAGGGCCCGTCGATGGCGCGCAGGCCGAAGGCGCGGCAAGCCACCACCATGCGGCTGATCGAGGCATGCCACTGGTCGCCCGGATAGTGCGGGTTGAGGCCGCCGATATTGGTCGTCCGCGCCCGCATGGAGGCCGCGAAATCCGCCACCCCGAAGTGCAGCGCCTCCAGCCGGCCGCCGAACTGGGCGATGGCCTCGACATTGGCCATGCCGAGCGCCGTCTCGATCAGCGCCTCCAGGCCGACACGCGTCGTCAATCCGCGCGCCTGCTCGATCTGGTTGCACATGGCTTCCACCATGTAGAGATCGGCCGGCACGCCCACCTTGGGCACCAGGATGGTGTGCAGCCGGTCGCCCGCCTGCTCCATTACATCGACCACGTCGCGGTACATGTAGTGGGTATCGAGCCCGTTGATCCGCACCGAGACGGTCTTGCCCTTGGCCGCCCAGTCGATGTCGTTCAGCGCCTGGATGATGTTGCGGCGCGCCTGTTCCTTCTCCGGCGGGGCGACGGCATCTTCCAGGTCGAGGAAGACATAGTCGGCCGGGCCGGAGGCGGCCTTGTCGATCATCGTCGGGTTGGAGCCGGGAACCGCGAGTTCCGAGCGTTGCAGGCGCGGCTTGCGCAGGGGGTGCAGCGTATGGCTCACGATTTCACTCCGCTGCGATCTTGGCGGCGGCCACGGGGGTCGCGGCAAACCAGGCCTGGGCGGCGCCGACGCCGGAGCCGAAGACCACCTTTGCCCCGGCCTCGACCAGCGCCAGTTCGGCGATGGCAAGCGCCGCCAGCACCATGCCCTCGTTGCAGTCGCCGAGATGGCCGATGCGGAAGACCTTGCCGGCCAGCCGCGCCAGCCCGGCGCCGAAGGCGCAGTTGTAGCGCTCATAGGCGATGGAGATCACCGTGCGGGCATCGATCTCGGCCGGAACCCGGATCGCCGTCACCGTGTCGGAGTGGAAGGAGGGATGCTCGGCGACCACTTCCATCCCCCAGGCGGCGACGGCGCGGCGCACGCCTTCGGCCAGGCGATGGTGGCGGGCGATGACGTTCTCCAGCCCCTCAGCCAGCATCAGATCCAGCGCGGCGCGCAGCCCGTAGAGCAGCGGCGCCGGCGGCGTGTAGGGGAAGTAGCCGGTGGTATTGGTCTGCACCATGTCGGCGAATTCGAAATAAGCGCGGCGCGAGGTGGCGGTCTTCGCCGCCGCCATCGCCTTGTCGGAGACGCCGAGCACCGAGAGGCCGGCCGGGCACATCAGGCCCTTCTGGCTGCCGGTCACGGCGAGATCGACGCCCCAGCCGTCCATCTCGAAGGGGATCGAACCGATGGAGGAGACGCCATCGACGAAAAGCAGCGCCGGGTGGAAGGCAGCATCCAGCACGCGGCGGACGCCGGCGACATCGGAGGTGACGCCGGTCGCGGTCTCGTTCTGCGTCACGAACACCGCCTTGATCCGGCCCTCGCGGTCGGCGGCGAGCCTGCGGCCGAACTCCTCCACCGGGCAGCCGGCACCCCAGGCGACATCGACCAGTTCGACATCGAGCCCCAGCCGCTCGGCCATCTGCACCCAGAGGGTGGAGAACTGGCCGTGCTGCGCCATTAGCACCCGGTCGCCGGGGCTGAGCGTGTTGGTGATCGCCGCCTCCCAGGCGCCGGTGCCCGAGCCGGGGAACAGAAAGACATGGCCGGCGGTCTTCAGCACCGTCTTGAGGTCGCGCACCAGGCCCAGGGTCAGGGCGCCGAAGTCGGGCGCGCGGTGATCCGGCATGGTGACGTTCATCGCCCGACGCACGGCTTCCGGCACATTGGTCGGCCCCGGGATGCAGAGGTGATGGATGCCGGTTTTCATTTGCGCCTCCCTGATTGACGCGCCGTCAATGGCAGGTCGCGGCCCGCCGGCCAAACGAAGCCGGGTTCCGCTGTGAGTGCGAGGATTTACATTTTTCTGGAAATGTAATTTTGTAAGATCAACACTCCTGAATCTGTGTGCAACGGTATGCGGAAAACCTATGTCGGACCCCATCTGCGCCGCCTGCGGCTGGAGCGGGGGCAGACCCAGAACCAGATGGCCAAGGCGCTGGGAATCTCGGCCTCATATGTCAACCTTCTGGAAAACAACGAAAGATCGGTCTCTGTCCCGGTCCTTCTGCGCCTGCTGGAGACCTATGGCGTCGATTGGCGCGAGATCGCCGAGGACGACAGCGCCGCGCAGCTGACCGATCTGCGTCTGGCCTTGCAGGATCCGGCAACGGGGACGGTGCGGCCGGACCTGACCCAGCTGCGCGCTGCGCTGGCCCATGCGCCCGATCTGGTCCGCGCCTTTCTCAACCTGTCCCGTGCCTGGCAGGCGGCATCCGAGCGGCTTCTGGTCCTGTCGGACGGGGCGGCGGCGCCGGCCTCGCCGGAGGCTGCGGTCCATGCGGTCTTCCGGCGCAGCCGCAACCATTTCCGCGAGATCGAGGACGCGGCCGAGGGCTTCTGGGAGCACCCGCCCGAGCGCGACGACCTTTACCCCGCGCTCAAGGCCCGGCTGCGCGAGCGGCTGGGGGTGGCAACCCGGCTGGCGGCGGTGGAGGACCTGCCGGCGACGCTGCGGCGCTATGACGAGGCGCAGCGGGTCATCCAGCTTTCCGAGGCGCTGGACCACCCCAACCGCATCTTCCAGCTCGTCCACATGGCCGGACTGCTGGAGCGCGGGGCGCTGCTCGACGGCCTCGTAGCCCGCGCCGCGCTGTCCGACCTGCAGGCGGCCAGCCGGCTGAAGGTCGAGCTGGCGAACTATTTCGCCGCAGCGGTGCTGATGCCCTATGGCCCCTTCCTCGCCGCCGTCAGGGCGACGCGCTACGACCTCGACCTCGTCGCCACCCGCTTCGGGGTCAGCTACGAACAGGCCTGCCACCGCGCCACCACCCTGCAGCGCGAAGGCGCCCAGGGCGTGCCCTTCTTCTTCCTGCGCATCGACAAGGGCGGCAATGTCTCCAAACGCTTCAACGCCACCGATTTTCCCCTGGCGGAATATGGCGGCGCCTGCCCGAGGCTCGATGTCCATACTTGCTTCCGCACGCCAGGCCGGATCATGCCGCAGCTGGTGGAGATGCCGGACGGCTCGCGCTTCTTCACCTTCGCCCGCACGGTGGACCGGCCGACCTGGGCGCGGCACCGCCAGGACAACCGGCTGGCGGTGGCCATGGGCTGCGCGGTCGAGCACATGGGCGAGATCGGCTATGCCGAGGGCATGACCGCTGCCAGCCGCCCGGTGCCCATCGGCATCAACTGCCGCATCTGCCCGCGCGCCGACTGCGACCAGCGCGCCCATGCCTCGCTGGTCGCCACCCGCCCCGTGGACCAGAACCGCCGCGGCGCCACCCGCTACGACGCCTGACCCGAACCCGTGCCCTCCCGCCCTCCGTCGCGGCCCGAAGGGGGCCGCTCCGCCGGTTGGGGGG
>CAZRQN010000225.1:0-3607 GCA_964602115.1 uncultured Rhodobacterales bacterium
TCCTCCCCCCCAACCGGCGGAGCGGCCCACTTCGGGCCGCGACAGAGGGCGGGAGGGCGCGGGTTCGGTGGATGCGGCGCCCTTCCCGCTTTCCCAGGCGGGTGTGCGGTCCCTGTGGCAGCGGGTTCTGGGGCCATACGAGTCGATGATTCCCTCGGACAGGGTGGTTTCCTCTGCCGGGGCCTTTGGATAGTCTGGCAGGAGCGAGCCTCTCCGGCACGTGGAAGGGCCTTCCGGAATGTTCGCGGACAATGAGGACCGGCGCGGGCCGACAGGCCGGGGCATCGCGCTGATGCTGGCGGCGGTGGTGGCCTTCACCCTTCTGGATGCCACCGCCAAGGACCTGACGGCGCGCTATCCGGTGATGCAGGTGCTCTGGGCGCGGCTGGCGGTCCAGCTTGTCCTGGTGCTGCTGGTCCTGCGGGGCCGCATCCGCCTCTATCTGCGATCCGCCAGCCCGGGGCTTCACGTGGCGCGCGGCGTGGCGCAGCTATGCACGGGCCTGCTGTTCTTCGCCGCCCTGCAGGTCATCGGCCTGGCCGAAGCCACCGCGCTGGCCGATCTCAATCCCGTCCTCGTCACCCTCGGCGCCGCGCTTTTCCTCGGCGAGCGACTGGGGCCGCGCCGGATCGCGGCGGTGATCGTGGCCATGGCCGGAGCGCTGATCATCATCCGGCCGGGCGCGGGAATCTTCACCCCTGCGGCGCTCCTGCCGCTCGGCGCAGCGGTAACCTATGCGGCGACCACGCTGATGACCCGGGCCGCCGGCCTGCGCGACGGGCTGTGGACGGCGATGCTGTGGACGAGCCTTGTCGCCAGCGGGCTGGCCACGCTCGCCCTGCCCTTCGTGGTCGTTCCGGTGGCGGCGGGCGATCTGTGGCGCTTCGCGGCCATCGGTCTTCTCGGCACCTTCGCCCAGATCTGCGTGATCCGCTCGCTGACGATGACCGAGGCCTCGGTGACGGCGCCCTTCTCCTATTTCGGCATCGTCCTTGCCACGCTCTGGGGTGTGATCTTCTTTGACGACTGGCCAGACGGCATGACGATTCTCGGCGCGCTTGTGATTGCGGGGGCGGGACTCTATGTCTGGCACCGCGAAACCACCCTGCGCCGCCGGAGCCGATGAAGGACAAAGACCGACCGGCGGGATTACGGGGCCGCCTGCGGGGCGTCCTGCTCAGGGCGCTGATCGCGGTTCTGCTCGCCCTGCCCCACCGGTTGCGCGTGCCGCTCTGCGGCTGGGTTCTGGCTCATGTCATCGGCCCGGTTGCCGGCTACCGGAGGCGGGTGCGCGAGAACCTCGCCCTTGTCCTGCCCGACCTGCCCGGGGCGGAGGTCGAGCGGCTGGCGCGGCGGGTGCCCGACAACGCCGGCCGGACGCTCATCGAGATCTATTCCGGCGCCGAATTCGTCGCCCGGGCCACATCGCGGCCGATCGGCGGACCGGGCCTGGCGGCGCTCGACGCGGCCCATGCCGCCGGGCGGCCGGTGATCCTGGTGACCGCCCATTTCGGCAATTACGACGCCAGCCGCGCGGCGCTGATCGCCCGGGGCTTCCGGGTCGGCGCGCTCTACATGCGGATGAAGGACCGCGCCTTCAACGCCCATTACGTCAGGGCGATCTCGGGCATCGGCACGCCGGTCTTCCCGCGCGGCCGCGAGGGGCTTGCCGACATGGTGAAGTTCCTCCGCAGCGGCGGGATGCTTGGCCTCCTGATCGACCAGTACATGCGCCACGGCGCACCGCTGACCTTCTTCGGCCGGGAGGCCCTGACGGCCCTGTCGGCAGCCGAACTGGCCTTGCGCTACGATGCGCTGCTGGTGCCGACCTATGGCATCCGGCAGCCCGACGGTCTGTCCTTCGAGGTTGTGGTGGAGGAACCGATCGCTCCGAGTACGCCCGCAGCGATGACCCAGGCGCTGAACGACAGCCTGGAACGGCTGGCGCGGCAGCATCTCGACCAGTGGTTCTGGATCCACCGGCGCTGGAAAGTGCCGGTCCCCAAGGTCGGAAACAAGAAGAAGAAGTCCAGGAAGGCGCGCGGCTAGCGTAGCGAGGCCGCCGCCAGGATGGTTCCCATACCCTCGGCCTGCAGGATCACCACCGCCGGGTCTGTGCCCGGCAAGGGTGCCTCCGCTGTCAGGGGGCTTGCGGTGTTCCAGTCGGCGACCTGATCCCAGGCGGTGACGATGTTGTGGTAGCTGATGGTCCGCCCGGCATTCTCGCCATGCTCGATCGCGACGCTGGCCTCCGGACGGAACCGCACCAGCTGCACTTTCAGCGTCCGGTCCTGGGGCGGCACGGCCTCGGCGCGGATCTCGATCCGGCCGCCGTGGCGTTCCAGCGTCAGGCGAATCGGATTGCCGTCGGCGAGATGGCGGGCGATGGCCGCCGTCACATCGCCAGGCCGGTTGCCGACCACGATATCGCTGCCGTTCACCACGATCTGCGGGGTGTAGATCATCTTCGCGCCGTTGGCGCGGGCATAGGCCTTCTGCCGGTTGGTGTGCTGGGGACGGGCGAAACTGTCCTTCCAGCCAAGGTAGTCCCAGTAATCCACATGCAGGGCGAGGGGAATCACGCCGGGGTCCCCCGCGAGGCTGGCGAAGAAGTCGTCGGCCGGAGGACAGGAGGAACAGCCCTGCGAAGTGTAAAGCTCCACCACCACGCCGGGCTGGGACTGCGCCCGCGCCCCGGTCGCCCCGAGGGACAGCGCCAGCGCCGCCATCGCCGCTCCCCGCACGATCATCTGTGAAATCCCCATGGTCTTGGGCTACCCGAGCTTCCCCCCTGCTGCCAATCAAGGTTTTGCGAGGGTGCTCGCGCTGTTGCGACAAGGACGCGCCAAAGGGCTGGATTTTCGGCATACAATTGCATACACAGAAAGCGACTCTGCCGCGCCTTCCGGCTTGCCGGTCTCTCGCCTGCGCGACAGGATGCAGCGCAACGCCATCTCCGAGGAGCCGAGACCATGACCGTGACCGTCGGACACGACAGCCAGAAGACCCGCCGCAGCCTCAGCGCCGGCGGCGCCAGCGTCGCCTATTACTCGATCCCGGCGGCGGAGGCGGCCGGGCTCGGCAGCTTTGCCCGCCTGCCCGCCTCGCTGAAGGTGGTGCTAGAGAACATGCTGCGCTTCGAGGACGGGCGCACTGTCAGCGTCGAGGACATCCGCGCCTTTTCCGAATGGGCCGACAAGGGCGGGCAGAACCCGCGCGAGATCGCCTATCGCCCGGCCCGCGTGCTGATGCAGGACTTCACCGGGGTTCCGGCGGTGGTTGACCTCGCCGCGATGCGCGACGGCATCCTCGGCCTCGGCGGCGACCCGCAGAAGATCAACCCGCTGAACCCGGTGGACCTCGTCATCGACCATTCGGTGATGATCGACGAGTTCGGCCACCCCCGCGCCTTCCAGATGAACGTGGACCGCGAATACGAGCGCAACATGGAGCGCTATGTCTTCCTGAAATGGGGCCAGAAGGCGTTCCGCAACTTCCGCGTCGTGCCGCCGGGCACCGGCATCTGCCACCAGGTGAACCTTGAGTATCTGGCCCAGACCGTCTGGACCGACGAGGACCAGGACGGCGAGACGGTGGCCTATCCCGA
>CAZRQN010000226.1:0-3535 GCA_964602115.1 uncultured Rhodobacterales bacterium
CCTTGGACAAATACCCCGGGGCCCGGGGCAGCGCCCCGGGTCTCTCCGCGAGAGCGGACCGAACCGACACGAGCGCCACACGAGGCGCGCCCGCCAGGGCGCAAGACGGGACGGGCGTCCCCCTCTCCGCATTCGCGGCGAGGGGGTCCAAGGGGGCGGGAAGCCGCCCCCTTGCTTCCCCCAAGCGGCAAAGCCGCGCGGGAGCGGCTCAGTCGAGATCGCCGGGCGGGTCGGCGACGATGATCCGCGCCGCCAGATCGACCGTGGGCACGGCGGCACGGGTGAAGGGCAGGAGCAGCGGCTTCGGCCCGCCCTCCACCTCCAGGATGTCGCCGGCGCCGTGGTTGTGCACCGCCCGCACCGTGCCGAGCAGCGCGCCGCCGGGATCGCGCACCGTCAGGCCGATCAGGTCGGTGTAATAGAACTCGTCGTCCGGCAGGCGCGGCAGGCGTGCGCGGTCGGCCCAGAGCGTCGTGCCCTTCAGCGCGTCGGCCTCTTCCTTGGTGCGCAGGCCGGAGAGGCGCGCGCCGAGACCTCCCGCGACCGGGCGGGTGAGTTTCACGTCGAAGCGGCGGCTGCCGTCCTCGGTAAAGAGCGGGCCGTAGGCAGCGATGTCCTCCGGCGCCGCGCAGAACGACTTCAGCCGCACCTCGCCGGCGACCCCGAAGGCCCCGGCGATGGCGCCGACGCAGATGCGGTCAGAAGAGGACATCTTCCGCCTCCTTGCAGAACTGTCCTCCGGCGAGGTCAGGGCGATACGACGCCACACTGTCGTCCAGACACACGTCAATGAGACGGCTGACCAGAAACAGATCACGCAGCCCTGCACCGAACGTCAGAAATGTCGGGACCATCATGATGATCGCCGTGATGCGCCGGTTCTCTCTGTGCGAGAACGCGGCGACCACGAGTGCGATCGGCGCGATGAGCGCCGAGACGGCCAACGCCGCGAGCATCAGTCCGCCGTGGCGGCGGCAGCCTTCTTGGCGTTCCGCTCGGCCATGGCCTTGCCCGGCGTGCCCTTCTGCAGGTTGGCGCGGACGGCCTTGGCGAGAACGCCGGCGGCTTCCAGGAAGCGCGCCACGCGGTCGGTGGGCTGGGCGCCCTGCGACAGCCAGTACTTCACGCGCTCGAGGTCCATCTTGATGCGGTTCTCGTCGTCCTTGGCCAGCATCGGGTCATAGGTGCCGAGCTTCTCGATGAAGCGGCCGTCGCGGGCCGAGCGGCTGTCGGAGGCGACGATGGAATAGTGGGGGCGCTTCTTGGCGCCGCCACGGGCAAGACGGATCTTCATGGACATCGGGTATCTCCTTTGGTGTCCGGGGGAGTCGGGGTGAACCCCGACCTACTTCTGCAAACTCTCGTGGTGACGGATCACTTCCGAGATGATGAAGGTGAGGAACTTGCGGGCGAAGGCGGGGTCGAGATCGGCCTCCCGCGCCAGGGTTTCGAGCCGTTCGATCTGCGCCGCCTCCCGCGCGGGGTCGGAGGCCGGAAGGCCGTGCGCGGCCTTCAGCCGCCCGACCTCCTGCGTGTGCTTGAACCGCTCGGCGAGCGTATAAACGAGGATCGCATCCAGCCGGTCGATCGACTGGCGGTGATCCCTGAGCAGGTCGGCGGCGAGCGGGGCGTTCATCGCGCGGGCCTTTCGGTCGGATGTGGGTCGGGCAGGGTGCCGTCCGGCCCCGGATGGCGCCAGACCTGCGACGTGCCATAGGTCTCGTGGTTGAACTCGCCTTCGCGGCGGGCTCCCAGCCGGGCGGCCAGCGCCTGCGAGCGGGTGTTGCCGGCGACGATCAGGCTGATCGCGGTGGTCCAGCCCAGCGCGCCATAGGCATGGGCGCGGGCGGCCTCTGCCGCCTCGAAGGCCAGTCCCCGGCCCTCGGCTTCCGCATCCCAGATCGACCAGCCGATCTCGGGTTCGGGCCAGCCCTCGGGGAACCAGGGCCCGGCCATGCCGATGGCGGCGCCGTCGCCCTTCCGTTCGAGGATGAACATCGAGAAGCCGCGATGCAGCCAGTGGCCGGTCAGGTGGCAGAAGCCGCGCCAGGCAAGGCCGCGCGTCAGCGGCCCGCCGACGAACTGCGCCCGCTCGCTCGCCCCGAAAGCGGCGAAGGCGTCGAAATCCTCCGGGCGCGGTCCGCGCAGGACCAGACGCTCGGTCTCGATCACCGGGATGCCCGTCAGCGCGATCATGCGGCCACCGAAAGGCAGAAGCGGCCAAAGCCGGCCGGGTCGCAAGCGCGGTGCGCCGCCGGATCCTGCACGCCTTCCCGGCGCGATGCGCCGCCAGAGGCGCGACATCCGGAATCGGCAAGATTCGGACCGGAAAGTTTCGCCCAGGCGGTGGACAGGTTCGGAAATCCCATAGGCGCGCCCCCGCCGGCCCGTGCAACGCCGGACACCGCGTCGCGCGGACGGGCGTTGCGGGCGGCAAGTGGCTGCGGGCGGAGAGTCATTTCTTCTTCATCATCCCCGAGAGCCCCGCCGGCAGCGTGAACCCCTTCGGCATCCCGGGCATGCCGCCGGGCATCCCGCCCATGCCCTCGCGCATGCCCTTGGCGGCTTCGGCGAGCTGTTCGGGGCTCATCTTCGACGGGTCGGGCAGCCCGCCCTTGCCCATCATCGCCCGCATTGCCTGTTTCAGCATCCCGCCCTTGCCCATCGACTTCATCAGATCGGCCATCTGGCGGTGCTGTTTCAGCAGGCGGTTGAGGTCCTGCACCTCCAGCCCCGCGCCGGCGGCGATGCGGCGCTTGCGGCTGGCCTGCAAAAGGTCGGGATTGGCGCGCTCCTTGCGGGTCATCGACTGGATCAGCGCGATCTGGCGGCGGATCATCCGGTCGTCGAGCCCGGCGGCCTCGGCCTGGGCCTGCATCTTGGCCATGCCGGGCATCATCCCCATCAGCCCCTGCATCCCGCCCATCTTGAGCATCTGCTCAAGCTGCATCTTCAGGTCGTTCATGTTGAACAGACCCTTGGCAAAGCGCTTGGCCATGCGCTCGGCCTGTTCGGCCTCGAAGACCTCCTGCGCCTTCTCCACCAGCGCCACGATGTCGCCCATGCCGAGGATGCGGCCGGCCACGCGGTCGGCCTCGAAGACCTCCAGCGCATCCATCTTCTCGCCCATGCCGACGAAGCGGATCGGCTTGCCGGTGACGGCGCGCATGGACAGCGCCGCGCCGCCCCGCCCGTCGCCGTCCATCCGGGTGAGGACGACACCGGTGATCCCGACCTTGCCGTCGAACTCGGAGGCGACCTTCACCGCATCCTGGCCGGTCAGGCCATCGACGACGAGCAGGGTCTCGCGCGGCTGAGCGATGTCGCGCACCGCCTGCACCTCGTCCATCAGCACTTCGTCGATGTGCAGGCGGCCGGCGGTGTCGAGCATCACCACGTCGAAACCGCCCATCGCGGCCTGGGTCTTGGCGCGTTTGGCGATCTGCACCGCGCTCTCGCCCTTGACGATCGGCAGGAAATCCACCCCGACCTGGGCCGCGAGGATCTGCAATTGCTCCATCGCCGCCGGGCGGTT
>CAZRQN010000227.1:0-3522 GCA_964602115.1 uncultured Rhodobacterales bacterium
CACCGGCTGGAAGCCCTCGCCGCTGGCCACCAGGCAGGTCAGGCCCTCGGGTGTTGTCACCGTGATCGTCCAGGTGCCGCTGCCCTCGGCGGCGAAAATCTCCATCACCAGATTGTTGGCAGAGACCCCGAGCGCGCGGCGGCTTTCGGCATAGGTCGCGGCAAGCTGCGCCAGGACCTGATCGCGCGGGGCGCAGGGCGGGCCGGCGGTTGCCGCGCCGGTGGCAGCGAGGATGCAGAGCCCGGCGAGGCCGAGCGGGTGGGCGAGGTTCTGGATGGCCATGGGCGGGCCCTTTCCGTTTCTGGACGCCGCGATCCAGCCTGCGGCTTCACCAAGGCTCGCCCCGACTCGCTTCCGGCGGATTAACGGCACGCGCGGCGTCGCTGCGTTGCAGCATATTTTTGTTGCGCCTGCGCGGCCGGCAGGGAAAGATCGCTGCGAGGAGGAATCGCCGCCATGACCCGTCCCGTCCGCTCCGTCCTGTATCTTCCCGCCTCCAACGCAAGGGCGCTGGACAAGGCGCGCCATCTGGATTGCGACGGGTTGATCTTCGATCTGGAAGACGCCGTCGCCCCGGAGGCCAAGGCCGAGGCCCGCAGCCTGCTGACGGCGGCGCTGCGCGAGGGCGGCTATGGCACCCGGCTGCGGCTGGTGCGGGTCAACGGGCTCGACACGCCCTGGGGCGCGGCGGACCAGGTCGCGGCGGCGCGGATGGCCTGCGACGGCGTGCTGATCCCCAAGGTGGGCGGGCCGGGCGATCTCGATGCCGCCGCCGGCCGTATCCCGGACCTGCCGCTCTGGGCGATGATCGAGACGGCGGCCGGAGTGCTGAACGCCGGCGCCATCGCCGCGCATCCGCAGCTTGCCGGGATCGTCCTGGGTACCAACGATCTGGCCCGCGACCTGAACGCGCGGTTCCGGCCCGACCGCCTGCCGCTGGTGCCGGCCCTGGGCCAGGCCCTGCTGGCCGCCCGCGCCGCCGGCAAGCTGGCGCTCGACGGGGTGTTCAACGCGATTGCCGATGCCGAGGGATTTCTTGCCGAATGCGGACAGGGGCGCGACCTCGGCTATGACGGCAAGACCCTGATTCACCCCGGCCAGATCGCCGCCGCCAATGCCGTCTTCGGGCCCTCGGAGGCGGAACTGACGCTGGCACGTCGCCAGATTGCCGCCTTCGAGGCGGCCCAGGCGCAGGGTCAGGGCGTCGCGCTGCTTGACGGACGCCTGGTGGAGAACCTCCATGTGGCGACAGCCCGGGCGGCACTTGCCCGCGCCGAGGCCATCGCCGCACGGGAGACCGCATGATCCTGCTCATCGCCGGACTGGCGCTTTTCGCCTTTTCGCATCTGTTCAAGCGGCTGGCTCCGGCGCCACGCGGCCGGATAGGGGACGCCGGCAAAGGGATCGTGGCCATCGCTTCGCTCGCCGGGGTGGCGCTGATGGTGACCGGCTACCGAGGCAGCGAGGGGCTTGACCTGTGGTCTGCGCCCGCCTGGCTCCGTCATGTCAACAACCTCATGATGCTGCTGGCCGTCTATCTCTTCGTCGCCTCGGGACTGCGGACGCGGATCACCCGGGCGATCCGCCATCCGCAGCTGACCGCCGTGAAGACCTGGGCGGTGGCGCATCTGCTGGTGAACAGCGATCCGGCCTCGCTGGTGCTTTTCGGAGGGATGCTGGTCTGGTCGGTGGCCGTGGTGGTCTCGATCAACCGGGCCACGCCCCGCCCGGCACCGAATCCGCCGGCGGCGGCCGGCACCGAACTGGCCGCGCTTGCCATCGCCCTGGTCCTGACCGCCGGGATCGGATGGGTTCATGGCTGGCTTGGCTATCCGCCTTTCGGGTGAGCCGTTCTGACGATGCTCAGCAACATCCAGCCCGGGGTTCCCGCGCCATGAAGACCGATCCCGGACGCTTTTTCGAGGACTACAGGCTGGGCGAGACCATCTCCCACGCGGTGCCCCGCACCCTGTCGGGCGGTGAGCGGGCGCTGTATCACGCGCTCTATCCGGCGCGGGCGGCGCTCTTTTCCTCCGACGAGTTCGCCCGCGCCTGCGGCCTTCCGGCAGCGCCCTTCGACCCGCTGGTGGTGTTCCACACCGTCTTCGGCAAGACCGTGCCCGATGTCAGCCTGAACGCGGTGGCCAATCTCGGCTATGCCGAAGGACGCTGGCTGGCGCCGGTCTGGCCGGGGGACACGCTTTCGGCCACATCCGAGGTGATCGGGCTCAGGCAGGCCTCGAATGGCCAGGCCGGCGTCGTCTGGGTCCGCACCACCGGGCGGAACCAGCGGGGCGAGGCGGTGCTCAGCTATGTGCGCTGGGTCCTCGTGCGCCGCCGTGCGCCCGGCGGCGCTGCGCCGCCGGCGGTGGTGCCGGTGCTGGCGCCGGCCGTGGCTGCCGCCGATCTGGTCGTGCCGCCAGGGCTCGACTTCACCCGCTTCGACACGGTTCTCTCCGGCGCCCCCTACCGGTGGGGCGACTATGAGGTGGGGGAGCGGATCGACCATGTCGATGGGGTGACGGTGGAGGAGGCCGATCATCTCCTGGCCACGCGCCTGTGGCAGAACACGGCCAAGGTCCATTTCGACGTCACCCAACGGCCCGACGGGCGGCGGCTGATCTATGGCGGCCATGTCCTCAGCCTGGCCCAGGCGCTGGCCTTCAACGGGCTTGCCAATGCGTCGCCGATCGTGGCCCTGAACGGCGGGACCCATGTCAGCCCCTGCTTCGCGGGCGATACCGTCCGTGCCTGGTCCGAGGTGCTGGACAGAGCGGAAACCCGCGCTCCCGGCATCGGCGCCCTTCGGCTGCGGCTGGTGGCGGTGAAGGACCCGGCTCCGCCCTTTGCGCTGAAGGCAGAGGACGGCAGCTGGCGTCCGGAGGTGCTGCTCGAGCTTGACTACTGGGCCCTGGTGCCGCTGTGACGGCCGGCGAAACTTTCCTGCCGGATCGTCGTATCGCCCGCAGGAGGATCACCCATGCCCGGCCGCACTTTCCATCTTGTTTCCGTCTGGCGTCTTGAGGCCTCGCCGGCCGAGGTTGCCGATGTGCTGACCGACCCCGAAGCGTTCCCCCGCTGGTGGCCCGAGGTCTATCTCGGCATCACCCTTCTGGAACGCGGTGACGACCGGGGGATCGGTCAGCGGGTGGCGGTCCATTCCAAGGGATTCCTGCCCTATCACCTGCACTGGAAGGCCCGCCTGGAGGAGGCGGATCTGCCGCGCCGCTGGCGGATCTCGGCGGAGGGTGATCTGGCCGGAGAAGGCGAATGGCGCCTCGAAGAGGTGCCGGAAGGCACGCGAGTGACCTATGACTGGCGGGTGACAGCGGACCGGCCGCTGTTCCGCCTCCTTTCGCCGCTCTTCGGCTGGCTGCTCGCCGCCAACCATCGCTGGGCGATGGCAAAGGGCGAGGCGGGACTGGGGCGGGAACTGGCGCGGCGGCGCAGCCTGGCCGGCAGCGCCTGAACCCCTCCCGCGCGGCTTTGCCGCTTGGGGGAAGCAAGGGGGCGGCTTCCCGC
>CAZRQN010000228.1:0-3484 GCA_964602115.1 uncultured Rhodobacterales bacterium
AACCGCGTCTTGAGGATCGCCGGGATCATCGCCCAGGCCCAGCCGCCCAAGCCGCCCGCGACGGCCATGGCCGGGAAGATCAGCCGGCTTTCGGTGGGATAGACCGCCAGCCCCAGCCCCGCGCCGGCAATGGCGCCCATAATGTACTGGCCTTCGGCGCCGATGTTCCAGATGCCGGCGCGGAAGCCCAGCGACAGGCCGATGGCGATCAGGATCAGCGGCCCCGCCTTCACCAGAAGCTGCGGGCGGGAATAGCTTGCGAACTGCGGATCGAACAGCGGGTCCCAGAAGATGATGCGGATCACCTCGACCGGGTTCTTGCCCAGGATGGCAAACAGGATGCCGCCGGCGATCATCGTCAGCACCACCGCGAGGAGCGGCGTCACCGCGATCCAGAACCGGCTGGGCGAGGGGCGCTTTTCCAGCCGGATCATCCGCGTCCTCCCGCCCGGGGCAAATTCCTTGAAACAAGGAATTTGCAAATTTCTTGCTTCAAGAAATTTGCCGCGCGTTCAATGGGCATGTGCCACCTCCATCCCATGGGCGCCACCCATCATCAGCCCGATCTCGTCCACCGTCAGCCCCTCGACCGGCCGGGGCGGGGTCAGGCGGCCGGCGTTCAGCGCCGAGAAACTGTCGGCGATCTCCAGAAGCTCGTCGAGGTCCTGGCTGATCACCACCACCGCCGCCCCCCCCGCCGCCCGGTCCAGGATCGCCTGGCGGATCGCGGCGGCGGCGGCGGCATCCACCCCCCAGGTCGGCTGGTTGATCACCACCACCGTGGGCGACTGGCTCAGTTCGCGGCCGACGACGAATTTCTGCAGGTTTCCGCCGGAAAGCGCCCGGGCGGCGACATGGGTGCCCGGCGTGCGCACGTCGAAATCCCTGACGACCCGCGCGGCGAATTCCTCCGCCGCCGCCCAGTCGATGAAGCCGCGCCGCGTCAGTCCCTGGCGCACCGCGCCGGAGAGAAGCGCGTTCTCCACCAGGCTCATGTCAGGCGCGGCGGCATGGCCGAGCCGCTCCTCCGGCGCCGCCACCAGACCTGCCCGCCGCCGGTCGGTCGGGCCGAGATGCCCCGAATCCTTGCCGGCGATGCGCACCGCGCCGGGCGGGCTGCGCAATTCCCCCGACAGGGCGAGCAACAACTCGTCCTGGCCGTTGCCCGCCACCCCGGCGATGCCCAGGACCTCGCCGCGCGCCACCGAGAAACTCACCTCGCGCAACGGCGTGCCGAACTGGTTGGGCGAGGCGAGGTTCAGCCCCCGCACCTCCAGCGCCGTGCCCGCCTTGCGCTTCTCTCCCCGCGCCGGCGGGGTCAGCGTGGCGCCGACCATCAGCTCCGCCATCTCCCGCGCCGTCCGCTCCCGGGGCGTGCAGGTCGCCACCACCTTGCCCCGCCGCAGGATCGTCGCCGCATCGCAAAGCGCCCGGATCTCCTCCAGCTTGTGCGAGATGTAGAGGATCGCCGTCCCCTCGGCCGACAGCTGCCGCAGGGTGCGGAACAGGATCTCCACCTCCTGCGGGGTCAGCACCGAGGTCGGCTCGTCCATGATCAGAAGCTTGGGGTCCTGCAACAGGCAGCGGATGATCTCCACCCGCTGGCGCTCGCCGGCCGAAAGGTCGCCGACCATGCGGTTGGGATCGAGCGGCAGGCCGTAGTCATGGCTCACCTTGCGGATCCGTGCCGCCAGGTCGCGCATCGACGGCGGGTTCTCCATTCCCAGCGCCACGTTCTCCGCCACCGACAGCGCCTCGAACAGGCTGAAATGCTGGAACACCATGGCCACGCCGGAGGCCCGTGCCTGGCGCGGTTCGGCCGGAGTATAGGGCTGGCCCCGGAAGGTCATCGTCCCGGCATCGGGCCGCACCAGGCCGTAGATCATCTTCACCAGCGTCGATTTCCCGGCGCCGTTCTCGCCCAGAAGCGCATGGACTTCGCCCGGGGCGATGGCGAAGGAAACGTCCGAATTGGCCACCACGCCCGGATAGGCCTTGGTGATGCCCTGGACGGACAGGAGGTCCGGCTGGTTCATGCGGTCAGGCCTTTTCTGGTGCGGACGGGAGGGGTGGCAAGAAGCTCGGCGGCGACCGAGATGGCGATGGCCTGCGGATGCTTGCCCAGCGCGGGCATCCCGATCGGGCAACGGATGCGCGCCACCGCCTCGGGCGGATGGCCCAGCGCCGCCAGGCGAGACCGGAAACGCGCCCATTTCGTCTGCGAGCCGATCAGCCCGCAGCCGGCGAACCCATGGGACAGGAGCCTGTGGCAGAGCGCAAGGTCAAGCGCATGCGAAAAGGTCAGAACCAGGTGCTCCGCCTCGGCCGGTGCCTCGGCGACCATCGCCTCCGGCTGCGCCGCGCAGCGCAGCGCCACACCTTCGGGAGGTAGGTCCGGAAAGCGGTCGCGCGACACGTCCAGCCAGGTGACGGCGAAGTCCGGAAGCGGCGCCACGACATCGACCACCGCACGGCCGACATGCCCCGCCCCCCAGACCCACAGCGGCCGGCGCTTGCGCGCCACCGGCTCGACCAGCCAGCCCTGGTCCAGGGTGACGCAGGGAACGAACCCCTGCCCCCGCGCCCTATCGAGCAGGCGACGGATTGCGAGCGGCATCTCCCGCCCGTCAAGTCCGCGGGCATGAACCTCCCGCGCCAGCTCCGCCGCCGAAGCGCTGTCGAAAACCTCGGTGACCAGCACCACCGCGCCGCCGCAGCATTGCCCAAGCGCGGGGCCGAGCGGCATCCGGTCGATCCGGGGGGCCGGCCCTGCCCGCCGGATCGGCGCCGGCCTCGAAACCGCCGGTGACGGTCCGGGCGGCAAGGTCGTCCCTCCCCATCCTTCGGCGGCGAACCGGCGGGGCACCGCCGGGCAGTCCGGCACAGCGGGGCGGCAGTCCTCCACGCCCGCCCGGGGCGGCGCCTCCTCCGCCGGCCCGCAGTCTGCCTCAGCCGCCGCCAGCATCTGCCGCGCCCGGGCCAACGCCTCCCATTCCAGCGCCCCGCCGCCGATGGTGCCGGACTGGCCGTCCTGCCAGACCAGCATCTCCGTCCCCGCCTCGCGCGGGGCCGAGCCGGCGACCTCGGCCACCACCACCCGGGCGACCCGTTTCCGCGTGGCGCAAGCGGCGATCAGGGCCTCGCGGTCAAGCATCGCCGCGCACCCTTCCGATCGCGGCCAGCACCCGCTCGGCCGTGGCCGGCGCGTCAAGCGCCGGATAGATGCCCCTGGTGCCGCAGGCCGCCACCGCATCCGACAGCGCCATCAGCGCCGAGATGCCGAGCATGAAGGGCGGCTCGCCCACCGCCTTGGACTTGCCCACCGTCTCCTCGCGGTTGGGCCGGCCCCAGAGCGCCACGTTGAACACCGCCGGCCGGTCCGAACAGGCCGGGATCTTGTAGGTCGAGGGCGCATGCGTGGTCAGCCTGCCCTTGCCGTCCCAGACCAGCTCTTCCGTTGTCAGCCAGCCCGCCCCCTGCACAT
>CAZRQN010000229.1:0-3478 GCA_964602115.1 uncultured Rhodobacterales bacterium
CGTCCTTCAGGATTACCCGGGCCAGGCCGATGCGCTGCCGCTGGCCACCGGACAGCTTCACGCCGCGCTCGCCCACCTGGGCGTCGTAGCCCGAGCGGCCCTCGGGGTCCTTCAGCGACAGGATGAACTCCTCCGCCTCCGCCCGCCGCGCCGCCTCGCGCATCTCGGCTTCCGAGGCGTCGGGGCGGCCGTAGAGGATGTTCTCGCGCACCGTCCGGTGCAGGAGCGAGCTGTCCTGCTGCACCACGCCGATGGCGCGGCGCAGGCTGTCCTGGGTCACGGCGGTCACGTCCTGCCCGTCGATCAGGATGCGCCCGCCCTCCGGGTCGGTCAGCCGCAGGATCAGCTTGACGAGGGTGGACTTGCCGGCGCCGGAGCGGCCGACCAGCCCGATCTTCTCGCCGGGGTTCACCACCAGCGACGCCCCCCGCAGCCCGCCCGAACCGCGCCCGTAGTGATGGCTGACGTTCTGCACCTCGATCCGGCCTGCGGTCAGGGCCAGGTCCGGCGCCCCGGGCGCGTCGAGCAGTCCCACCGGCTCGGTGATGGTGCGCATGCCCTCGGCGAGGATGCCGAGGTTCTGCACCACCGAGGTTGTCACCCACATGATCCAGTAGGTCATGTTGTTCAGCCGCAGCACCAGCGCGGTAGCCGCCGCCACGGTGCCCACCGTGGCCGCGCCCTGCATCCAGAAGGCGACGGCCAGGCCGGTCACCGAGACGATCAGCGCGCCGTTGAGCGCCGTCAGCATCGAATCCATCGCCACGATCACCCGCATCTCGCGCTTGACCGCGCTTCGGGCGTTCTCGATCGCCTCTCCGGCATAGTCGATCTCGCGCCGGTCATGGGCGAAGAGCTTGACCGCATGGATGTTGGTGTAGCTGTCCACGATGCGGCCCGTCAGCGCCGAACGCGCATCCGACGAGGCGGTCGCTGCCGGCCCGGCGCGGCGCAGGGTCCAGCGGATCAGCCAGACATAGCCCGCAAGCCAGAGGAGCATGGGCACCGCCAGCCGCAGGTCGGCCTCCGCAAGCATGAGGACCGCACCGGCGAAGGTGACGACCGCGAAGGCCAGCGCGTCGAAAGTCTGGAACACCACCTCTCCGGCGGCATTCGGGGCCTGCATGATCCGGTTGGCGATCCGTCCGGCGAAATCGCTCTCGAACCAGCCGGTGGGCTGGCGCAGGACATGCCGGTGCGCCCGCCAGCGCACCATGGTGCCGAAGTTCGGCACGATGGAGGAGTGCAGCAGCATCACGTTGAGCGCAGCCACCAGCGGGCGCAGGAGGAGGACAAGGAGCGCGACGGTCATCATCTCGGTGCCGTTGCTGCTCCAGACCTCGGCCGGCGTCTTCTGCGCCAGAAGATCGACCAGCCGGCCGACATAGGCGATCATCACCACATCCCCGACCGCGACGACGAGGCCGAGGACGGCGGTAACCGCGAAGACGCGGCGGAACGGGCGGATGTATTCAGCCAGGAAGGGCCAGATGCGCCGGGGCGGCGCGTCGGAGGCGGGATAGGCCATGAACGGGTCCACAAGACCCTCGAAGTAGCGGAACATGGGGCGAAGCCCTTTGGCGGAGGTGCCCCGGATCAGGCTCCGGGGCCGGGTGTGCGGGGGCCCGCCATGCGCGGCGGGCGGCGGTGTCAGGAGGTGAGCCGGGGCTCAGGGCCCGGCGCGGCGCAGGCGGATCACCACATCGACGCGGGCGATCTCCGTCCCCGGCGGGGGTTCGGGCAGCCGCGCGATTTCCAGCTGGTCCGAAGGCGCGTCGGTCAGCGCCCCGCAGTCTTCCCAGTAGAAATGCGGGTGATCGTCGATGCGGGTGTCGAAATAGCTCTTTGATCCATCGACGACGACCTCCTGCATCAGACCGGCACCGCAGAAGGCGCGCAGCGTGTTATAGACCGTGGCCAGCGACACCGGCTCTCCGCCCCGCGCCGCAGCGGCATGGAGGCCCTCGGCTGTGACATGCCGGTCCTCTCCGTCGCCGACGAGCAGGGCCGCAAGCGCCAGACGCTGGCGCGTCGGGCGCAAGCCCCCGCGGGTCAGCCATTCCGCACAGCGGGTGTCGGTCGTCACGGTCACGGAGGTCCGCCTCGTTTCTGCGCCTGCCGGTATAGCCTGCCGGGCCTTTCCTTTCAATCCGAGCTCTGGAAACCGCGCCCGAGCGGCCCCCAGGCCGCGAGCGTCAGAACCAGGGCTCCGGCGGCGGCAACCCAGAACGGCAGGGCCAGCGCGGTGCTGCGGGTCAGGCTCGCCTCGGCCGCGCCGGTGATCAACCCGGAGAGAAGGAGGCCGACCGGCATCATTCCCCAGGCGAGCAGCCGGTAGAGCGAGTTCACCCGTCCGAGCAGCGCATCGGGAATGCGCCGCTGCCGCCAGCTGACGGAGAGGACATTCCAGATCAGCCCGGAGCCTTCGAAGACGGCGAGCACCGTGGCCAGGCTCAGCGGACCGGGGGCCAGGGCCACGGCAGCGAAGGCCGGCGCCGAGGTGGCAAGCATCCAGCGCGCGGTATTGCCGGGGCCAAGGCGGCGGATCACCGCTTCGGCGCAAAGGCTGCCGGCAATGCCGCCGACCGCTCCGGCGGCCAGCACCAGCCCCCAGACGGCCGCAGAGAGGCCAAGGTTTTCCTGCACATGCAGGACGAGCGCGATGACCACCATCTGGTGCAGAAGGTTCCAGACTCCGGTGATCGCGGCGAGGCTGCGCAGGAACCGCGAGGCCCACAGGAAACGCATGCCCTCGGCCACGCCCTCGCGCAGGCTTCCGGATGTCGCCGGCGCCCGGAACGTGCCGGCGACGCCGGCAACCAGAAGGACCGCCAGCCCATAGAGCCCGGCGTTGACCGCGAAGGGCAGCGCCACGGTGGCGCCCACCAGCACGGCGCCGATCGCCGGGCCCAGGAGGGCATTGCCGACCAGTTCCACGCTCCACAGGCGGCCGTTCGCCCGCTCCAGCGCCTCCTGCGGTACCAGCGCGGGCATCATCGTCTGCGCGGCGTTGTCGCGGAACACCTCGGCGCCGCCGACGGCAGCGGCGGCAAGGAGGAAGCCCGCGTATAGCCAGGGCATGGCCAGTCCCGGGCCGGCAGGAGGCAGGGGGCTGGCGGCGAAGAGGGCCAGCGCCGCACCGGTGAACGCCGCGCCGCGCAGGAGGTCCATGGCCAGGATCAGGCGCCGGCGGTCCACCCGGTCCGCCACGACCCCGGCAGGGATCGCCAGGATTGCCCAAGGCAGGCGCAGCGCGACCGGAACCAGCGCGACGAGAAACGCGTCGCGGGTCAGCAGCGTCGCTGCCCAGGCCCAGGCGAGGGTGGCAATGCCGTCGGCGAGGTTGGTTACCCCGCTGGCAGCGACAAAACGCGAATAGGCCGTCATCCGCGCACTGGGGCGGCAAGGCTGCCGAAGGTCAACCCCTCCCGCGCGGCTTCGCCGCGCGGGACCAGGCAAAGGGGGGCCACCGGCCCCC
>CAZRQN010000230.1:0-3430 GCA_964602115.1 uncultured Rhodobacterales bacterium
TCGCCAAGCGGCTGATCGACAACGGATTCCACGCGCCGACCATGAGCTGGCCGGTGGCCGGCACGCTGATGGTGGAGCCCACGGAAAGCGAGACCAAGGCCGAGATCGACCGTTTCTGCACCGCGCTTCTGGCCATCCGCGAGGAGATCCGCGCGGTGGAGAAGGGCGAGATTTCCGCCGAGGACAGCCCGCTGCGCCATGCCCCGCATACGGTGGAGGACCTCGTCGCCGACTGGTCGCGCAAGTACTCGCGCGAGCAGGGCTGCTTCCCGCCCGGCGCCTTCCGGGTGGACAAGTACTGGCCGCCCGTGGGTCGGGTGGACAACGTCTGGGGCGACCGCAACCTCGTCTGCATCTGCCCGCCGATGGAAGCCTATGCGGCGGCGGCTGAGTGATGCGGCGGCTGGCCCTGACCGCTGCCCTTTTGGCGAGCTTTCCGGCCTTCGCCGAGGAGATGCCGCACAAGGTGGCGATGGAGTTCCGCGTTTACGGGCGGTTGACCAAGCTGGCTAAGGCCTTCGCCTGGAACGGGGCGGATGCCTATGGCTACAGCTATGATGCGCGCGAGCTTGCCTGGGCGGAGGAATCCGCCCTGAAGTCCTGTGAGCGGAATCGCAAGGCGCAGAAGAGCCGGCAACGCAATGCCGCGCCTTGCGAGATCATCGACAGGCAGGACAAGGAGTAGCGCCAGACCGGCGGGTCAGCTCAGCGGGCAGTCCGCCACCGAGAGGTCGAGCGCCAGGCGGGCCTCGGGCCCGAAGGCGAGGCCGGCGACATTGATGTAGAGCGCGCCCTGAACGGAGAAGATGTCGTCTTCCCCGACCGGCATGGTGGTGAAGGCGCGGTCCACCGCCACCTTGTCGAACAGCGCGCATTCGGTGGCGAATTCGAGCACATAGCCGTTGAAGGCCGCCGTCAGGAATGTGCCCTCGCCAGCGGGCGGCGGATAGGTGAACTCGATCCTTTCGGGCGTGATCTCGATCTGCACCGCTACGACTTCGAGACCGTTATCGAGCGCCTGTGCGGGAATGCCGAATTCCACCCCGGTGCCGACCTTCACGGTGCGGCCGAGGACATCGGCAAGCGGCACCGCCGGATCCTCGTAGGCGAGGCCGCGCAGGGTGACGATCCGGCCTTCCAGCGTGCCGGCCGGCGCCGGACCGGCGGAGAGGATCAGGGCAAGGGCGGCGGCAAGGCGCATGGCTCAGCTCATCGGACAATCGGCCACGTCGAGATCGAGAACCAGCCGGGCCGCCGGACCGTAGTCCAGTCCCTGGACATTGATGTAGAGCGTGCTGACGCGGACAAAGAGGTCGTCGTCGCCCAGCGCCAGGGTGCTTTCCGCCCGCACGATCCGCACCGCATCGAACAGGGCGCAGTCGCCGGCAAAGCCCAGGACATAGCCGTTGAACCTGGCCGGGAAGAATTGCCCCGATCCGGCCTCGGGCGGATAGGAGAAGGTGATGCGCGAGGGGCGGATGTCGATGGTGGCCGGGACGATGTCGATCGGGCCGGTGAAGCCCTCGGGCCCCATGCCGAACTCGGTGCCCTCGCCGACCGTGACGACATGGCTGGTGCCGGTCAGCAGCGGATGGGCGGGGTCGTCATAGGTCAGCACCCCGAGCGTCACGCTGCGGCCGGCGAGCGTGCCCTCGGCTAGCACGGGGAGGGCGGAGAGTGCCGCCAGCCAGCCGGCAACGCCAAGGGCGCGCGCGGCGGCCGCGAGGATCACGCGGCCAGACCCTTGGAGCCCATCTCGACGAATTTCGTCCGGCGCTCGCGGATCAGGGCGTCGCGCCGCTTGCCGGACAGGTCCTTCAGCATCAGCTCGATCGCCTTGCCCACCGCCTCGACGGTTTCCTTGCGCCCGCGCTGGGCGCCGCCCACCGGCTCGCGCACGATGCGGTCGATCACCCCCAGCGCCTGGAGGTCCTGCGCCGTCAGCCGCAGGGCCTCGGCGGCTTCCTTCATCTTCTCGGCGTCCTTCCACAGGATCGAGGCGCAGCCCTCGGGCGAGATCACCGAATAGATCGAGTGTTCGAGCATCGCCACGCGATTGGCGGTAGCGAAGGCCACGGCGCCGCCCGAGCCGCCCTCGCCGATCACCACCGAGATCAGCGGGGCGCCGATCTGGAGGCATTTCTCGGTCGAGCGGGCGATGGCCTCGGCCTGGCCGCGCTCTTCCGCGCCCTTGCCGGGATAGGCGCCGGGCGTGTCGATCAGCGAGATCACCGGCAGGTTGAAGCGGTCGGCGAGGTCCATCAGCCGGATCGCCTTGCGGTAGCCCTCGGGGCGGGCCATGCCGAAATTGCGCTCGATCCGGCTCTTGGTGTCGTTGCCCTTCTCGTGGCCGATCACCATGACCGGCTGGTCGTTGAACCGCGCCGTGCCACCCATCACCGCATGGTCGTCGGCAAAGGCGCGGTCGCCCGCGAGCGGTGTCCACTCGGTGAAGAGCGCCTCGATATAGTCCTTGCAATGCGGCCGGTCGGGGTGACGGGCGACCAGGCATTTCTGCCAGGGCGTCAGCGACCGGTAGAGGTCGCGCAGCGAGCTTTCGGCCTTGCGGTCCAGCCCTTCGGCTTCCTTGGCCACGTCCATCGACGGATTGGCCCGGGCCAGGGCCCGCAATTCCTCGGCCTTGCCTTCGATCTCGGCGAGCGGCTTCTCGAAGTCGAGGTATTGCATCGGCGCCTCCGCAGGGGACATCCGGCTATATGCGGCGCCGGGGGCAGGGATGCAACTCGGCTAATCATGCCGCCGCCGAGGCTGCGGCCTTTCGCGACGACCCCGATCGCGGAGCCGAAAACAGCGGCGCCTCGTGACCCGGGTCACGAGGCGCGCGCATCCTCCCCTATTGCGCCGACGGGCCTCCTCTCCCGGAGCGGCGCGGGAATGTTCACAGACGGCCCGACTCGGGGGCGTCCGTGGGTGGAGTCTGCTCTTCGTTCAGGCAGATTGCAAACTCAACCTGCGATGAGTGCCGCCTGGCGGACGATCACCTCGGCCTGGCGCATCGAGGCGATGTCGATCAGCCTTCCCTTGTAGGTGGCCGCGCCCTGTCCGGCGGCGCTGGCTGCCGCCATCGCGGCGAGAATCTCCCGCGCCTCGGCCACGGCGGCCTCCGACGGGGTGAAGACCTCGTTGGCCAGCGCCACCTGCCGGGGATGGATCGCCCATTTGCCGACCATCCCCAGCGTCGCCGCCCGCCGCGCCTGGGCGCGGAAGCCCTCGTCGTCGGAGAAATCGCCGAAGGGCCCGTCCACCGGCAGGATGCCATGGGTGCGGCAGGCGGCGACGATGGCACAGGTCGCCCAGTGCCAGGGGTCCGGCCAGTACCGCGCGCCCTCGCGCAGCATGTAGTAGTTTTCCTGCGTGCCGCCGAGGCCGGTGGTCTGCTTCCCCATCGAGGCGGCGAAATCCGCCGCCC
>CAZRQN010000231.1:0-3417 GCA_964602115.1 uncultured Rhodobacterales bacterium
GCGCCGATGATGTCGAGCGCGCAGGTCTCCGAGGCGAGGACCCAGCCCGCTTCGCCCACCCTGCCGAGAACCAAAGGACGCACGCCAAGCGCATCGCGCACGCCGATGAGCTTGGTGCGGGTCATCGCCACGATCGAGAAGGCACCCTCCACCGCCCGGAGCGCGTCCTTGATCCGCTCGGCAAGCGATTTCTGCATCGAGCGCGCCATCAGGTGGATGATGCATTCGGTGTCGCTGGAGGACTGGAAGATCGCCCCGCGCTCGATCAGCTGTTTCCTCAAAGCGCTGGCATTGGTCAGATTGCCGTTATGGGCGATGGCGCAGCCGCCGATGGCGAATTCGCCGAAGAAGGGCTGCACGTCGCGGATCGCCGTTGCGCCCTTCGATCCGGCGGTCGAATAGCGCACATGCCCGATGGCCAGCCCGCCGGGCAGCGTGTCCATTACCGTGGCGCTGGTGAAATTGTCGCGCACATAGCCGAAGCGGCGCGCGGAGTTGAAACCCTGCTCGGGATCATAGGCGACGATCCCACCCGCCTCCTGCCCGCGATGCTGCAAGGCATGCAGACCCAGCGCCACGAACTGCGCTGCCGTTTCCACGCCGATCACGCCGAAAATGCCGCATTCCTCGCGCAGCTTGTCGCCGTCGCGGGCAGGGTCGAAGGGGTGACGGAACATGGGCGGCGAATCCCTCCGGGCAACCTGACGCCCCATCTAGTGCGAAGGAACGCCAGTGTCACGCCGCCGGCGGTCAGCCGCCGGTGGCCGGGGCTGCGGTACCGCCGCCATCGGTAGCCGGAGGCGTTGCCGGCTCGGCGGCAGGCTCGGCGGCGCCTTCTGCGGCGCAAACCTGGGTCAGGTCCTCATAGCGGCCCATCACCCAGCCAAGCGCGTCGTCCGGCATCGCCTCGGTGATCCGCGACTGGAAGGCGGCGAAGACCTTGGCCGAGCGCGACTCGTCCACCATCGGCACCCGGTTGGCGCCCATGGCGAGGTCGTAGGCCAGGAAGCCCACCGCAACCAGCACCACCCCGCGCAGGACACCGAAAAGGAATCCCAGCCCCTGATCCAGCCCGCCCAGAACCGACCGCTGGACGATCGAGGACATCAGCGGCGCGAATAGCGAGGCAACGATCAGGCCCACCGCAAAGACCGCCGCGAAGGCGGCGATGATCGAAAGCTCGCAGCTGTCGCGCAGGAACTGGTCGAGCACCGGGATCTCGCGCACCAGCGGCTGGACGCGGGCGGCGAAGTAGAAGGCCAGAACCGCAGCCACAACCCAGCCGAGGATGGCGAGGCTCTCGCGCACCAGGCCGCGCGAATAGGCGAGGATCGCCGAAATGACGATCAGGATCGCCACCCCGCCATCGACCAGCGTAAAGCCTTCCATCCGCTTCTCCTCAGCCTGCGCCGAACATCTCGCCCACAACCTGCGTCAGATCCGCCATCGGGGTCAGGCGGATCCCTTCCGCAGCGGCCGTGGTGCCGGCCGGAGCGACGGCGCGTGAAAAACCAAGTTTCGCCGCCTCTTTCAACCGGTTTTCCGATTGTGCCACGGGGCGCAGCGCCCCAGACAGGCTGATCTCCCCGAAAAGCACCGTCTCTGGCGGAATTGCCACATCCTCCCGTGCCGAGAGAAGTGCCGCCGCCACCGCCAGGTCAGCGGCCGGTTCGGAGACCCTGAGGCCGCCCGCGACATTGAGAAAGACATCCAGCCCGGCAAAGGGAATGCCGCAGCGCGATTCCAGCACCGCAAGGATCGTGGACAGCCGCCCGGCATCGAGCCCCACCACCGTCCGGCGCGGGGTGCCGAGTGAGCTTTGCGCCACAAGCGCCTGAATTTCCGTCAGAACCGGCCGCGTGCCCTCGATCCCGGCAAACACGGCGGAGCCCGCAACCGCCTGCCCGCGCCCCGACAGGAACAGGGCCGAGGGATTGGCAACCTCGGCCAGCCCCTGCCCCGTCATCTCGAAGACGCCGATCTCGTCGGCGGGTCCGAAGCGGTTCTTCACCGCGCGCAGGATGCGGAAGGCATGGCCCCGGTCGCCCTCGAAATAGAGCACGGTATCGACCATGTGCTCCACCACCCTCGGGCCGGCGATCTGGCCGTCCTTGGTGACATGGCCGACCAGAACCACCGAAACGCCGCGCCGTTTGGCGAAGGACACGAGTTCCTGTGCCGCCGCGCGGACCTGCGCGACCGAGCCCGGCGCCGCCTCGACACTGTCAAGCCACAGGGTCTGGACCGAATCGATGATGGCAAGGCCCGGGCGCAGCGCATCGAGCGTGGTCAGGATGTCGCGCAGCGCCGTCTCGGCGCCAAGCTGCACCGGCGCATCGGCGAGGCCGAGCCGGAGCGCCCGCATCCGCACCTGCGCCGCCGCCTCCTCGCCCGAGATATAGACGCAGGACAGCCCGCCCCGGGCAAAGGCCGCCGCAGCCTGGAGGAGCAAGGTGGACTTGCCGATCCCGGGATCGCCCCCGACCAGGATCGCCGAGGCCGGCACCAGTCCGCCTCCCAGCACGCGGTCCAGTTCCCCGATGCCGGAGACGGCGCGCGGCGGAGCGGCCTCGACCGTCGCAAGGTCGGAAAGCGGGATGGTGCGCCCCCTGGCAGTGACGCGCGGGCCCGAGGCGAGCGGGCCTTCCTCGATGATCGAATTCCAGGCGCCGCAGGCCTCGCACCGGCCCGACCATTTCCGGTGAGCCGCCCCGCAGGCCGTGCAGGTAAAGGAGAGGATGTCGCGCGCCATCCCCACAGTTCCTGCCGCAAGGCGGCAGGCCGGCGCAAGCCCCGCCGCCGTCGTCGTCTCAACCTTTCTTCCAGCGCCACCGGCGCGCAATTTTCCTGCCGGAATGTCGCTCCGCGCGACATTTTTTTCGCGGAGCCCCCATTGACGCCCCCTCGCCCGCCTCCTAGTCTCCGCACCGCAGCGAGAGGGTGCCATGAGCAGGATTCTTGTCCTTGTAGAGGTATGGCGCATGGGCCGGTAACGGCAGACCATGACGGTCACCATGCGCCCCCGGGGAACCCTTCCCGGGGGCTTTTCATTCCAGAGACCCGGAACAGGCGGACGGACGGAGACGGCAGATGCGAACAATGACCGGCGCGAAGATGGTGGTGCAGGCGCTCAGGGATCAGGGTGTCGATGTGGTCTTCGGCTATCCCGGCGGCGCGGTGCTGCCGATCTATGACGAGATCTTCCAGCAGAACGACATCCGCCACATCCTGGTGCGCCACGAACAGGGCGCCGTCCACATGGCCGAGGGCTATGCGCGGTCCACCGGCAAGCCCGGCGTGGC
Organism: uncultured Rhodobacterales bacterium; assembly: GCA_964602115.1. Lineage (GTDB taxonomy): Bacteria > Pseudomonadota > Alphaproteobacteria > Rhodobacterales > Rhodobacteraceae > JANOGU01. The sequence continues at coordinate 3,303 of CAZRQN010000231.1, forward strand.
GCTGGTCACCTCCGGCCCCGGCGCCACCAACGCCGTCACCGGCCTGACCGATGCGCTGATGGATTCGATCCCGATCATCGTGCTCTCCGGCCAGGTCCCGACCTTCATGATCGGC
>CAZRQN010000232.1:0-3366 GCA_964602115.1 uncultured Rhodobacterales bacterium
TTCAGGGCGCGGGGGGCAGAGCCCCCCTCTCTCCCCCTCCCCGCAAGTGCCACGCCCCGCCCCCCTCCTGCGGCAGCGCGGCGGGCGAGCGCCCCCGCCCCTGGGCGGGGTCGAGCCCGCCGCTCCTCCCCCCAAACCGAAGGAGCGGCCCACTTCGGGCCGCGACTAAGGGCGGGAGGGGGGAAGGGCGGGCTCCGCAGGAGAATGCGCGGTCAGGCAGGCCAGAACAGCACCGCCGCCAGCGCCAGCCACAGATCCACCGAGGCCGCCAGCGCAAGGTCTGCGGGCAGCAGCAGCCCCTCGCTGCGCCGCAGGCGGAGAAGGCAGAAGGCGGCGGCGGCGAGGATCAGGGTGGTGCCGGCCAGAAGCCAGGCGCGGTAGTCGCCGATCCCCAGACGGAACAGGGCCCCGGGCAGCAGCGCCAGCCCTGCCGTCACCACCACCAGTCCCCGCGACGGCCAGGCCCGCCCCGGCACCGACAGGCCGGCCAGGGCCGCCCAGGCAAATGTGACAAGCACCAGCAGCCCCGAGGCCGCCACCCAGATGGTCAGGATCAGCGAAAGGGTCACCGCAGCGTGGCGATCGGGCCGGTCGGCCGGCCGTGGATGAACTGGTCCAGATAGGGGTCGGCGGCGGTATCGATCTCGGCAACCGGCCCATGCCAGCGCAGCTTTCCGCCATGCAGCATGGCCACGTTGTCGGCGATCGAGCGCACCGAGGTCATGTCATGGGTGATGGTGATCGCGGTGACGCCCAGTTCGGTGACGATGCCCCGGATCAGGCTGTTGATCACCCCGGCCATGATCGGGTCGAGCCCGGCGGTCGGCTCGTCGAAGAAGATGATCTCCGGGCTGGCGGCGATGGCGCGGGCCAGCCCGACGCGTTTCTGCATCCCGCCGGACAGCTCCGCCGGGAACAGGTCCGCAACCCGCGCATCGAGCCCGACGCGGGCAAGCTTTTCCACCGCGATGGCCCGGGCCTCCTCCTTCGGCCGCTTTTGCGGGCCCCGGCGCAGGCGGAAGGCGACGTTCTCCCAGACGCACATGCTGTCAAAGAGCGCCCCGCCCTGGAACAGCATGCCGAAACGGGCGAGGAACGTGTCGCGGTCGCCCTTGGTCACGTCCTGTCCGTCGAGCAGGATCGAGCCGGCCTCGGGATGGACAAGGCCGAGGATGCATTTCAGCAGCACCGACTTGCCCGTTCCGGACCCGCCGATGACCACGAGCGACGAGCCCTCGGGCACGACGAGATCCACCCCGGTCAGCACCCGGTTCGATCCGAACCGCTTCTCCACCCCGCGAAGCTCGATCATGCCGAGAAGAACACCTCTGTCAGCAGATAGTTGGCCGCAAGGATGAGGACCGAGGCCGCCACCACCGCCGCCTTGGTCGCCTTGCCCACGCCCTGGGCGCCGCGGCCCGAGTTCATCCCGTGGTAGCAGCCCATCAGCGCCACGATGAAGCCGAAGGCCGCGCCCTTGACGAGGCCCGAACCCACATCCCAGGTCTCCAGATAGTCGAAGGTGGTCTTGAGATAGGCGGCGGAGTTGAAGTCGAGCCGGGTCACGCCCACCAGCCAGCCGCCCATGATCCCGATCACATCGCCCACCGCCACCAGCACCGGTACGGCGAGCGTCGCCGCCAGCACCCGGGGCACGGCGAGATACTTCAGCGGATGGGTCGAGAGCGTCACCAGCGCATCGATCTGCTCGGTGACCTTCATCGTCCCCAGTTCGGCGGCGATGGAGGAGGCGACGCGGGCCGCCACCATCAGCCCGCCGAGCACCGGCCCCAGTTCGCGCACCATGCCGATGGCGACGATCGAGGGCACCACGCTTTCAGCGTTGAACCGCGCCCCGCCGGCATAGATCTGCAGGGCCAGCGCCCCGCCGGTGAACAGCGCGGTCAGCCCGACCACCGGCAGCGACAGCCAGCCGACCTGCAGGAGCTGCTGGGCGAATTCGCGCGGGTAGAAGGGCGGCCGCAGCAGGTGGCTGACCACCTGCGCCATGTAGATCGCCACCCGCCCCAGCGCCGCCAGCGCCGCAAACAGGCTGCGGCCGAGGCGCGCCAGCGGGACCGCCGGGTTCACGCGCCGCCCTCGATGTAGCGCCGCCCGTAGCGGTGGCCGAGCGCGGTCAGGATCTCGTAGCCGATGGTTCCGGCCACGGCGGCGAGGTCGTCCACCCCCTGTTCGGGACCGAGGATGTCAAGCGCCGCCGGAACCTCGTCGAGATGGCTGACATCGACGGTGATGAGATCCATCGACACCCGGCCGGCGACCGGACAGGGCGTGGCGCCATGCCAGAGGACCACATGGTTGGACAGGGCCCGCAGCAGCCCGTCGGCATAGCCGCCGGCAACCGTGGCGATCCTCGCCGGCCCCTCGGCCACCCAGGTGCAGCCGTAGCCCACCGTCTCTCCCGCCTCCAGCTCGCGCAGCTGCACCACCGGCAGCGACAGCGCCACCACCGGCTGCGCCGCCTCGAAAGGCTGGCCGCCGTAGAGCCCGATGCCCGGCCGGGTCAGGTCGAAGTGATAGGCCGGCCCAAGCAGGATGCCGCCGGTGGCAGCGAAGGAGCGCGGAATGTCGGTGCCGTCCGTCAGCTGGCGGAAGGTGGCGAGCTGGGCGGCATTCATCGGGTGGTCGGGCTCGTCGGCGCAGGCGAGATGGCTCATCAGGAGCTCGGGCCCGGCATCGAGAATGAAGGCCGCCGCCGCCTCCCACTCCGCCGGCTCCATCCCCAGCCGGTTCATGCCCGTATCGAGCTGGACGCCGAAAGGATGGCCGGGCAGGGCCTCCAGATGCCGGGTCACCTGCTCGATGGAATTGAGCATCGGCGTCAGGTCGAGATCGCCGATCATGTCGGTGTCCCCGGCCATATGGCCGGAGAAGATGCAGATCTGCGGGCCCGGCCCCAGGGCCTGGCGCACGGTTGCGCCTTCCTCGGCGGCGGCAACGAAGAAGCGGCGGGCGCCGGCCTGGGCAAGCGCCCGGGTGACGCGGGCGACGCCCAGGCCATAGGCGTCGGCCTTGACCACGGCGCCGGTCTGGGTGCCCGAGGAGGAAAGGCGGTCGAGCGCCCGCCAGTTGGCGGCGATCGCGTCGAGATCGATGGTCAGACGTCCGGTTGCCATGGGCGCGTCTGTTGCGTGACCGGCGCGCGGGGTCAAGGGGAAAGGGGCGGCCCGCCGCGCCGAAGCGCAGCCCCGCGCCGGCCCGGTGCAGCACCCCGCGCTCCCGCGCGGCCTTGCCGCTTGGGGGAAGCAAGGGGGCGGCTTCCCGCCCCCTTGGACCCCCTCGCCGAGGAGGCGGAGAGGGTGACGCCTGCCCCGTCTTGCGCCCTGGCGGGCGCGCCTCGTGTTG
>CAZRQN010000233.1:0-3365 GCA_964602115.1 uncultured Rhodobacterales bacterium
GGTGGAACTTGACCAGCCAGAGGATCGCGGCCGGCCGGTCCTGGCGCTTGGAAAGCGGCGTGTAGCGCGGCCCGCGCCGCTTTTCCTCGCCCTGGGCGGCGGCGTTGAACTTCAGCTTCATCCGATAGACCGGATCGGCCTGGCCGCGCTCGATCTCGATCGGGTCGAGCTGGTTGTTGGCGACCGGATCGAAACCCTTCACGCCGGTAGCCACATCCCCGTCGGCGATCCCCTGCACTTCAAGCTCGTGCAGGCCGCAGAAATCGGCGATCTGGTGGAAGCTGAGCGTGGTGTTGTCCACCAGCCAGACGGCGGTGGCCTTGGCCATCAGGGGCTTGTTCATCGGCGCCACTCCATTGCACACCACCTTTGGCCGGGGAACCGGCTGCGGACCTGGCCGGTCTGCGGGGCGGTGATTTCGGGGAAATCGGGGTGGGATATAGGCGGATTGCGGCGGCTTGGAAAGGGCTTTTGCTGGCCCTTGCGGTCACGTTTCCGGCGTTTGCCGAAGGCGAGAAGGCGGGGGATTTCGACTATTTCGTCCTCTCCCTCTCCTGGTCGCCCGCCTGGTGCGCGCTGGAGGGCGATGCGCGCGGCGGGGTCGGGCAATGCGCCCGGGGCAGCGGCTGGGGTTTCGTGCTGCACGGCCTCTGGCCGCAGTACGAGCAGGGCTGGCCCAGCTTTTGCCGCACCACGGCCCGCGACCCCTCGCGCTCCGAGACGGCGGCGATGGGCGACATCATGGGCACCACCGGCGCCGCCTGGTACCAGTGGAAGAAGCACGGCCGCTGCTCCGGCCTCTCCGCCCGCGACTACATGGCGCTGGCCCGCCGCGCCTTCGCGACGGTGCAGATCCCCGAGGTCCTGACCGGGGTCCGCCGCGAGACCCGCCTGCCCGCTTCGGTGGTCGAGGAGGCCTTTCTCGAAGCCAACCCGGGCCTGGCGCCCGACATGCTCACCGTCACCTGCCAGGAGGGGCTGATCGACGAGGTGCGGATCTGCCTCACCCCCGACCTCACCCCACGCCCCTGCGCCCCCGACACGGCGCGCGACTGCCGGATGAGGGACGCGCTGTTTTTGCCGGTCCGGTAGCGCTCACGGACGCTTCCGGGCCGGAGCCAAGCACGATAGCCATGCACCTGCACTGCGGGAGGCGCCGATGAGCCGTGTCAGGATCACCCCGGAGGAGGCGCTGGCCTTCCACCTCGAGCCCCGGCCGGGGAAATACGACATCACCGCCTCGGTGCCGATGGCCACCCAGCGCGACCTGAGCCTCGCCTATTCTCCCGGCGTGGCCATCCCCGTCCTCGCCATCGCCGAGCGGCCGGAGACGGCCTATGACTACACGGTCAAGGGCAACATGGTCGCCGTCATCTCCAACGGCACCGCCATCCTCGGCCTCGGCAACCTCGGTGCGCTGGCGTCAAAGCCGGTGATGGAGGGCAAGGCGGTGCTGTTCAAGCGCTTCGCCGATGTCAACGCCATCGACATCGAACTGGCCACCGAAGACCCCGACGAGATCATCCGCGCCGTCCATCTGATGAGCCCCACCTTCGGCGGCATCAATCTGGAGGACATCAAGGCGCCGGAATGCTTCATCATCGAAAGCCGGCTGAAGGAGCTGTGCGACATCCCGGTCTTTCACGACGACCAGCACGGCACGGCGGTGATCTGTGCGGCCGGCCTCCTCAACGCCCTTGAACTGACCGGCAAGAAGATCAGGGACGTCCGCATCGTCCTCAACGGCGCCGGCGCGGCGGGGATCGCCTGCCTGGAACTGCTGAAGTCGATGGGCGCCCGGCCTGACAACTGCATCATGTGCGACACCAAGGGCGTGGTCTGGCAGGGCCGCACCGAAGGCATGAACCAGTGGAAATCGGCCCATGCCGCGAAGACCGACCTTCGCACGCTGGAGGAGGCAATGCGCGGCGCCGATGTCTTCCTCGGCGTCTCGGCCAAGGGGGCGGTCACGCAGGACATGGTGAAATCCATGGCGCCGAATCCGGTGATCTTCGCCATGGCCAACCCCGACCCCGAGATCACCCCGGAAGACGCCCACGCCGTCCGCCCCGACGCCATCGTCGCCACCGGCCGGTCGGACTACCCCAACCAGGTGAACAACGTCCTCGGCTTCCCTTACCTGTTCCGCGGCGCGCTCGACATCCACGCCCGGGCGATCAACGACGCGATGAAGATCGCCTGTGCCCAGGCCCTGGCGAAGCTGGCGCGCGAGGACGTGCCGGACGAAGTGGCCATGGCCTATGGCCGCAAGCTCGCCTTCGGGCGCGACTACATCATCCCCACGCCTTTCGATCCGCGCCTGATCCATGTCATCCCGCCCGCCGTGGCCCGGGCCGGGATGGATACCGGCGTCGCCCGCCGCCCCATCGTCGATCTCAAGGCCTATGAGGCCAGCCTCAAGGCGCGGATGGACCCCACCGCCTCGATCCTCGAAGGCTTGCAGGCCCGCGCCCGGCAGGCGCAGGCACGGATGATCTTCGCCGAGGGTGACGACCCGCGCGTGCTGCGCGCCGCCGTCGCCTGGCAGCGCGCCGGCCTCGGCAAGGCGCTGGTCGTCGGTCGCGAACCGGATGTGAAGGAAAAGCTGGAGGCCGCCGGCCTCGCCGATGCGGTGCGCGAGCTGGAGGTGGTGAACGCCGCCAATACCCCGCATCTCGATCGCTACAAGGATTACCTCTATGGCCGCCTGCAGCGTCATGGCCACGATCCGCAGGACATCCACCGCCTCGCCACCCGCGACCGGCATGTCTTCGCCAGCCTGATGCTGGCGCATGGCCATGGTGACGGGCTGGTCACCGGCGTCACCCGCAAGTCGGCCCATGTCCTTTCCCTCGTGAACCACGTCTTCGACGCCAAGGCCGAGGACGGGGCCGTGGGGGTGACGGCGCTGCTGCACAAGGGCCGCATCGTGCTGGTGGCCGATACGCTCGTCCACGAATGGCCGGACGAGAACGACCTCGCCACCATCGCCACCCGCGCCGCCGCCGTGGCCCGCAACCTCGGGCTGGAGCCGCGTGTCGCCTTCGTCTCGTTCTCCACCTTCGGCTATCCGGTCTCCGAACGCGCCACCAAGATGCACCGCGCGCCCAAGGTGCTCGACGGGCGCCGGGTGGATTTCGAATACGAGGGCGAGATGACGGTGGACGTGGCGCTGAACCCCGAGCGCATGGCCGCCTATCCCTTCTGCCGCCTGACCGGCCCCGCCAATATCCTCGTCGTCCCCGCCCGCCACTCCGCCTCGATCTCGGTGAAGCTGATGCAGGAGATGGCCGGCGCGACCGTCATCGGCCCGATCCTCGCCGGCGTGGACAAGCCGATCCAGATCGCCACGATGGGCGCCACGG
>CAZRQN010000234.1:0-3349 GCA_964602115.1 uncultured Rhodobacterales bacterium
CCCCCCAAACCGAAGGAGCGGCCCCCTTCGGGCCGCGACAGAGGGCGGGAGGGGGATGGGCCGTGTTTTCAGCCGCGCCGGTTGCGGCGCTCGCGCTTGGGGCCGGGGTCGTCGCCGGTGCCGTCGGAGGCCGATGAAAAGCCACCAAGCGCCGTCGAGATCGCTTCCAGCGTCGGGCGGGGGCCGCGCGGTCGGCTTTCGAGCGCCGCGCGCATCGCCCGGAGGTGGTCCGGCGTGGTGCCGCAGCAACCGCCGATGATCCGCACCCCGGCATCGCGGGCCAGAACCGCGTAGTCAGCCATCAGGTCCGGCGTGCCGTCATAATGGATGTGCCCGTCATGGTATTTGGGGATGCCGGCATTGCCCTTGGCAATGATCGGCCGCTCCGTTCCCTGGGCGGCGAAGCCGAGTACGGTCCGCAGCAGATCCGAAGCGCCGACACCGCAATTGGCGCCGAAAGCGATCGGCGGGTTCGGCAGCTTCTCGACCATGTCGGCGAGCTGGGCGGAGGTCACGCCCATCATCGTCCGCCCGGCCGTGTCGAAGCTCATCGTCCCGCACCAGGGCATCCCTGCCCGCGCCGCCGCTTCGGCCGCCGCACGGTATTCCTCGGGCGCGCTCATCGTCTCGACCCAGAGGACATCGACGCCGCCCTCCTTGAGCCCCTCGGCCTGTTCGTGGAAGATCTCCACCGCTGCGGCATGGGTCATCGCGCCCATGGGCTCGAAGATTTCTCCCGTCGGACCGACCGAGCCTGCCACAACGACCGAGCGGCCGGCGCGATCAGCCACGTCGCGGCCGATCTCGGCGGCAATGCGGTTCAGCTCGCGAACCCGGCCTTCGGCGCCATGCAGCTTGAGCCGGCTGGCATTGCCGCCGAAAGTGTTGGTCAGGAACAGATCCGAGCCGGCGACCACAGCGTCGGCATAGAGCTTCCGGATCGCCTCCGGCCGCTCCACCGTCCACATCTCCGGCGCCTCGCCGGCTTCGAGGCCGGCGTTGAACAGATTGGTGCCGGTGGCGCCATCGGCCAAGAGCCAATCGCGCTCCGCAAGGAGCCGGGTCAGTGCGTCGCTCATGGGGGCCTCGCGGAAAGGGAGGTGCAGAAGGGGAAGCGGGCTCAGACCTCGGACATCAACTGTGCCTTGGCCACCGGAAGAAGCTCGGACATCTTGGCGCGGACCTCGGCCTCGCTGGCCCTGCCGGCCAGATCCTTCACCAGTTTCCGCAGCACGTCGTCGTCGCCGGCTTCCTCGAAATCGGCCTGCACGACCGACATCGCATATTCCGTTGCCGCATCGCCCGACAGACCCAGAAGCCCGGCAGCCCAGAGCCCGGTCAGCTTGTTGCGCCGGGCCCCGGCGCGGAACAGCATCTCTTCGTCATGGGCGAATTTGTTCTCGAAAGCGGCTTCGCGGTCATCGAATGTGGTCACGGCGTGCCTCCTCCGGCAGTCTGCTTTCCAGCGTATATGCGCGCGGCATTTTCTTCCTGCAAGGCCAAAGCGCCGCCCCCGGTCCGCCGCATTCCTGCCGCGATCCGTTCGCAGTCTCGGGGCGAGGGAAGGAATACGCCATGGGGCATCAGGGGGGATTCGACAGCTCCGTCCGGGTCGTCTCGCCGCAGGACGAGGCGGCGGCGATTGCCGTTCTGGCGGTGATCCTGATGACACTGGCGCCGGAGGGCCGGGTCGATGACCGGCGGCTCGCTGATGCGCTTCTCGCTGTCGCCGCAGCCCCTGCGCTCTCCGGGCTTTCGGTGCGCGGGCTGGCGCGGACTGCCCGGGACCTCCAGTCCGAACTGGCCGACCGCGGGCCGCTGCGGATGATCCGCGCCGTCACGCCGCATATCCAGGGTCGGGCGGCCGAAACCGCGCTCTGCCTGGCCGTGCGGGCGGCGCTGGCCGGCGGCGGCCTTGACGGCACCGGACGGGCGATGCTCGACCGGGCGGCCGAGGCGATGCGCGTGCCGGCGGCGCGCCTGGCGATGATCGTCGAGGTGATGGGACTGGCCGAACGGCCGGCGGCCTGACCGCGCCGTCGCGCCTGCGCCGGGCCTTGCGCTTGCGGCCATACCGGCCTTGGCATATATGCCGCCCGAACGGCGGCCGGTATTGCCCGACGCCCCGACGGAGGCACGATGGCGCGCCGCAAGAAAATCTACGAGGGGCAGGCCAAGATCCTCTACGAAGGCCCCGAACCCGGAACCTTGATCCAGTACTTCAAGGACGAGGGCACCGGGGCGCCGACCGAGCTGCGAAGCGCGGTCGAAGGCAAGGGCGTGCTCAACAACCGCCTGTCGGAGTTCTTCATGTCGGGCCTCAACGGCATCGGCGTGCCGACGCATTTCATCCGCCGGCTGAACATGCGCGAGCAGCTGGTGCGCATGGTCGAGATCGTGCCGCTGGAAGTGGTGGTGCGCAATTTCGCCGCCGGCGATCTCTCCACCAGGCTCGGCATCCCCGAGGGCACGGCCCTGCCTCGTCCGATCGTCGAATACTACTACAAGGACGAAAAGCTGAAGTCGCCGCTGGTGGCCGAGGAGCATATCGTCGCCTTCGGCTGGGCGACGCAGCAGGATCTCGACGACATCGTGGCGCTGGCACTCCGGGTGAACGATTTCCTTTCCGGGGTGATGATCGGTGTGGGCATCCGGCTCGCCGATTTCCGCATCGAGGTCGGGCGGATCTGGGAGGGCGACTACATGCGCCTGATCGTCGCCGACGAGATCAGCCCGGACAGCTGCCGCCTGTGGGACATGCGCGGACCCGACGGGCTTCTGGCCACCGACGGCGCGGTGCATGACCTCGGCACGCCGACCGAGGTCTATGCCGAACTGGCGCGGCGACTGGGGGTCCTGCCCTCGAACGTCACCCATGCGCCGAAACCGACGCTGATCAACTGAAGGACGCAAGGATGAAGGCCCGGGTGACGGTGATGCTCAAGGACGGCGTGCTCGACCCACAGGGCGAGGCGGTGCGCCACGCGCTGGGGACGCTCGGCTTTCGTGGCGTGAAATCGGTGCGCCAGGGCAAGCTGATCGAGCTCGACCTCGCTTCCGCCGATCGCGCTTCCGCCGAAGCCGAGGTCAGATCGATGTGCGAGAAGCTCCTGGCCAACACGGTCATCGAAAGCTACCGGGTCGAGATAGCCTGACCCCTCCCGCGCGGCTTTGCCGCTTGGGGGAAGCAAGGGGGCGGCTTCCCGCCCCCTTGGACCCCCTCGCCGAGGAGGCGGAGAGGGGCACGCCCGTCCCGTCTTGCGCCCTGGCGGGCGCGCCTCGGGTAGCGCTCGTGTCTTTGAGGTCCGGTCTCGTGGAGAGACCCGGGGCGCTGCCCCGGGCCCCGGGG
>CAZRQN010000235.1:0-3348 GCA_964602115.1 uncultured Rhodobacterales bacterium
GCATGATCCCGACCTCGACCGGTGCGGCCAAGGCTGTGGGCCTCGTCCTGCCGGAACTCAAGGGCAAGCTCGACGGCTTCGCCATGCGCGTGCCGACGCCGAACGTCTCGGTCGTGGACCTGAAGTTCATCGCCAAGCGCGCCACCTCGGTCGATGAGGTCAACGCCGCGATCAAGGCTGCGGCCGACGGGCCGCTGAAGGGCATCCTCGGCTATACCAACGAGAAGCTCGTCTCCTCCGACTTCAACCACGACCCGCATTCCTCGGTCTTCCACATGGACCAGACCAAGGTGATGGACGGCACCTTCGTGTCGATCCTCAGCTGGTACGACAACGAATGGGGCTTCTCCAACCGCATGGCCGATACCGCCGTGGCGATGGGCAAGCTGATCTGAAACCGGGCGCCGGCGCCACATGTCAGGCCGGTCACGAAACGTGACCGGCCTTTGACTTTCCGCTCCGTCCCGGCCGGTTAGACTGGCGGGCATGGACATCCTCTGGCTGCTGGCCATCCTTTCGGGTCTCTTCGTCGCCATCGCCCTGGCCGAGCCGGTGGCCGAGCGCCTGCGGCTGCCGGTCAGCGTGATCCATGCGCTGACCGGCATCGGCATCGGCGCCGGGGCCGGCTGGCTCTACCTGACCCCCCTCACCGATGCGCTGAGCGAGCCGGCGCTGGCGATCCTCACCCTGCCGATCTCCTCGGAAGTGTTCCTGGTCATCTTCCTGCCGGTCCTGTTGTTCGAAGTGGCGCTGACGATCAATCTGCGGCGGATGCTGGACGACTGGGTGCCGATCCTGGCGCTGGCGGTGCTGGCGGTGGTCGCAGCCACGCTGGCGATCGGCACGACCCTGGCGATGCTGACCGCCCTGCCGCTGACCGCCTGCATGCTGGCCGGCTCCATCGTCTCCACCACCGATCCCTCTGCGGTGATCTCGATCTTCCGGGGCACGCCGGCGCCGCAGCGGCTGGCGCGGATCGTCGAGGGCGAGAGCCTGCTGAACGACGCGGCCGCCATCGCGCTGTTCAGCGTCTTCCTTGCCGATCTCGTCGCCCGCGAGGCGACGCCGGATGTGGCCTCGGCGCTGTGGGACTTTCCCGGCATGGTCGCGGGCGGGGTCGTGGTCGGCGCGATCATCGGGCGGCTGGGTCTTCTGGTGATGGCGCGGCTCAACGCCTTTCCCGCCGGGCAGGTGACGCTGTCGCTGGCCCTGCCCTTTGCCACCGTGCTGATCGCCGATCGCGGGTTGCATGTCTCCGGTGTGGTGGCGGTGGTGGCGGCGGGGATGTCGGTCAATTTCGGCGCCCCGGGGAGGATCGCCCCTCAGGGGCTGGAGCTGCTGCGCCAGACCTGGCAGATCCTCGCCCACTGGGCCGGCTCGCTGATCTTCGTCCTCGCCGCGCTCCTGGTGCCGCGCCTGCTGTCCTATCTCAGCTTCGCCGACATCGGCCTGATCCTCGCCACCGCCGCCGCCGCGCTTCTGGCGCGGGGCGCCATCCTGTTCGGCCTGCTGCCGGTGCTGACGCTCGCCCGGCTCTCGCCCCGGGTGGAACTGCCCTATCGCACCGCCATCCTCTGGGGCGGGCTGCGCGGCGCGGTGACGCTGGCGCTGGCCCTGTCGCTGACCGAACGGACCGGCATTCCACTCTCCGTGAAGCGCGGCGTGGCCTCGGTGGCGGTAGGCTTCACCCTCTTCACTCTCTTTGTCCAAGGCACGACCCTGCGGCGGGTGATCAGCATGCTCGGCCTCGACCGGCTGTCGGATCTCGACCGGGCCCTGTCCGATCAGGTCGTGGCCGTGGCGCTGCAGGACGTGCGCGAGACGGTGGCCGAAACCACCCGCTCGCTGGCGCTGACCCCGGCGATCATCCGCGACGAGGCCAAGCGGTTCGGCGGCCGGCTGAACGCCGCAGTGGACCGTGCCGATGCCGCGCGCGGCCTGCATGACAAGGACCGGGTGACGCTGAGCCTGGTGGCGCTGGCCGAGCACGAGCGCGACCTGCTGACGGGCGCCTTCCGCGACGGGCTGATCCCGCCGCGTCTGGCCGAACGGCTGCTGACCCATGCCGACCGGCTGATGGAGGCGACGCGGACCGACGGCCGGTCCGGCTATCGCGCCCAGTCGCGCCGCGCCCTGCGCCCCGGGCGCCTGCTGCGCCCGGCCGTCTGGCTGCACAACCGGCTCGGCCTGTCGGCGCCGCTGGCGCATCTGACCGCGAACCGCTTCGAGGAGCTTGTGGCGGAAAGCCAGGTGCTGAAGCTGCAGCACGCCTTCATCAACCGCCGGATCCTGCGCATCCACGGGCGGCGGGTGGCCGATCTGCTCCATGACCTGCTGCATCGCCGCGCCGACGATCTCGACAAGGAGATCGAGGGCCTGCGCCTGCAGTTCCCGGGCTATGCCGAACGGCTGGAGCGGCAGGTGATCCGTTCCACGGCGCTGATGCAGGAACAGCGCGAGTATGACCAACTGAGCGAGGACGGGCTGATCGGCCCGGAACTGCGGGCCTCGCTGATGGCCGAACTCGGCGCGCAGCGGCAGGCATTGCTGAAGCGGCCGAAACTCGACCTCGCATTGCAGAAGTCCGACCTGGTCGCGCTGTTCCCGCTGTTCGCCGGCATGAGCGCCAGCGAACGGTCGCATCTGTCGGCGGTGCTGAGGACGATCTATGCGGCGCCGGGGGACCGGCTGATGCGGCAGGACGAGATGCCGCACAGCGTGTGGTTCATCGCTTCCGGCGCGGTGGAGATGGTCCAGGGCGACCGGATCACCAGGCTCGGGCGCGGCGATTCCTTCGGCGAGCTGTCGCTCCTCCTGCGCCGGCCGCGACGGGCCCGGGTGACGGCCATCACCCATTGCACCCTGCTCGCGCTCGACGAGGCCCGCTTCCTCGGGCTGATCGGCAGGAACCAGGCGCTGCGGGACCGGGTGATCGAAAAGGCCAGGGCGCGGGGCGTGGACATCGACCGCCAGATCCTCGACGCCCCGCCGAAGCCGCCGGGCCCGGCGCTGCCGGCCTGGATCCCCCGCCCCAGCCTGCGCCGCCGCTGAACCCTTCCGCCCTCCCGCGCGGCTTTGCCGCTTGGGGGAAGCAAGGGGGCGGCGTCCCGCCCCCTTGGACCCCCTCACTGCTCCTGCGGAGAGGGGAGCGCCTGCCCCCGTCTTGCGCCCTGGCGGGCGCGCCTCGCGTTGCGCTCATGTCTGGTCGGTCCGGTCTCGTGGAGAGACCCGGGGCGCTGCCCCCTGCCGCCGGTTTCTCGAACCGGTGGCAAAACCGGCGTCTTGCCCAGGGCATTTGTCCAAGGATGATGCAGGGGAAGGTGGGAAAGAGGCAGGCGCCTCCCTTCA
>CAZRQN010000236.1:0-3343 GCA_964602115.1 uncultured Rhodobacterales bacterium
CCCAAACCGGCGGAGCGGCCCCCTTCGGGCCGCGACAGAGGGCGGGAGGGGACGGATTCGGGCGAGGCGCTGCATCTTGCGGGCGCCCCGGCGGGGCCTTCGCCGCACGGCTTCCCGTCTATCTGGGTCCGGCAGGGGACGCGACCCTGGAGGGCTCGGGACCGGGCAGGAGGACGGTAAAGGTGCTGCCTTCGCCGCGACGGCTTTCGATCCGCAGCCGTCCCCGGTGGCGGTTGACGATGTGCTTGACGATCGCAAGGCCGAGGCCGGTGCCTCCAGCCGCCTGGCTGCGGTGCGGATCGACGCGGTAGAAACGCTCGGTAAGGCGCGGGAGGTGCACAGGGTCGATCCCCTCGCCGCGATCGGCGACGGCCACTGCGACGCCGCCCTCCGGCAGCCAGGGCTCGGCCGCAGCCGGGCCAAGGCTTACGCGGACCTCGCCGCCCGAGCCGCCGTAGCGGATCGCATTCTCGATCAGGTTGTGCAGCATCTGAACCATCTGGTCCGCATCGCCGATCACCGGGCGCGGCATCTCGGCGCCCTCCAGCAAGAGACCGACGCCGGCCTCCTCTGCGAGCGGCCGCAGCATGGCGACGGCCGAACCGGCGATGGCGGCAAGATCGACCCGCCCGACCGGACGCAGGCGCTCCTCGGCCTCCACCCGGCTGAGCGAGAGAAGGTCGCGCACCAGCCGGCTCATGCGGCCGGCCTCCCGCGCCATGATGGCCAGGAAGCGGTCCCGGGCCTCTGGGTCGGCGCGCGCCGGACCGCGCAGGGTTTCGATGAAGCCGAGGATTGCGGTCAGCGGCGTGCGCAGTTCGTGGCTGACATTGGCGACGAAGTCGCGACGCATGCGCGAAACCCGTTCCTCCTCGCTGACATCCTCGATCGTGCACAGCACCCCGCCGCGCGCCGCGTCGTCCAGCGGATGGACATGTACGCGGTAGATGGCCTCACCTCCGGGGCCGGTCACCGACATGCGCGCGCCGGCCGCCCTGCCCTGGGACAGGGCGGATGCGATGGCCTCGCCGAGATCGGGGTGCCGCAAAGTGAAGGCATAGGGGCGTCCGACCATCCCGGCGCCGAACAGGCCCTGCGCCGTCCGGTTGGTCGCCATGACGCGGCCATCGCGCCCGACCAGCACCGCCGCCGCCGGCATCGCATCGAGCAGGGTCGCCACCAGGTCCGAATCCATTCGCCGCACTCCGTCCTCATTCCGCTCTACAGGCAAGACGCGCCACCTTGCGAGTCCGCCCTGCCTTCCGCTACCGTCGGGATTGCAACGCCGCGCACTGGTTCGCCGCATACGGTGGCAGCGCGTGGCGCGGTCTGGGGACGCGGGCATCGGAGCGCTAGGATGGCAGTCGGGGACGCTGTGCCCGGCGGGGGCGCGGACTTCGGGCGCCGCCGCCTGATCGTTGTTGCCGCTCCCGAGCTGGAGCCCCTCGGCCGACGGCGCAATCCGCCTTTCGCCATCCCGTTCGACGAGATCACTGCGGCGCTTCTGGATCGCGCACGGCCGAGTGCGATCGGCTTTGCCCTCTTCGCCACGCGCTTCGATGCCTTCCAGGTCCTCGATCGGCTGTCGAGGCTCGGATTTCGCGGGCGGGTGCTGGCGCTGGCGCCACCGCTCCCGCGACGCAAGCTCGTCGAGCGTGAACTGCGGGGCCAGGCGCCGGGGCAGAAGATCCGCATCTTCTGCCTGTCTTCGCTCGCCGTCGATCCGCCGATGTCCGGTTGAAGACAGAAGCTTCAGGTCCCACAGAAGGTGCGGTAGCGCCCGAAGTCCGGCGGAGCCGGCAGCATCCAGTCCTCGCGTCCGGCTTCCGGCCCGAAAGGATCCGAGATCGCCGCGAGCAGGGCATCGAAGGGGCCGAGATCGCCGGCCTCGGCCGCCGCCAGCGCCTCCTCCACGCGATGGTTGCGCGGGATGACCGCCGGGCTGGCGCCCCGCATCCGCGCCGCCGCCTGCGGGCCAAGCCGCGTGCGCCAGCGTTCCTGCCAGGCCAGGTAGCGGGCCGGTTCAGGCAGCAGGGAGCGGATCGCACCTTCGCGGCCCTCCGCCGCATCGGCCAGGGCGCGGAAGGCCAGAGTCCAGTCGGCCTGGCCCTCGATTGCGGCGAGGAAGCCCTCGGCAAGCGTGCCGTCGCCCTCCTCCTGCCCCGCCAGTCCGAGCTTGCCGCGCATCACCTCGACCCAGGCCGTGCGGTATCGCCCGGCGATGGCGGAGAGCACCTCCATCGCCCGTCCGGCCGCCCTTTCCTGATCCGGATCGATCAGCGGCAGCAGCGCTTCGGCCAGCCGCGCCATGTTCCAGCCGAGGATCAGGGGCTGGTTGGCATAGGCATAGCGCCCGCCGTGGTCGATCGAGGAGAAGACCGTGGCGGGATGATAGGTCTCCATGAAGGCGCAGGGGCCGAAGTCGATCGTCTCGCCCGAGACCGCCATGTTGTCGGTGTTCATCACTCCATGGATGAAGCCGACCCCCATCCACCGGGCGATCAGCCGGGCCTGCCGCCCGGCCATGGCATCGAGGAAGCCCAGCGCATCGTCCGGCGCAAGCCCGGGATAGTGACGGTGGATGGCATGGGCCAGCAGGCGCTGCACCTGGGCCCAGTCTCCGCGCGCCGCGAAGAATTCGAACGTGCCGATGCGGAGATGGCTCTGCGCCACCCGCGTCAGCACCGCGCCCTGCAGCGGCGTCTCGCGCCAGACCGTCTCGCCGGTGGCGACGGCGGCCAGCGCCCGCGTGGTGGGGATGCCGAGCGCATGCATCGCCTCACCGATCAGGTATTCGCGCAGCACCGGGCCGAGCGCCGCCTTGCCGTCGCCCCGGCGCGAGAAAGGCGTCTGGCCGGAGCCCTTGAGCGCGATGTCCCGCCGGATTCCGTCCGGCCCGACCAGCTCGCCGAGCAGAAGCGCCCGGCCGTCGCCAAGCTGCGGCGAAAAACCGCCGAACTGGTGCCCGGCATAGGCTTGCGCCACCGGCTCCGCCCCCGGCGGCAAGGCTGCGCCGGAAAACCAGAGGGCGGCCTTCTGTGCCAGCACTTCGACGTCGAGCCCAAGCTCTGCGGCCAGCCCCCGGTTCAGGCGCAGGAGTCGTGGCGCCGGCGGCGCGGCCGGCGCCTGCCGGACAAAGGCGCCGGGAAGGTCTCGGACATAGGAGTTGTCGAAGGCAAGCATCGTCCAGATATGGGTCAAGACCGGCACCCGCGCCAGACATCGCGGTGCCGGAAGCGCGCACCGCTGCCGGCCCGGGCAGTGCTCGCCCGGGTGGCACCTCCTCGCGCCCGCGCCCTCCCGCCCTCTGTCGCGGCCCGAAGGGGGCCGCTCCGCCGGTTGG
>CAZRQN010000237.1:0-3281 GCA_964602115.1 uncultured Rhodobacterales bacterium
GAAGCCGGGGCCGGGCCGTTTCCGCCAGTTCACCCAATGCGATGCCGACACGGTCGGTTCGGCCTCGGTCGCGGCGGATGCCGAGATCTGCATGATGCTCTGCGACGCGCTGGAGGCGGCCGGCATCCCGCGCGGCGACTATGTGGTGAAGGTCAACAACCGCAAGGTGCTGAACGGGGTGATGGAGGCGGCGGGCCTGCTCGACCCCGCCGATCCCGAAAAGCACGCTCACGAACGCGGCATCGTCCTGCGCGCCATCGACAAGATCGACCGGCTGGGGGAAGGGGGCGTGCGCGCGCTCCTCGGCGAAGGGCGCAAGGACGAGAGCGGGGACTTCACCAAGGGGGCGGGACTTGGCGAAGACCAGATCGAAACTGTTCTTGCTTTCGTCCAGGCAAATGAAATCGTGCGACGCAAGCTCGAACTCGAGGCCACTGCTTCGGACAAGTCTTTGCCAGAATGGGCACACTTCTCTCGGCGCGCCATCGCAGTCTCTGAAACAAGCTCTAACCGCCCGCTTGAACCATCTCGGCTGTGGAAGTTCCGAGTTCTTGACCACCTTTTCGAGCTGGTGCGCGATACCGTTGTCGGGATGCAAGGAATTGAAGAACTTGCGGAAATCTCAGACCTGCTCGCCGCCCAAGGCTACGGCCCCGACCGCATCCTGATCGACCCATCCGTCGTCCGCGGCCTCGGCTATTACACCGGCCCGGTCTTCGAGGCGGAACTGACCTTCGAGATCACCGACGAGAAGGGCCGCCCGCGCCAGTTCGGCTCGGTCGCCGGCGGCGGGCGCTATGACGACCTCGTCAAGCGCTTCACCGGGCAGGCGGTGCCGGCCACCGGCGTCTCCATCGGGGTGGACCGGCTGCTGGCCGCGCTGGCCGCCAAGGGCCGGCTGCAGGCCGATCCGCGCGGCCCGGTGGTTGTGACCGTGATGGATCGCGACCGCATGGCCGATTACATGGCCATGGCCGGGGAGTTGCGCCGGGACGGCATCCGCGCCGAGGTCTATCTCGGCAACCCGAAGAACTTCGGCAACCAGCTCAAATACGCCGACAGGCGCGCCGCGCCCGTGGCGGTGATCCAGGGCTCGGCCGAGCGCGACAAGGGCACGGTCATCCTCAAGGACCTGGTGCTCGGGGCGAAGATCGCCGAGGGCGCCAGCCTTGAGGAATGGAAATCCCGCCCGGCGCAGGTGGAGGTCGCCCGCGCCGATCTGGTGGCCGAAGTGCGGAAGCTCCTCGGATGACCGATCCGGCCGAGCGCGCCCTGGCCGAGCGCTGGCTGGCCGCGCTCCTCGCCGAGGGGGCGAGCCTGGTCGAGGCGCCGGTGCTTCTGCCCGCCGGGCGGCTGCTCGACCTTTACGGCGAGGATATCCGCGCCCGGGCCTATGTCACGCTCGACCCGGCCGAGGGCGAGATGATGCTGCGCCCGGACTTCACCGTGCCGGTGGTTGAACGCCACATGCAGGGCGGGGCGGAGCCGGCGCGCTATGCCTATGCGGGAGAGGTCTTCCGCCGGCAGGACCGGCCGCAGGGTCGCCCGCGCGAATATCTCCAGGTGGGCTACGAGCGGTTCGACCGCGACACGGTGCGGGCCGATGCCGAGACCTTCGCGCTTTTCGCCCGGCTGCTGCCCCCGGGCCTGACTCCGGTCACCGGCGACATCGGCATCCTGATGGCCGCCGTGCGCGGCCTTTCGACCAGCGCGGCGCGCAAGGCGGCGCTTCTGCGCCATGTCTGGCGGCCGCAGCGCTTCCGCCGGCTGCTTGACCGCTTCGCCGGGCGCGCCGCGCCCTCGCCCGAACGGCTGCGCCTCTTGGACCGGCTGCGCGCTGCCCCGGCCGAGGACCTGATCGCCGGGGCCGGACCGCTCCTCGGCCTGCGCGGACCGGGGGAGATCGCCCGCCGGGCCTCGGCGCTGCTGGAGGATGCCGCCACCCCGCCGCTGGCGGCGCCGGAGGCGGCGCTGCTCTACGACCTCCTCGGGCTGGAGGCGCCGGCGCGCGCGGCGCTGGAGCACCTGCGCGGCATCGCGCCGCTCCTGCCCGCCATCGGCCCGGCGGTGGAACGCTTTGCCGCAAGGCTCGACGCGCTCGGCGATCTCGGGATCGACACCCGGGGCCTGCGTTTCGAGGCCAGCCACGGGCGCACGGCGATGGAATATTACGACGGCTTCGTCTTCTCCTTCCTCGGCCCCGAGGATTGGCCGCCCCTGGCCTCGGGCGGGCGCTATGACGCGCTGACCGCGCAGTTCGGCGCCGGGCGCTCGATCCCGGCGGTGGGCTGCGTGGTGCGCCCGGGGCTGCTCGCCAGACTGGAGGGCGCATGCTGAAGCTCGCGGTGCCGTCCAAGGGCCGGCTGATGGAGGAATGCTTTGCCTGGTTCGCGGCGCGCGGCCTGACGCTGCGCCAGACCGGCGAGGGCCGCGAATATGCCGGGGCGGTGGAGGGGGTGGAGGGCGTGGCGCTGGTGCTGCTCTCCGCCGGCGACATGCCCCGGGCGCTGGCCGAGGGCCAGGTGCATCTCGGCGTCACCGGCACCGACCTGATCCGCGACCGCCTGCCCGACTGGCAGGCCAGCGTCGCCGAGGTGGCGCCGATGGGCTTCGGCCGCGCCGATCTGGTGATCGCGGTGCCGGCGGCCTGGATCGACGTCGAGACGGTGGACGATCTCGACGCGGCGGCGGCGGCGTTCCGGCTGACCCACGGCCATCGCCTGCGCATCGCCACCAAGTACCACCGCCTGGTGCGCGACTATCTTACCGCGCAGGGCGTGGCCGATTACGCGCTGGTGGACAGCCAGGGCGCCACCGAAGGCACGGTGCGGAACCTCACGGCCGAGGCCATCGCCGACATCACCTCCTCCGGCGAGACCCTGCGCGCCAACCACCTCAAGCCCCTGGCCGATGGCCCGATCCTGGCCTCGGAGGCCACGCTCTATGCCGCACGCCGGGCGGACTGGACAGAGGCCCGCGCGGCCCTGACCGCGCTCTGCGCCCTGATCGGCCACCCGGCGCCGGCGGTCTGAGCCCGCCCCGCTGCGGCGTCCGGGAGCGGTGGGCAGGCACTTCGCCGAAGGCCGCCCCATCCCGCCCTCTGTCGCGGCCTCTGGCCGCTCCGCCGCTTGGGCCGGGGGTGGCGTCCGCTTCGGGCCCCCCTGAAGGGGAGCCGCTCAGCGGACGCCGCTGCCGGGGAAGGGTCTTTGAGGTCTCGCTTGTGGACAGGACGGCAGGGGGGCTCTGCCCCCCGCGCCCTGAAGGGGGCGCTCCCCCCGGGA
>CAZRQN010000238.1:0-3248 GCA_964602115.1 uncultured Rhodobacterales bacterium
AGATCTTCGGCCTGCCCATCGGCTACTTCGTGAGCCTGATGCTGGGCTCGGTCATCCCCTTCGTGGGGGCGAACGACTGGCGGTTTCTGCTGATCGGTGTGGCGGGCTATCCGGTCTTGTGGTTCGTCGCAGACCGCAACCCGAACTTCTTCGAGACGGTCGCGGTGGTCTTTTCCCGGACCCCGCGCACGCGCGGCAAGTCAGCCTTTGGCGGAGACCGCCATGTCAGCTGACCTCAAGTCCCTCTTCCCCTCTACCCCGGCGCTTCGATGTGTCTTGCGGCCTGACGATCTCGCAGCCGAGACCCTCACCCGACACTTGCCCTGGCTCTCCGCACCTGCGGACAATCTGATCCTGACCCGTCAGGGTGACCTGATCGCCTCTGCCGTGGTCGAGGGGCAAGACAGTTTCACGACGGAAGAAGGGGACCTCTCGCTCGCGACCAGCTCGCTTGCGCGGCTAATCGGCCAGCTCGGCGAAGGCTTCGGGTTGAATGTTTCCAAGCTGACCCTACCGGACGCACCCCAGCTGAAGCCCTTCGATGGAGAGGGCACTGGGGCCGCGTTTGCAGCCATGGTCGATGCCCGCTGGCAGGGACATCTTCGCGCCCGCACCCTGAAGCGAAGGGTGCTGGTGATGTCTCTCATCCTGCGCCCCACCGCGCTGAAACGGGCGCCGCTGATTGGTGCACTCTTCACGGCGGCGTTTACGGGCGACCTCGCCCAGAGGATCGAGCGCCTGAATGAAGCGATGGGGCTTTTGGCTGGGGCCTGCCAGGGATTGGGCTTCCGGCGCCTGAGCATCTCTTCCGGGGAATGGCTCGGTCTCCTGGGCGTCCTTCTCGGGCAGCCGATGGCAACGGTGCTTCCAATGCGCGGCCAGCTTATCAGTGAGGCCATAGCATCGTCGCAGATGACTTTCTCTGGAAAGCGGGTGGAAATCGAAACAGGCGTCGGGCAGCGCTTCGGGACGATCTTCGGCGTCAGATCCTATCCAGCCCGCACCTGGGCGCGGATGCTCGACGCGCTGGAACTGCCCTACGACATCGTCATCACCAACAGCTTCACGCCGGTGCGCAACAACGAGATCGAAGAGCGCATCAAACGTACGGCACGCCAGATGCGTGCCTCCGAGGATGCCGCCGAAACCTTGCGCCAGGAACTGTACGAGGCCGCGGACAACGTCGCCTCGGGCCGACAGGTCTTTGGCAAGCATCACCTGACCGTCATGGTCACGGCCGAAACCCCGGAACAGCTGGAAGAGGCTGCCTCCGAAGTCTGGCGGGCTGGACAGGATTGCGGGGCAACACTGGTGCGCGAGAGCTTCGCCGCCCGCGCGGCCTGGTTTGCCCAAGCCCCGGGCAACTGGGCCTACCGTCCACGCACAGCACTTCTGTCAGCCCAGAACTTCGCCCACCTCGCCGCTCTGCATCGAGTGACCGAGGGCCGCCCGAAGGTCCAGTCACCCTGGGGCGAGACAATCACGGCTCTGCCGACAGTGACCTCAAGCCTCTACCGCTTCAATTTCCACGACAAAGGCGAGCGGGGTGCCGAGCCGAGCGCCGGCCACACGCTGGTTCTGGGTCGGACCGGGTCGGGCAAGACCCTCGGCACGGCCTTCCTGATGGCACAGGCGCGGCGGGTTCATGCCCGCATCCTCGTCATCGACAAGGACCGGGGCCTCGAGATGGCCGTGCGTGCCCTCGGTGGAAGCTATTCCGCGATCCGGATCGGCGAGGCGACCGGCCTCAATCCGTTCCAGACCGAGGTTGATGAGCGTGGGGCGGCCTGGCTCACCGACTGGCTTGGCGACATCCTCGCAGGTTCGCGGCCCTTCGAAACCGCCCAAACCGTCAGCCTCAACGCCGCTGTCCGCCAGATCGTTTCGGCCGATCCGCGACTTAGGACGTTCGATGGCCTCGCAACCCTCGTCGCCTCGACCGACGACGAGGGTGATCTGGTGGGCCGGGTCCGGGAATGGGGGCAGGGGGGTCGGCATGGCTGGCTCTTTGGGCCCGGGGCCGCTTCCGAGATCAGCCTTTCCGAGGATGTGGTCGGCATCGACATGTCGGAGATCCTGGATCTTGGGCCCGCGCGCTCGGCACTTCTCGCCTATCTCTTCCGCCGCATCGAACGGGTGATCGAGGATCGCCGTCCGACCCTCATCGTCATCGATGAGGCCTGGAAGATGCTCGACGATCCGATCTTCGAAAAGCGCCTGCATGACTGGCTCGTCACCATGCGGAAGAAGAACGCCGTGGTGATGATGCTGACCCAGACACCGACCCATCTGACGCGGGTCAAGGTCGGTCAGATCATCGCCGAGAGCGTGGTGACCCAGCTTCTCTATCCGAACCCGCGCGCCAACCCCGAGGATTACCGGATCCTGCGGCTGAACGAGAAAGAGGCCGAGTTCCTCTGCACGCCGACGGGTGGCCTGCGCCTCGCCCTCCTGCGCTCGGCCGGAGACTCGGTCTTCGTGAACATGGATCTCGCGGCCCTCGGACCTGCGCTCACCGTTCTTGGCGGCGGTCGATCCGGCGAAGACCGCGCGCCCTATGGCTGGCGCGACACCCCCGACTTCTGGAAGGACATGACGTGACCAGACGCAACCGCCTGATCCCCGCTTCCCTTCTCGGGCTCACCCTCCTCTCCGCTTGCGCTGGTGTCGAGACAGGCGCCGTCTCCCCATGCCACGGTCAGTTCCGGGCCGAGGGCAAGTACTTCGCGGCGCGGGAGCAAAGCGACGGTACGACAGTCATCGTCTCGACGATGAACGCGCCCGACGTGCGTTGCGCGAACTGAGCCACCGCATGCGTCGCGCACCCCTCCTTCTCGGGCTTCTCCTCGGTACTGCAGTGCCCATGGGCCTCCTGGCCCAGGGCGTGCCGATCATCGACGGCTCGCGGCTGTCGAATTTCATCTCGCGTCTTGTCGAACAGGCCGAGGACGCCGTGAAGCAGAGGGAGAAACTCTCCACCCGCTCCGAGCTCAGCGAGATCGAAGACGAGCAGCTGGCGGCCTATGAGCGTTTCCTCGAGGATACGACCGGCGTGACCGACCTCAGCGGCTTCGAGACAGGGTCAGGAACCTTCCCCCCTGCCGACGAAGTCTACCCTCTCGAGGAAACGAGCCCGGAAAGCCTGCGGCTCTTTGGTGAGGGTGAGACGGTCGAGGCGATGATCATCGCCACGGCGGCGCGCTACGAGACGCACCCCGGCGTCGTGAAGGTCGGGCTCACGCCCACGA
>CAZRQN010000239.1:0-3167 GCA_964602115.1 uncultured Rhodobacterales bacterium
AGTAGCGGCCGGCGAGGCTGAGGTAGGTCGTCAGCGCCGCGCCCTTGTTGCCGCGCTCTTCCTTGACCACCTGGACCAGCAGGATCTGGCGGACCTTGACCACTTCCTGGATCTTGTAGCGCTTGCCCTTGGGGCGGCGCGGCTGGGAGATTTCCTCGGCCACGTCCTCCTCGGCCACCGACTCGATCTCGCTGTCGGTGTCGCTGGCATGGTCGAGCGCGTTGTAGGCCGGTTCGGCCTCTTCGGCGGGAGCCTGGGCCTCTGCCGTCTCGGGCGCGGCGACCAGCGTGTCGGCACCGCTTTCCTCGCCGAGATCGACGACATCCATCCCGGAGATCGAGCCGGTCACGACCGGATCGGCCGTTTCGGATTCGGAAGCGGCTGGCGCGGCCTTGGGCCGGGGCGCGGGGCGGCGGCGCGAACGGCCGTTCTCCTCGTCCTCCTCGGCGCGGGCCAGAGCGCGTTCTTCCTCGATCAGGGCCCGGCGGTCGGCCACCGGGATCTGGTAATAGTCCGGATGGATCTCGGCGAAGGCCAGGAAGCCGTGGCGGTTGCCGCCGTAATCGACGAAGGCCGCCTGCAGCGAGGGTTCGACGCGCGTGACCTTGGCTAGATAGATATTGCCCTGGAGTTGGCGCTTGTTGACGGTCTCGAAGTCGAATTCCTCGACCTTGTTTCCGTCCACCACGACCACGCGGGTTTCTTCCGCGTGGGTGGCATCGATGAGCATCTTTCTCGACATGTTCTCTTTCGGCACCCGTGTCCCGGTCCGGCCCCCGAGGGGGGCAGGGCAGAAAGCGGGCGACTGGCTGGGGCGCTGCGCAGGCGGGTGGCGCGACGGGCCTGGCCGGTTCGGCCGGGTGCTCCTGTCGCTGTCCTGTCGCCATGCGGCATCGCGGGTTCACTCCGGGCGCCGCGAGCGGCACCCTGTTGCGGCACCCGCAGACGACCTGCCTGCGGGCAAACTGACGGCCTTGCGGCCAGACTCTCCTGCGCAAGCTCCGGCTCGGGGCCCTTCGGCCCGATGTCCCGGCGATGCGCCTGAAAACGGGGCGCGACCTGACCTGAGGGCCCGGCGCGCGTCCGGCGACCATAGGGGAACGGCGGGCAGGGCCGCAACCGGATTTTCGGCCGGAGAGGTCCGGGCCTTCTTCCGGAATTCCGCCTGCCCGGGCCGGCTCATCAAGCCCTTGCGGGCTTTCCTCGCCTTCCGGCGCGGCGCAGGGCGAGGAAAGCCCGCAAGGGCTTGATGAGCCGCCGTTTCGCGGATCAGGGCGCGCGGTGGCGGCGGCGCACCGCCGCCGGGCGGCCGGGGAGGGAAAGGCGGCTGTCGTTGCGCGCCTTCCCGGCGATCACCTTGCCCTTCGACACCACCGCCAGCCGGTCGGGACGCAGCCGCAGCGCCTCCACCGGGTCGCCGGCGTCCAGGACGACGAGGGAGGCGAGCCCGCCCTTGCGCAGGCCGTAGTCCGGCAGGCCGAGGATCGCGGCATTGTCTTCGGTCACCATGCGGAAGCAGCGGGCCATCTCGGACGGATGGGTCATCTGGGCGACATGCAGGCCCATGAAGGCCACGTCGAGCATGTCGGCGGTGCCGAGCGAATACCAGGGATCGAGCACGCAATCCTGCCCCCAGCCCACGGTGATGCCCTGGGCCTGCATCTCCTTCACCCGTGTCAGGCCGCGCCGCTTGGGGAAAGTGTCGTGGCGGCCCTGGAGGGTGATGTTGATCAGGGGGTTGGGGATGGCGGTCATCCCCGACTCCGCCATCAGCGGCAGGAGCTTGGAGACATAGTAGTTGTCCATCGAATGCATCGAGGTCAGGTGGCTTCCCGCCGCCCGGGCGCCGAGGCCATGGCGCGTCACCTCGCGGGCCAGCGTCTCGACATGCCGGCTCATCGGGTCGTCGGTCTCGTCGCAATGGATGTCGAGCATCAACCCGCGCTCTGCCGCCAGCCGGGCAAGGAGGCGCAGGCTCTCGGCGCCCTCCTCCATCGTGCGCTCGAAATGCGGGATGCCGCCCACCACGTCCACGCCCATGTCGAGGGCGCGGATGACGTTCGCCTGCCCGGTGGCGGTACGCAGCAGCCCGTCCTGGGGGAAGGCCACCAGCTGCAGGTCGATATAGGGCGCTACCCGCGCCTTCACCTCCAGCATCGCCTCCACCCCGCGCAGGTGGTCGGGCGTGGTATCGACATGGGTGCGGATGGCGAGCAGCCCCAACGAGGCCGCCCAGTCGCAATAGGTGACGGCGCGCGCCACCATCTCCTCCACCGTCGCGATCTCGCGCAGCTCGCCCCAGAGCGCGATGCCTTCCAGAAGCGTGCCCGAGGCGTTCACCCGCGGCAGGCCGTAGGAGAGGACCGCATCCATGTGGAAATGCGGGTCCACGAAAGGGGGCGCGACGAGGTCGCCGGTGGCGTCGATCACCCGGGCGGCCGGGGCGTCGATGCGCCCGACCCCGGCGATGCGGTCGCCGGTGATGGCGATATCGGCCTGCGTGCCGTCAGGCAGGGTGCCGCCCTTGACCAGAAGATCGAACATCAGCGTTCCCCCTTGTTGTAGGGCAGCATCAGCGCGGCCGGCACCTCGGCGCGCCGCGACATCAAGATGAGGGCGAGGATCGACAGCAGATAAGGCAGCATCAGGAACACCTGATAGGGGATCACCGCCCCGATGGGCGTCTGCTGCAGGCGGATCTGCAGGGCGTCGAAAGCGGCGAAGAGGAGCGCGCCGAGCACCGCCTTGCCCGGTTTCCACGCCCCGAAGACCACCAGCGCGATGCAGATCCAGCCGCGCCCGTTCACCATCTCGAAGAAGAAGGACGAGAAGGCCGAGAGCGTCAGGAAGGCGCCGCCCACCGCCATCAGGCCGGATCCCGCGACCACCGCGCCGATGCGCAGCCAGGTGACGGAAAGCCCCTGCGCCTCCACCGCCGCCGGGTTCTCGCCCGCCGCGCGCAGCGCCAGGCCGAGGGGGGTGCGCCAGAGGATGAAGGCCACCGCCCCGGCGGTGAGGAAGGCGGCATAGGTCAGCGCCGTCTGCGAGAACAGCGCCTCGCCGAGGAAGGGCAGGGCGGAAAGGCCCGGGATGGCCAGCGGTTCGAAAGGGACGATCTTGGGCGGGCTCGTCACCTCGGGCAGGATCAGGCGATAGGCGTAGTAGCT
>CAZRQN010000240.1:0-3085 GCA_964602115.1 uncultured Rhodobacterales bacterium
CGCGCCTTTCGGCATAGATGGTGGAATTGATGCCAAGCCGCAGCAGCATGCGCTGCGCCGGCTCCAACAGCGGCAGGTCGCTCTGCGAAAGCCGTACCGACACGCCCTTCGCCGGGCTGCCCTGTACCGAACCGTCAGCGTCGAAAAGCCCGCGCAGCACAGCGGCGACAAAGCCGGGCGGCGCTGCCTCGATCTCAGGGGTCAGTGTCTTGCGACCCTGCCGGAGCCCGAAACGTTCTGCAAGCTCCCGCAGCGCGGCAGTGCCGATCCGCCACTCGCCGCGCCCGTCCACCGCCTGCCAGCCGGCAAAGTCTGCGCGATGCGGCAAGCCGCGCAGCAGCGCCTCGACATGCGCCATCACTGGGTCGCCGGCCGGTTGGCCGTTGGCGCAATCGGCCAGTGGCCAGACCGAGATCAGCACCTTATCGGCACGGATCACCCCGTCACCGATCAGGAGGCCGAGCAGATAGCCCGCCTCGTCCCCCGGCGCCCGCGTCAGGGCGGCGTCGCGGTGATCGTGCAGGATGACCTCGTCTCCCGGCCGCAGCGCCCCCGCCGCCACCCACTCGGTCTCCAGCCGCCAGCGGGTCCTGTCGGCCACCCTGCGGACCAGGTGGTCGGCCGTCAGCCGCAGGTTTCGGCCGCAGGCCGTCACCAACCGCAGCACCGGCTTGACACCGGTGGCGAAGAATCCCTGCGGCCCGGAGGCATGCGCCTGTCCGTCCACCAGCGCCAGGAAGGGCTGCCCCACGAGATCGGCGACCTGCCGGGCGCCCTGCGCGGTGGCCACCCAGGTCTCGGCCGTGACGCAGGGATTTGTCGCGGCGATGGTCTCGGCATAGCGCAGGTTGTTCATCGCATTGATGCGGTCGATGAAAATCACCCCGGGCTCGGCGGTGTCGTAGGTCGAGCGCATGATCCGCGCCCAGAGCTCGCGCGCCGGCAGGGTGCGGAACACCTGGCCGCCGAAGCGCAGATCCCAGGGCGCATCGGCCTTGACCGCCTCCATGAACGGGTCGGTCACCAGCACGGAAAGATTGAACATCCGCAGGCGGGCCGGGTCGTGCTTGGCCTCGATGAAGGCCTCGATATCCGGGTGGTCGCAGCGCAGCGTCGCCATCATCGCGCCGCGGCGTGAGCCGGCGGACATGATCGTGCGGCACATCGCATCCCAGACATCCATGAAGGACAGGGGCCCGGAGGCATCGGCGGCCACGCCGGAGACCGGGGCGCCCCGGGGGCGGATCGTCGAGAAGTCATAGCCGATGCCGCCGCCCTGCTGCATGGTCAGCGCCGCTTCCTTCAGCGACTGGAAGATGCCCTCCAGGCTGTCGGGGATGGTGCCCATGACGAAGCAGTTGAACAGCGTGACCGAGCGGTCGGTGCCGGCGCCGGCGACGATCCGGCCGGCGGGCAGGAAGCGGAAGCCTTCCAGCGCAGCGTAGAAGCGCGGTTCCCACTGGCCCGGGTCCTTCTCCACCGAAGCCAGCGCTCGGGCGATGCGGCGCCAGGTGTCTTCCACCGTGGCGTCGCGGGGTGTGCCGTCGGCGTCCTTGAGCCGGTATTTCATGTCCCAGATCTGTTCCGCAATGGGGGCAGCAAAGGCGGACATGGCGGCGGGCCCTCAGTCTGTTGTGGACAAGTGGGGGGAGGACGCAAGATAGGCGCGGCCTGCGGCCTTGTCCACGCCGCTTGCGCCACTAGAATTGCCCGATGGCGGTGCATCTCCTGAAACTCTGCGTCGGGGCCGAGAGCGTCGAGGACGTGCTCGACTGGATCTCCTCGCGCCAGCCGCACTGGCCGCCGGGCCGGTCGGTGCATGTCACCCGCATGTGGCCCAAGCGCGAGGCCGAGGTGCTGGACGGCGGCTCGCTCTACTGGGTCATCAAGGGGGTGATCCTCCTGCGCCAGCGCATCGTCGGGATGGAGGAGGTGGACGAGGGCGACGGCATCGCCCGCTGCGCCCTGATCCTCGACCTGCCGGCGGTGCGCACCGCCCCGGCGCCGCGCCGGCCGTTCCAGGGCTGGCGCTATCTCGACCCGCAGGATGCCCCGCCCGACCTGGTCCCCTCCCGCGCCCGGGAAGAGGCGCTGCCGCCGGGCCTGGCCGAGGCCATGGCGGTCTTCGGCCTGCGATGAGACGCCCGCTCTGGCTGGTTCTGGCGCCGCTGGTCTTCCTCCTTCTGTGGTCGGCCGGCTTTGCCGTGGCCAAGATCGGGCTGCGCCATGCCGGGCCCTTCACCCTCCTGGCGCTGCGCTATGCCATCGCGGTGCTGGTCCTGCTGCCGCTGGTTCCGCTTCTCGGGCTGCGCATGCCGCGCGGCCGGGCACTGCGCGACATCGCCGTCACCGGGTTCCTGATCCAGGTGGTCTATTTCGGCCTGTGCTACATCGCCTTCGCGACCGGGGTTTCGGCGGGCGGAGTGGCGATCATCGTCTGCCTGCAACCGATCCTCGTCAGCCTGATCGCCCCCGGCCTTGTGGGCGAACGGGTGGGGCCCTGGCGCTGGGCGGGGCTGGCACTGGGCCTTCTCGGGGCGGTGGTGGTGATCCTGGCGCGCTCCGGCATCGGGGCCGAGCCCGCGCTGGGGGTCCTGGCCGCCATCGGCGGGCTGTTCGGGATGACCGCAGGAACGCTCTACGAGAAGCGATTCGGCGCGGCGCAGCATCCGGTGCCGGCCAACCTGATCCAGTATGCGGTGGGGGCGGCCTTCACCCTGCCGCTGGCCTGGGCGGCGGAAGGGCTGGCGGCGGACTGGACGGCGGAACTGGTCGCGGTCTTCGCCTATCTGGTCCTTGGCAATTCGCTGGTGGCGATCACGCTCCTGCTCGCGATGATCCGCGCGGGGGAAGTGGCGCGGGTCTCGGCGCTGTTCTACCTCGTGCCGCCGCTGTCGGCGCTCTTCGCCTGGCCGCTTCTGGGTGAGGCGATGCCGCCGCTGGCCTGGGCCGGAATGGCCCTGGCGGCGCTGGGGGTCACGCTGGCGCGCCGCTGACGCGCCCCTGGCGGATGCGCCAGGGGCCAGCGCTTCCCGCGCGGCTTCGCCGCGCGGGACCAGGCAAAGGGGGGCCAGCGGCCCCCCTT
>CAZRQN010000241.1:0-3020 GCA_964602115.1 uncultured Rhodobacterales bacterium
GTCGCCGGCAGGCGGTTGAAGGAGCCGTCGCTTTCGTCGGCCTCGACCACCATCCACTCGCCTTCGCCGGCCCGGGCGTTGGAGCCATAGGCGTGGATCACGCCGCCGTTGATCACCGTCGGGTCGAAGCCGCCCTTGTCGAGCAGCGTGGCGACCATCGTGGTGGTCGTGGTCTTGCCATGGGTGCCGGCCACCGCGATGTTCGAGCGCAGGCGCATCAGCTCGGCCAGCATCTCCGCCCGGCGGACCACCGGCAGCTTGCGCCGCCGCGCCTCCTCCAGTTCCGGATTGCCCTTCTTGATCGCCGAGGAGATCACCACCACCGACACGCCCTCGCCGATGTTCTCGGCGCGCTGGCCCTCGAAGAAGGCGGCCCCGAGCTTCACCAGCCGGTCGGTGATCTTGGAGGCCTTGGCGTCGGAGCCCTGCACCCGGTAGCCGAGCGTCATCAGCACCTCGGCGATGCCCGACATGCCGATGCCGCCGATGCCGACGAAATGGATCGGGCCGAGTTCCAGGGGAAGTTTGGTGGCGTTCATGCGGGAGCCTTTCCGGCAAGGCGTTCGACCAGCGCGGCCAGAGCCTCGGTGGCATCGGGGCGGGCCAGCCGCAGTGCATTGGCCGCCATTCGGGCGGCGGTTTCGGGCTGGCCGAGGACGGCGGCCATCTGCGCCGCGAGCCCGGCGGCGTCAAGGGCCGATTCCCGGACCAGCACCGCCGCCCCGCCTTCGACCAGCCCCCGCGCATTGGCCGTCTGGTGGTCGCCGGTGGCGGCGGCATAGGGGATCAGGATTGCCGGTCGCCCGATGGTGGCGATATCGGCGACCGAGGAGGCGCCGGAGCGCGAGATCACCAGCTGCGCCTCCGACAGGCGGCGGGGGATATCGGTGAAGAAGGGCTCGACCTCGGCCTTGACCCCGGCATTGGCATAGCCCTGGGCGGCGCGCTCGCCATCCTCCGGCCGCGCCTGATGGGCGACGCGCAGGCGGCTGCGCAGCGCGTCGGGCAGGCGGGCGACGGCATCGGGCACCACATCGGAAAGAATGCGCGCCCCCTGGCTGCCGCCGATGACGACCAGCGCCATCGGATAGTCGCCGGGCGGAATATAGGGGGCGGCGGCACGGTCCATCACCGCCTTGCGCACGGGATTGCCGGTATGGGTGCCGGTGACACCCTCCGGCAGCGCCGTGGGCCAGGTTCCGCAGGCCACCGCATCGACGCGCGGCGCGAAGAGCCGGTTGACGCGGCCGAGCACGCCGTTCTGCTCGTGGATCATCCGGGGCAGGCGCAGCGCCCATGCGGCCGAAAGCGCCGGGATCGTCGGATAGCCGCCGAAGCCCACCACCACCGCCGGCCGGTCGCGCAGGAAGCGCATCACCGAAGCGATCACCCCGCCGGCGATGCGGAACGGCACCAGGAGTTTCGCGACCATCCCGCCCCGGGCGAAAGTGGCCGAACCCACTTCCTCGATCGTGACCGCAGCCGGGAAACCGCCGGCATAGCGGGCGCCCCGCGCATCGGTGGACAGTTTCACCCTCCAGCCGCGCCGGACCATCTCCTCGGCCAGCGCCTGGGCGGGAAACATATGCCCGCCCGTCCCCCCTGCGGCGATGAGCAGCAGGGGATCGCTCATCCCTTGCCCCGCTTGAACACGTCACCGAATTCGCCCTGCGGCCGGGCGCGGGTGAGCGCGAGAAGGAAGCCCATGGTGATCCCCGCCGCGATCACCGAGGAGCCGCCGTAGCTGACGAAGGGCAGCGT
Source organism: uncultured Rhodobacterales bacterium (assembly GCA_964602115.1). Classification (GTDB taxonomy): domain Bacteria; phylum Pseudomonadota; class Alphaproteobacteria; order Rhodobacterales; family Rhodobacteraceae; genus JANOGU01. The sequence goes on from CAZRQN010000241.1 coordinate 1,762, forward strand.
CATTCCCTTGGCTGGCAGGAGCCGAACCGCCACGCCCATGTTCACCATCGCCTGGACCGCGAAGATGCAGGCGAGCCCCGCCCCGGCGAGCCGGGTGAACGGGTCGCGCTCGCGCACGAGGCGGGCGAGCGCGCGGATGGCGATGGTGGCATAGAGCAGGATGATGAAGGCCACGAGGACGAGGCCATACTCCTCTGCCGCCACCGCGATGATGAAATCGGTGTGGGCGTCGGGCAGCGACCATTTCACCTGGCCCTCGCCGACACCGACCCCGAAGAAACCACCCTCCTGGATGGCATTGGTGGCATAGCCGATCTGGGTTCTTGGATCGACCTCCGTACTGAGGAAGCCGTTGATCCTGCGCGCGAAATGCTCGGAGGATTCATAGGCGAGGAACCCGCCGGCGGTGACGAGGCCGCCGACCATGACGATGAGCAGCATCGGCGCCCCGGCGACGAAATAGACCACGCCCCAGGCGAAGAGGAACAGCGCCGCCTGGCCGAAGTCGGGCTGGGCGGCGAGGAGAAGGACGATGGTGCAGACGATGAGGAAGGACATCGATTTGCCGGCAGGCCCGTTCACCTCCTGCGCTGCCGCCATCAGCCAGGCGATGAGGACGACGAAACCGGGCTTGAGGAATTCGGAGGGCTGGAAGGAGGCAAAGCCGAGCGAGAACCAGCGCACGGCGCCCTTGCCGAAATCGGTGCCGAGGAAGGGCAGGAGCAGAAGCGCCGCGAAAGCTGCGGCAAAGCCCAGCACCCCGAGCCGCCGCACCATGCCCGGCGAGATCATCGACAGGCCGACCATCACCGCCAGCGCCAGGCCGCCGAACAGCGCCTGCCGCTCGACATAATGGAACGGGTCCAGCCCGTTGCGCTCGGCCAGCGGCACCGAAGCGGCCAGGCCAAGAAGGAGGCCTACCGCAAAAAGGAGAAAGACGGCGGCCATCGACCAGCGGTCGATGGTGCGCCACCAGCGGGGAAGAACCGGCTCCGCGACACGCGCGGGTGCGGAGCCAAATACCATCTCGGTCATGGATCGCCTGTCGTCTGCCCGAAGGCCGTCTGCTCTGCCATCGCCCGGGTTTGCTCCCGGGTCGTCCTGCCGGCAAAGACTAGCGAGTTTGCCTCTGTCTGGCCAGCGCCAATGCAAGGGCCGCTGTGGAAGGTTGGCGGACCTTTCCTTCGGGACAAGGCGCAGCCCATGTTGCCGCACCGCCACCGAACCCGTGCCCTCCCGCCCTCTGTCGCGGCCCGAAG
>CAZRQN010000242.1:0-3019 GCA_964602115.1 uncultured Rhodobacterales bacterium
TGCGGCAGCGCGGCGGGCGAGCGCCCCCGCCCTTGGGCGGGGTCGAGCCCGCCGCCCCTCCCCCCAAACCGGCGGAGCGGCCCACTTCGGGCCGCGACGGAGGGCGGGAGTAATCCCCTGGCGTTCAGTCGCCTGCCTGCCGGACGGCGCGGATCAGGGCCAGCGCTTCCGGGGGCGGGGTCTGCTCGACGCGGCGATAGTCCGAACAGTCGGCGCTGCGGGTCAGCAGGCCCGTCTCCACCATCGTCCGCCGCAGGATGGCTGCGTCGCCGAAGCCGTGCAGGGCGTCGAGCACCCGGCTGACCTCGCGCTCGGTCATCGCCCGTCCCCTGGGAAGGCGCGCCCAGAGCGGCCAGAGGCAGAGCTTCTGCACCGCCGTGCGGGCCGGCCAGGCCGCGAATAGCCCGGCCGCATCGAAACAGCGCCGTGCAGCGGTGACGCGGGCCATGTCGGGTGTGGGAGCGACCGGCTGAGCGGCTTCGGCCCGGGAGGCGGATTTCGCTGCCCTGCGGACATGCTGGAAATTGGCGAAACCCGCCGCGCGGGCCAGCATGTTCAGCCACTGGACATGGCCGGGCGGGGCGGACAACCGCGCGAACTCGGCCGCCAGCGACCGGGCGGCGGCGCTGGCATCGGGCAGGTGGAGGGGAAATATCTCCCGGGTCATGGCATCCTCGCGTGAACCTGCCCCGCTGTCCGCCGGTCACCCCTGACGGAAGGGCAGGCGCAAAGGCGCATGGCTTCCGGATCGCGAAAGGCAGGTCTGGCTCCCCTCGCGGGGTGGTGACGCCCGGGTGAACTGCGGACCCTTGCGGCGCCGGTTACACCTCTGTCCCTGTCCCGGCAAGCGCGGCGTGGCGCGGGCAGGCGACGAGGTGGTCGTTCACCAGCCCCGCCGCCTGCATGAAGGCATAGGTGATGGTCGGGCCGCAGAACTTGAACCCCCGCGCCTTCAGCGCCCGGGAGAGCGCCACGGCGGCCGGCGGCGCGGCCGGGACCTCGCCGAGGCGGGTGAAGCGGTTCTGCACCGGCACCCCGCCGACGAAGGACCAGACGAAGGGCGCAAAGCCGCCCTCGGCCTCCAGCGCCAGAAAGGCGCGGGCGCCGGCGATGGTGCCCTCGATCTTGCCGCGATGGCGGACGATGCCGGGATCGGCGAGACAGCGGGCCACCTCGGCCTCGCCCCAGCTGGCGATCACCTCGGGGCGGAAGCCGGCGAAGGCGGCCCGGAAGGTCTCGCGCTTGCGCAGGATGGTGATCCAGGCCAGCCCGGCCTGAAACCCTTCCAGGATCAGCTGCTCCCACAGCGCACGCGGGTCCCGTTGCGGCACCCCCCATTCCGCATCGTGGTAGGCGACATAGAGCGGATCGTCGCCGCACCAGGGGCATCGGTCGGACATCGTCCCTCCGGGTAAGCCGGATTCACCGGCGGTTAGCGAAGCCGGGGCAGACTGCCCCGGGCAATGGCGTGAGGCGAGTCCCTTCCGATGCGAAATCCAGCCCGGCAAGGCCTCGCGGATGTCTCCCGTGACGAGGCGAGCCCGTTCGACGCCGCCATGGCCACGCAGGAGCGGCAGGCGGTGGCGATGGTCGAGGCGGCCTTGCGTGCCCGGCGGGTCCGCCTCGCCTTCCAGCCGGTGGTGGTCGGCAGCGCGCCGGACCGGATCGGATTCTGGGAAGGGCTGGTGCGGGTGCTGGACGAAACCGGGCGCAGCATCCCGGCAAGGGAATTCATCGCGGCGGCGGAGGTGACGGAAACCGGCCGCCAGATCGACTGTCTGGCGCTGGAGGCCGGGCTTTCGACGCTGCGCCAGAACCCCGGCCTGCGCATCTCGATCAATGTCTCCGCCCGCTCGATCGGCTATCCGCGCTGGCAGCGCATCCTGCGACGCGAACTGGCCGCCGAAAGGGGATTGGCCGAGAGGCTGATCCTCGAGATTTCCGAACCCTCGGTGCATCTGGTGCCGGAGCTGGTTTCCGCCTTCATGGCCGAGATGCAGCCCTCCGGCATCGCCTTCGCGCTGGACGATTTCGGCGAGGCGGTCACCTCCTTCCGCCATCTGCGCGACTTCGGCTTCGACATGGTCAAGATCGACGGCCAGTTCATCCGCGGCGTCACCGGCCAGCCCGGCAACCAGGCGGTGGTGCGGGCCCTGGTGGCCGTGGCGCGGCAGTTCGACATGCTCTGCGTCGCCGAATCGGTCGAGACGGAGGAGGAGGCGCGCTTCCTGCGCAAGCTGCAGGTCGGGGCGATGCAGGGATATTTATTCGGCGCGCCCACCGTCCGCCCGCCATGGGCGGAAAAGGCGGCGCGCAAGCGCGCGTAATCGCTCGACCTTGTGCGCATTTTTGCTGGCCGCGCCATGCGCTGGGCGCCGTACCCCTATGCATACCGGGCGCTTGATTCGACCCCTGCCCCCGTCTAAGCCCGGGTGCGACGGGTGAAGGCGGCCTTTGCCCGAAAGCGTTGGGAGGGACTGGGGAATGACGGGTGTCGTGATTGTTTCGGCGGGACGGACCGCCGTTGGCAGCTTCAACGGGGCTTTTGCCAGCACCCCCGCCCATGATCTCGGCGCTGCCGTGATCGAGGCCGTGGTGGCCCGCGCCGGGATCGAGAAGGGCGAGGTTTCCGAGACCATCCTCGGCCAGGTGCTGACCGCCGGCCAGGGCCAGAACCCGGCCCGCCAGGCGCATGTCAAGGCCGGCCTTCCGAAGGAATCCTCTGCCTGGAGCCTCAACCAGGTCTGCGGCTCGGGCCTGCGCGCCGTGGCGCTGGCCGCCCAGCATGTCCAGCTCGGCGATGCCGACATCGTCGTGGCCGGCGGCCAGGAAAGCATGTCGCTCTCTCCCCATGTCGCGCATCTGCGCGCCGGGCAGAAGATGGGCGACATGAACTTCATCGACTCGATGATCCGCGACGGACTGTGGGACGCCTTCAACGGCTATCACATGGGCCAGACGGCCGAGAACGTCGCGGCGCAGTGGCAGATCAGCCGCGACGAGCAGGACAAGTTCGCCG
>CAZRQN010000243.1:0-3012 GCA_964602115.1 uncultured Rhodobacterales bacterium
CGCTGGCGCGACAGAACCCAGTCGGGCCGCGCCTCGATCATCGAATGCAGGCGGTTGCGGCCCGTCACCGGGGTCCATTGCACGAGCTGGTTGATCGAGTTCAGCGCCCGGGTGCGGATCGTGTCGCCATAGGTGGAGAGGCCGTCGTCGAGCTTGCGGTCGATGGCCACGAACCACTGCGGCGTGTTGCGAAAGATCACCGGCGCCTTGGACCGCCAGGAATGCGGGTAGGAATGCTTGAGCTTGCCCTTGGCAAAGAGCGCACCCGCATAGGCGAGCTGCTTGATCACCGAGACGTTGGCGGGGCCCTCCTTGCCGTCGGGCAGGATGATGTGCTGGCCGCCGAAAAGGGGCAGATCGGCGCGATAGGACCCGTCCGGCTCGACGTTGTAGGTCATCGGCAGGCCGAACTTCAGCCCGAGCTGGTAGTCGTCATCGCCATGGCTGGGCGCGGTATGGACGAAGCCCGTCCCTGCGTCGTCGGTGACGTGGTCGCCGGGGAGAAGGGGCACGACGTAGTCCCATTCGCCCTTGGCACCGTCGAGGCCACGGAAGGGATGGGCAAGGGTCAGTGCCGCCAACTCTTCGGCCGAAACGCCCCGGACGCGCCGCCACATCGTCTCGTCCAGCTTGGCCGAGGACAGCACGCCCTGCGCGAGCTTGTCGGCCATCAGATAGCGATAGCCGACCGTGTGACCGCTCTCCGGCGGCGTTCCGGTGATCTCATAGACGCCGTAGGCGATGGCGGGATTGAAGGCCACCGCCCGGTTCTGCGGGATCGTCCAGGGTGTCGTGGTCCAGATCACCACGCATGACCCGTCGAGATCGCCCGCCGAGCCTTGGGTGATCTGGAACGGCACCCAGACCTGATGGCTGGTGTGGTCGTGGTACTCGACCTCCGCCTCGGCCAGAGCGGTCTTCTCCACCGGCGACCACATCACCGGCTTGGAGCCCTGATAGAGCGAGCCGTTCATCAGGAAGGCCATGAACTCCGCCGCGATCACCGCCTCGGCGTGGAAGTCCATCGTCAGATAGGGCCGGTCCCAGGCCCCGGTGACGCCCAGGCGCTTGAACTCCGCCCGTTGCACATCGATCCAGTGCTCGGCGAAGCGGCGGCATTCCTGGCGGAAGGCGACGGTATCCACCTCGTCTTTGTTCAGGCCCTTGGCGCGGTACTGCTCCTCGATCTTCCATTCGATCGGCAGGCCGTGGCAGTCCCAGCCGGGGACATAGCGGCTGTCCTTGCCCATCATCTGCTGCGAGCGGACGACCATGTCCTTCAGGACCTTGTTCAGCGCATGGCCGATGTGCAGGTGCCCGTTGGCATAGGGCGGGCCGTCGTGCAGCACGAAGGGCGCGCGGCCCGGCTTTTCCCGCAGCCGGTCATAGACCCCGATCCGCGCCCAGCGGTCCAGCCATTCGGGCTCGCGCTGCGGCAGGCCGGCGCGCATGGGAAAGGGCGTGTCGGGCAGGAAGACGGTATCGCGGTAGTCGGGCGTGGCGGTCTCGGTCGCGGCGGTGGGGGGCGCGTCGGCGCTCATCGGAAAACCTCGGGGGCAGAGGGAACGGAGATCAACCCGGCGCCCCGGGGATCAGGACGCCGGGCCGCGAATTCGCCGGTGGAGGCGCGGTCCCGTCATGGGAGGCGCTTATAGGTTGGGCTTGCGGCGGGGTAAAGCCGGCGGCAACCTCGGGCCAGCCCCGGAAAGGATGCCCGTGACTCCGCGCCAGAGGATCGCCATCGCCGGTGCCGGGATCGGTGGTCTGGCCGCCGCCGCGCTGCTGGCGCAGGCGGGGCATGCGGTATCGGTCTTCGACCGCTTCGCCGCCCCGGCGCCGGTGGGCTCGGGTCTGGTGATCCAGCCGGTGGGCCAGGCGGTGCTGGACCGGATCGGCACCGGCGAGGCCGCCCGCACCCTCGGCGCCCGCATCACCCGGATGGAGGGGATCGAGGTCCGCTCCGGCCGCAGGGTGCTCGATGTCGCCTATGATCGCCCCGGAGGCCGGCGCTTCGGGCTGGCCATCCACCGGGTGGCGCTGTTCGGCCTGCTTCTGGAGGCGGCCAGGGCGGCGGGTGCCACGCTGGTGGCGGGGGCGGAGGTTCTGTCGGTCAGGGGGCGGTTTCTTGGCACCGCCCTGGGCCGGCAGGGGCCCTTCGATCTGGTGATCGACGCCGCCGGCGCCGGCTCGCGCCTGTCGCCGCTTCTCGCCCGGCCTCTGGCCTATGGTGCGGTCTGGGGGACTGTGCCCTGGCCCGAGGAAACGGCTCTGCCCGGGGACCGGCTGGTCCAGCGCTATCTGGCGGCGCGGAAGATGGCGGGCGTGCTGCCGCTCGGCCGGATGAACGGGCGCGAGGGAGAGGTGGCGGCGGTGTTCTGGTCGCTGCCGCGCGCCGCACTCGACCGCTGGGGAGAGGTGGATGTCGAGGGATGGAAGGCGGAGGTCACGGCGCTGTGGCCCGAGATGGCGCCCTTTCTCGCCACGATCCGCAGCCCCGCCGACATGACCCCGGCCCGCTACTCCCACGGCACCCTGCTCCGGCCATGGTCCCCCGGCCTCGTCCATATCGGCGATGCGGCCCACCGGGCCTCGCCCCAGCTCGGGCAGGGGGCGAACATGGCCCTGCTCGATGCGCTTGCCCTGAAGGTCGCGCTGGAACGGGAGACGGGGGATGCGGCCCTGGCGCTTTATGCCCGGATGCGGCGCTGGCATGTGCGGCTTTACCAGGCGATGAGCGCGGCCTTCACCCCGCAGTACCAGTCCGACAGCCGCCTGCTTCCCCTGCTGCGCGACCGGGTTCTGATGCCGCTCGGCCGGGTGCCACCCCTGCCGGGGATCCTGACCCGGCTGGTGGCGGGCAACCTGATCCCGCCGCTGGCGGGGCAGCCATTTCCGTAAACGCACGACGTCCCAATCGGCCCCCACAGGCCGGGCGGAGGAAATGTCCCACCGTGTGACGCTTGACAAATCATGTGATTTCAACGTCTTGAGTGGCTCCATTTTACCCTTGGT
>CAZRQN010000244.1:0-2994 GCA_964602115.1 uncultured Rhodobacterales bacterium
CGGCCCGAGATCGAGAACACGTCCTCGATCGGCATCAGGAACGGCTGGTCGATCGCCCGCGCCGGCGTCGGGATATACTCGTCAACCGCCGCCATCAGCGCCCGGATCGACTTCTCGCCGATCTCCGGCTCCTCGCCGATCATCGCCTTGTGCGCCGAACCCTTGATGATCGGAATGTCGTCGCCGGGGAAGTCGTAGGACGACAGAAGCTCGCGAAGCTCCATCTCCACCAGTTCCACCAGTTCCGCGTCATCGACAAGGTCGATCTTGTTCATATAGACGACCAGCGCCGGAACGCCCACCTGGCGGGCCAGCAGGATGTGCTCGCGCGTCTGCGGCATCGGGCCGTCGGAGGCCGCGCACACAAGAATGCCGCCGTCCATCTGCGCCGCGCCGGTGATCATGTTCTTCACATAGTCGGCGTGGCCCGGGCAATCGACGTGGGCATAGTGCCGCTTCGCCGTCTCGTATTCCACATGCGCCGTCGAGATCGTGATCCCCCGCGCCTTCTCCTCCGGCGCAGCGTCGATCTGGTCGTAGGCCTTGAACTCGCCGAAATACTTGGTGATCGCCGCCGTCAGCGTCGTCTTGCCATGGTCAACGTGACCAATCGTCCCGATGTTCACATGCGGCTTGTTGCGTTCAAACTTGGCCTTGGCCATGAGGGCGTCTCCTGATCCCGGCACGGACGGGCCAAGCGCCCGCCGTTTCGACGCGCGGCGACTTATAGGGCAAGGGGCGGAAAATCAAGCTGCCTCTCGCCTGCGGGATCAGGGTTTGGAGACGACCGTAGGCGTCGGCGCCGGCGTCCGCCGCTCGACCTTCACGCCGAACCACTCGCGGTTCTCGAACAGCCAGTCCTCCAGCCGCTTGGCGGCGACATAGGCAAGCTCGTCCATCTGCTCCTGCTTGGTGCGCGTCAGGCCCGAACCGATGAACGTGTCGGTCGAGCCGCGCTCGAAGGCAGTAACCTGGAACCCCTTCGGATTGAGCTGCGTCGCCGAAGCGTCGTCGAAGATCACTGCCGAGACGACCAGGATCGACTTCGGCTTGACCACCACCGGGATGCCGGGAGGCGCAAGGGCATAGCCGTCCAGCGCGACGCCGATGTTGTAGAGCTTGGTGCCGTTGTAGCGCCCGAAACGGGCCTCGATCGCCCGGTTGAGGGCCGCTTTCCATTCCTCGTCGGTGGCATCCCGCGAGATCGGCACCTTCTGGTCGTTGTCGGTATTCACCACCGAGAAGCCGAGGGCGAAATCGCCAAGGTCGCGCGGCGGCTCGGAGACGACAGTGGTCTTTTCGCAGGCCGCCACGAAGGCGAGCGCCACAAGCAACGACAGGATACGGAAAAGCGGCATGGCGGGTCCCGAGAGATGTCCGGACCCGCATAGCGGTTGCGCCCCGGCCACGCAACCGGCCGCCGCCTTTGCGCTTCGTCCGGGCGGCACTATATCGCCAAGATGCCATCGCCGATCACATCCGGTCCTGCGCCGGCGGTTCTGCCAGTCCGGGTGCCGCTCACCCGGCAGCCGCTCGGTGTGGTGGGAACGCTGCGCGCCGGGCGGCGCAACGTGCTCGAGCTCATCCCCGAAATCGCCACCGTCATGCCGATGATCTCCGGCCGCACCGGCAAGCGCTGGCACATGGTGATGGCGCCAGAGGCGCTGCGCCGCATCCTGCGCGAGGCGGTGGAGGACTATCCGAAGTCGCTCGTCACCAAGCTGATCCTCGAACCGGCGATCGGTGAAAGCCTTTTCGTCGCCGAGGGGGCGCAGTGGATGTGGCAGCGGCGCACCGCCGCTCCGGCTTTCAGCCACCGCAATGTCGCAGCCCTCGGCCCGGTGATGACCGCCGCCGCCGAAAGGGCATCCCTGCGTCTGGCCCGCGCTGCGGGCGGAGCGGCGGATCTGCACGAGGAAATGGTGGCAACCACATTCGAGGTGATCGCCGATGTCACCTTTTCCGGTGGCAGCGGGTTCGACCGCGCGGCCGTCCATCGCGCCATCGAGGCCTATATCGCCTCGGTGGCCAAGGTCTCGCTGCTCGACATCCTCGGCGCTCCGCGCTGGGTTCCACGACCCGGGCGGCTTTTTTCCCGCAGTGCCACCGGGGCGATGAAGCGGATGGCCGATGCCGCCATCGACCGGCGCCGTGCCGAGGGGCCGCCAGCAGTGCCGGACCTGCTCGACCTGCTGATGGGTGGCGAGGATCCGAAGACCGGGCGGCGGATGACCACCGCCGAGCTGCGCGACAACCTCCTCACTTTCATTGTCGCCGGGCACGAGACGACGGCGCTGACCCTTGCCTGGGCGCTCTATCTCTGTGCCTTCGACCCGGACGTTCAGGAAGCGGCACGGGCAGAGTCTCAGGCAGTTCTGGGCGACCGGGCGGCGACGCAGGCCGATGTCCTCGCCCTGCCGCTTGTCCGCCGCATCATCGACGAGGCCCTGCGGCTTTATCCGCCGGCGGCCTTCCTGTCGCGCACCGCCCTGGCCGAGGACAGGCTGATGGGCCGCGAGATCCGCCGGGGCGACACGGTGATCCTGCCGATCTATGCGCTGCACCGCCACCACTCGCTCTGGCGCGATCCCGACCGGTTCGACCCTTCGCGCTTCGCTGATCCCAGGGCCATCGAGCGCTTCGCCTATCTGCCGTTCGGCGACGGGCCGCGCATCTGCATCGGCCAGAACTTCGCGTTGCAGGAGGCGGTCATCATCCTCGCCACCCTGCTCGCCCGTTTCCGTTTTGCCCTGGTCCCCGGACGGGAGCCACGACCCGTGATGATCCTGACCCTGCGCCCGGAAGGCGGCGTTTGGCTCCACGTCGCTGCCGTCGCGCCAGGATCGCCGGAAAAGGTCGGCTAGGCGCACATCATACTGCGCAGGTTCGCTCAAGGGTTCCCCAGGCCGGACATGGAGTCTGCGGGTGAGCGCCCGGTGCACTCGACCGATGGCCTGGATGCCGGAGGCAGACCGATGCGCGCGGACAGATGCG
>CAZRQN010000245.1:0-2980 GCA_964602115.1 uncultured Rhodobacterales bacterium
CCCCTCGTGGGGAGGGGATGGGGGTGGGGGGCGACGGTCAGGGGACGGGTGCCCCCCCTCCGGTATGGCGGCTGCAGGCGGCCGCCCGGGCGCCCCTTGCGGCGCCACGGCGGCGCCGTCGAAGAGGCCCATGGCGCCTTCGGCGAGGATCAGCTCCGCATCGCTGGCGGTGAGCGACAGCAGGCGCGCCGGCGCCATGGCGAAACTGTCGAGGTTCAGGCTCTCCCGGCCCGCCGCCGCCCGGTGGAAGGCCGGGTCGATATAGTCCGGCCCGCATTTGTAGGGCTGCACCGCCACTCCCGCCGCGCGGAAGGCGGCCAGAAGCCCCAGCGTCACCGTGGTCTTGCCGGTGCCGGAGGCGGGAGCGGAAATGAGCAGGCCGGGGACGGTCATCGGCGGTCAGGTCCCCGGAAAGCGCGGTTCGGTGCCGACCGGCCGGAAGCGGCGGTCGTAGTCGCCGGCGTAGAGGCGGCTTTCGTCGAAGCCCTCCTGCGCCAGCGCCGGGCCGGCGAGGATCAGCGCGGTGCGCTCGGGATCGGCGCCGACTTCGGCCGCGAGCCGCCCCAGCGTCGTGCGCAGCACCCGGGCGTCGGGCCAGGAGGCGCGCCAGACCACCGCCACCGGGCAATCGGCGCCGTAATGGGGCAGAAGCTCGGCCTGCACCGTCTCGGCGAGGTGGATCGAGAGATGGATGGCCAGCGTCGCGCCGGTGGCGGCAAAGGCCGCCAGCCGCTCGCCCTCGGGCATCGGCGAGGCCCGGCCGGGGGTGCGGGTCAGGACCACCGACTGGGCGAGGCCCGGGAGCGTCAGCTCCGCCCCGAGCGTGGCGGCGGCGGCGGCAAAGGCGGGCACGCCGGGGGTGACGCTATAGGGGATCGCCAGCGCCCGCAGGCGGCGCAGCTGCTCGCCCATCGCCGACCAGACCGAGAGGTCGCCGGAATGGAGCCGGGCCACGTCCTGCCCCCGCGCATGGGCCGCCTCGATCTCGGCGACGATCTCGTCAAGGCTCAGGGGGGCGGTGTTGACGATCCTTGCCCCGGGCGGGCAGTGCGCCAGAACGCCCCCGGGCACCAGCGAGCCGGCATAGAGGCAGACCGGACAGGCGGCGATGAGGTCGCGGCCGCGCAGGGTGAGGAGGTCGGCTGCGCCGGGGCCGGCGCCGATGAAATGGACGGTCATGGGACAGGGCTCCTGCGCGGGGGAAGAGCGCCGGCGTGCGGCGCCGGACCCCGGGCTTTTCGGGCAAGGATGTGGCGGGGAGAAGGGCGGCGGCGGGTCACGGGGCGGCCTCGGCGATGGCGCAGGTGGCCTGGCGGTCGGCCGAGGCGCTTCGGGGGGCGAGCAGGCGGGCGCCGGGGCCGGCGGCGGCAAGTGCTGCCGCTTCGGCGAGGCTCCTGCCCCCGTAGCGGGCGGGGCTGCGCGGGCTGTCCGCCGCCGGGGCGGCGGCGATCTCGGGCAGGCTTACCGCCCGGAGCGGCAGGCCGAGGCTTTCGGCCAGCGCGCGCGGCGCCGGGTGGTGGGCCTTGTCGGCGGCGGTGGCCAGCGCGGAGAGGCCGGCGGCCCCGCCGGCGCGCAGGAGCGCGTCGAGAAGCGAGGCTTCCGTCGCGGTCTGGCGGAAACCGAGGCCGGCGATCCTCATCGCGTCACCGCCCATTGCGTCACCGGCCGCGACGCCGTCCAGCCCCGGGCGGGGCCGAGCGGTGTGGCCCGGGCGATGTCGAAGCGGCTGAGGTCGCCGCCGCAACTGACCTGGGCGGTGACGAGCAGCGCTTCGGTCTCCAGCGTGACGGAATTGACGACGAGGCGGGTGCCGGGGCGGAGCGCGGTCCACAGCAGATCGAGCGCCGTGGCGTCGAGCCCGCCGCCCACGAACACGGCGTCGGGCTGCGGCAGGACCGGCAGGAGGTGCGGCCAGTCGGCCCGATGGACCTCGATCCGCTGGTCGAGGCCGAAGCGGCGGGCGTTCTCGGCGATATTGGCGGCGCGGTCGGCGCGGGCCTCCACCGCCACCGCCCGGCCCCCGGCCAGGCACCATTCGACCGAGATCGAGCCGGAACCGGCGCCGAGGTCCCACAGCACCTCCCCCGGTCGCGGGGCGAGGGCCGCGAGCGTCAGGGCGCGGATCGGGGATTTGGTGATCTGGCCGTCATGGGCGAAGAGGTCGGCAGGCAGGCCGGGGCTGCGCGGCAGGCCGATCCCGGGCGGCAGGTCCACCGCTGCCGCCACCGGCGCGGCGATGTCGCCGGGCAGCGGGCCGTCGGCGGCCAGGCTGCGGCGGCGGGCGTGGGGGCCGCCGAGGCGTTCGAGGATATGGAGCCGCGCCGCCCCGGCGCCTGCGTCCCGGAGCCAGCCGGCGAGGGCAGCAACGGCGGCGGCATCGCGCAGAAGCAGGATCAGCCGGCCGCCGGGGGCGAGATGCGGCCGCAGCCGGTCGAGCGGCGCGGCATGCAGGCCGAGGCAGGTCACCTCCTCCAGCCGCCAGCCAAGGGCACTGGCGGCCAGCGAGAAGGTCGAGGGGGCGGGATGGCTGACCCATTCCTCCGGCGCCAGCCGCCCGGCAAGGCTGCCGCCGGCGCCGTGCCAGAAGGGATCGCCCGAGGCGAGGACGACGACGCGCCGCCCGCGCGCGGCCAGGACCGGCGCGGCGTCGAAAGGCACCGGCCAGGGACGGCCACGCTCGCCGGCGCCGGCAAGGGCCAGATGGCGCGGGCCGCCGAAGATCACCTCGGCGGCGTCGATGGCGGCCCGGCTCTCGGGCGCAAGCGCCGCGCGCCCGGCCTCGGTCAGGCCGATGAGGGTGAGCCAGGGATCAGCCATCGCAGCGGCCTCCGGTTCGGGACAGGGATCGGCGGGCGCGGGCCGCCGGGCGAGGCCGCCGCCCGCGTTCCGCAGCGCCGGCAAGGGCCAGATGGCGCGGGCCGCCGAAGATCACCTCGGCGGCGTCGATGGCGGCCCGGCTCTCGGGCGCAAGCGCCGCGCG
>CAZRQN010000246.1:0-2911 GCA_964602115.1 uncultured Rhodobacterales bacterium
ATGATCCTGCGCGCCCGCCATGTCGAGGTGCAGATCCTCGGCGACGGGCGGGGCAACCTCTACCACCTGTGGGAGCGCGACTGCACGGTGCAGCGCCGCAACCAGAAAGTCGTCGAACGCGCGCCCGCCCCCTACCTGACCCAGGCGCAGCGCGAGGAAGTCTGCGCCATGGCCAAGCGCATCTGCGGCCATGTGAAGTACGAATGCGCCGGCACCGTCGAGTTCCTGATGGATATGGACTCGGGGCACTTCTACTTCATCGAGGTCAACCCCCGCATCCAGGTCGAACATACCGTCACCGAGGAAGTGACCGGCATCGACATCGTCCAGGCGCAGATCCTGATCGAGGAAGGCAAGTCGCTGGCCGAGGCCACCGGCATCGCAAGACAGGAGGATGTGCCCCTGAATGGCCATGCCCTGCAGTGCCGGGTGACCACCGAGGATCCGCAGAACAACTTCATCCCCGACTACGGCCGGCTGACCGCCTATCGCTCGGCCACCGGCAACGGCATCCGGCTGGACGGCGGCACGGCTTACGCCGGCGGGGTCATCACCCGCTACTACGATTCGCTGCTGGTCAAGGTCACCGCCCATGCCCAGACACCGGAGCGCGCCATCGCCCGGATGGACCGGGCGCTGCGCGAGTTCCGCATCCGCGGCGTTTCGACCAACATCGATTTCGTCATCAACCTGCTGAAACACCCGACCTTTCTCGACGACACCTATACGACCAAGTTCATCGACACGACGCCGGAGCTCTTCGCCTTCAAGAAGCGCCGCGACCGGGCGACGAAGATCCTGACCTATATCGCCGACATCACCGTCAACGGGCATCCCGAGACGGTGGGCCGCGCCAAGCCCCCGGCCGGGGTGAAGGCGCCAAAGCCGCCGGCCGCGACGGCGGAGCCGGCCTATGGCACCCGCAACCTGCTGGAGCAGAAGGGGCCGCAGGCGGTCGCCGACTGGATGAAGAAGCAGACCCGCGTGCTCGTCACCGACACGACGATGCGCGACGGGCACCAGTCGCTTCTGGCCACGCGCATGCGCTCGATCGACATGATCCGCGCCGCACCGGCCTATGCCGCCAACCTGCCGCAGCTCTTCTCCGTCGAATGCTGGGGCGGCGCGACCTTCGATGTCGCCTACCGCTTCCTGCAGGAATGCCCCTGGCAGCGGCTGCGCGACCTGCGCGCGGCGATGCCCAACATCATGACCCAGATGCTGCTGCGCGGGGCGAACGGCGTCGGCTACACCACCTATCCCGACAACGTTGTTCGTTCCTTCATATTCCAGGCGGCAAGAACCGGCGTGGATGTGTTCCGCGTGTTCGATTCCCTCAATTGGGTGGAGAACATGCGCGTTGCCATGGATGCGGTGGTGGAGACCGGCAAGCTCTGCGAGGGTGCGGTCTGCTATACCGGCGACATCCTCAACCCCGACCGGGCCAAGTATGACCTGAAATATTACGTCGCCCGGGCGAAGGAGCTGAAGGCGGCCGGCGCCCATGTGCTGGGGCTGAAGGACATGGCGGGCCTCCTGAAGCCGGCCGCCGCCCGTCAGCTGATCAAGGTGCTGCGCCAGGAAGTGGGCCTGCCGATCCACTTCCACACCCATGACACCTCCGGCACCAGCGCCGCCACCGTGCTCGCGGCCTGCGAGGCCGGGGTGGATGCCGTCGATGCGGCGATGGACGCCTTCTCGGGCGGCACCTCGCAGCCTTGCCTGGGTTCCATCGTCGAGGCGTTGCGCCATACCGACCGCGACCCCGGGCTCGACACAGGCGCCATCCGCACGCTCTCCAACTACTGGGAGCATGTGCGCGCCCAGTATGCGGCCTTCGAATCCGGCCTGCAGGCACCGGCCTCGGAGGTCTATCTGCACGAGATGCCCGGCGGGCAGTTCACCAATCTCAAGGCCCAGGCGCGCTCGCTGGGGCTGGAAGAACGCTGGCCGGAAGTCGCCCAGGCCTATGCCGATGCCAACCGGATGTTCGGCGACATCGTCAAGGTCACGCCCTCGTCCAAGGTGGTGGGCGACATGGCGCTGATGATGGTGGCCCAGGGGCTGAGCCGGACGCAGGTGGAGGACCCTGCGGTCGAGGTGGCCTTCCCCGACTCGGTCGTGGACATGATGAAGGGCAATCTCGGCCAGCCTCCCGGCGGCTGGCCGGCGGCGATCCAGAAGAAGGTGCTGAAGGGCGAGACGCCGCTGACGGTGCGCCCCGGCTCGGTGGTGGTGGCGGTGGATCTCGAGGCGGTGCGGCGGCGGGTCTCGGCCGAGCTGCGCGGCGAAGGCGACGAGGACGAGGCCCAGATACTCGATGACGAGGACCTGAACGGCTATCTGATGTATCCCAAGGTCTATTCCGACTACCACGCCCGCCACCGGCTCTACGGGCCGGTGCGGGTGCTGCCGACGCGGAACTTCTTCTACGGGATGGAACCGGGCGAGGAGATCACAGCCGAGATCGACCCGGGCAAGACGCTGGAAATCCGCCTCCAGGCAGTGGGCGAGACCCATGAGGACGGCGATGTCCGGGTGTTTTTCGAACTGAACGGCCAGCCAAGGGTGGTGCGGGTGCCCAACCGCGCCGTCCAGGCCAAGTCCGCCGCCCGCCCCAAGGCCCGCGACGGCGATCCCGCCCATGTCGGCGCACCGATGCCGGGCTCCATCGCCTCGGTCGCGGTGCGGGCGGGGCAGAAGGTCAATGCCGGCGACCTCCTGCTGACCATCGAGGCGATGAAGATGGAAACCGGCCTGCATGCGGACCGCGCCGGCACGGTCAAGGCCGTTCATGCCACGGCCGGAGTTCAGGTCGAGGCCAAGGATCTTCTGGTCGAATTCGAGTGACCATTTTCCCGCGCGGCTGCGCCGCGCGGGACCAGGCAAAGGGGGGCCAGCGGCCCCCCTT
>CAZRQN010000247.1:0-2908 GCA_964602115.1 uncultured Rhodobacterales bacterium
TCCCGACCTTGACCGCATCCGCACCCGCGCCGATCAGCGCCCGCGTCGCCTCGGCGGTTGCCACGTTGCCGGCAACGACCTGCACCGCGTTCGACAGCTTCTTCACCCGCTCCACCGCCCGGGCCACGCCCTCGGAATGGCCATGCGCGGTGTCGATCACCACGAGATCGCAGCCCGCGTCGATCAGCGCCTCCGAGCGGGCGAAACCGGCATCGCCCACCGTGGTCGCCGCCGCCACCCGCAGCCGGCCCATCTCGTCCTTGCAGGCAAAGGGGTTGAGCACCGATTTCTCGGTGTCCTTCAGCGTCAGGAGCCCGGTGAGCTTGCCTGCCGCATCCGTCACCAGGAGCTTCTCGATCCGCCGCGCCTTCATCAGGCTGATCGCCGCCGCTCGGTCCACCGGTTCGCGCAGGATGGCCAGGTTGTCGGCGGTCATCATCACCCGCACCGGGGTACGGTCGTCCTCGGCAAAGCGCATGTCGCGGTTGGTGACGATGCCGAGGACGCGGCCCGCCTCGTCCACCACCGGAAAGCCGGTGATCGCATAGCGTTCCATCAGCGCCTTGGCATCGGCCAGCGTCTGGTCGGGCGTGAGCGTGATCGGGGCATAGACCACCCCGCTCTCGAACCGCTTCACCCGCCGCACCTCGGCCGCCTGCTGGTCGGGGTTCAGGTTGCGGTGGATGACCCCGAGCCCGCCCGCCTGGGCCATGGCAATGGCCATGCGGGCCTCGGTCACAGTGTCCATCGCGCTCGACAGGAGCGGGATGGTCAAGCGGATCGCCTTGGTCACCTGGGTCGAGGTGTCGGCCTCCGCCGGCAGCACGCTGGACGCGGCCGGCACCAGAAGCACGTCATCAAAGGTGAGCGCCTCGCGAATCTCCATGGGGTGTCCCTCGGGCAGAGTTCGGTTGGCGGGTCCCTTTTTCACGCGGGGCCGGCGGGTGCAAGGGCTTGCGACCGGCCCGGCCGCGTGCTGAGACAGGACCATGCGCGTCGCCATCATCGAGAACACCCGCGTCACCCATCACGGCCAGGTCGGCGTCGCCCTGCACGAGGCCGGAGCGCTGGTCGAGCTTTTCACCCCCTGGGCGGACCAGCACCTGCCCGAAGGCCCGGAGGGCTATGACGCGCTCGTCTCCTTCGGCGGCGAGCAGACGGCAGTGGATGACCACCTGCATCCCTACCTGCCGCGCCTTGCCGGCCTGATGCGCGCCTTCACGGCGGCACATCGCCCGGTGCTCGGCATCTGCCTCGGCTCGCAGGTTCTGGCCCGTGCCTTCGGGGCGGCGAACCTGCTCGGCGCGGCGCCGGAATTCGGCTGGCATCCCGTGCGGTTGACGGACGAGGGCCGGTCCGATCCGGTCCTCTCTGCCGTGCCGGAGACCTTCCCGATCTTCCAGTGGCATTCCGACACCTTCACCCTGCCACCCGGCGCGGTACATCTGGCCGAGAACGGGGCGGCGGCGATGCAGGCCTTCCGCATCGGCCGGGCCACCTACGGCACGCAGTTCCATTTCGAGATGCATCGCCCGGTGGTGGCCGACATGACCCGCCGCTTCCCGGAACAGGTGGAAGCCCTGCATGGCGGTTTCGCCGCCACCCTGCCCGACGGGCCGGACGGCCATGGCCCGGCCGCCGACGAGGCCGGACTTGCCCTCGCCCGCGCCTGGGTGCGGCTGATCTGAGGCTCAGGCCTCTGCCGCGTTGGTCCGCGACGCCAGGTCGCCCTTCGGCCACATCCGCAGCACCTTCCAGCCGATTACCGGCACTACCACGGCCGCCAGCGCCAGCATGGCGAGCCCGAAGCCGCCCCAGGCGCCGCCCAGCCGCAGCATCGCCCCGGCGAAGGCGGCGAGCGGAAAGGTGAAAGCGCCCCACAGCGGCGAGAACCCCGCTGCCGTGATCCAGCGCAGGCCGAGGAGCAGCGCCGCGAACAGCGCCAGCGCCAGCGCGCCCATGACGACCGCGAGGCCGGGCAGATCGCTGAGAGCGGCCACGGTCGCAAAGAGACTTGCCGGCGCCAGATGGATCGCCAGCATCGGCCGCAGCGGCGGTGGCAAGGGCTGGCGCAGCACTTGCCGCAGGCTCACGCCCCAGATCGCAGCCGCGATGGCCATCGTCGGCCAAAGGATGGCGCGTGCCAGACCGGCCCAGCCGAGCAGCGCCGCCGCCAGTGCCCCGACGATGAAGCCGACAAAGACCAGATGCCAACCCGGGTTGGGCGCCCGGGCCTCGGCCGGCGCGGCAGCGAGAAGACGGAGAACGGCCAAAGCGACTACGGCATGCAGCACCATCGCCACCGTCAAGAGCGCGGTGGCGGGCAACGGAGCAAAGGGCGAAAGCAGTGCCGCCGCCGCCATCCCGCCCGCCGTCGCCGCCGCCAGACCGGCCCGCGCCGGCATGACCCTGATCTCGTCGAAGATGACGCCGGGCCGCCGGACGATCTTTGCGCCATAGGCAAGGATGCCGAAGCCCCAGAGGCCCAGCGCAAGCCCGGCGGCGAGATCGGGCAGCGCCGAGGACCAGCCAAGCCGCGCGAAGCCCGCCCGAAGCGCCAGCGCCAGGCCGAGAAAGCCGAGCAGCACCGGAAAGATCGCCGGCGGCGTGCGCGCGAAGAGCGGAGCCCGGCGTGGCGGGAATTCCGGCGGCGGATACATCTTCGGTCGGAAGCGGGCAGGTTCGGTGGCCATAAGGAACTCCTTCTCCGCGCCAGACTGCGCGCTGGCGGCGCCGGGGCAAGCCCCTTGTCACCCCCCTCCCGCGCGGCTTTGCCGCTTGGGGGAAGCAAGGGGGCGGCTTCCCGCCCCCTTGGACCCCCTCACTGCTCCTGCGGAGAGGGTGACGCCCGTCCCGTCTTGCGCCCTGGCGGGCGCGCCTCGTGCGGCGCTCATGTCTGGTCGGTCCG
>CAZRQN010000248.1:0-2854 GCA_964602115.1 uncultured Rhodobacterales bacterium
CTGCACCTGGGGCAAGACGCGGGCCGAGGCGGTGGAGGAGATGCGCCTGGCGCTCGATATGTTCGAAGTTGAAGGGATCGGGCACAATCTTCCCTTCTGTTCGGCGGTCATGGACCATCCGAGGTTCGAAAAGGGCAATATCACCACCGCCTTCATCGCCGAGGAATATCCCGAGGGCTTCAAGGGGGCGCTGTTGCCGGAGGCATTGCTGCGCCGGGTGGCGGCGGCGGTGGCGGCGATGCACCGGGTGGCCGAGATCCGCCGCACCCGCATTTCCGGCACCATGGACAACCACCAGCGCCGGGTGGGCGACGACTGGGTGGTCAGCCTCGCCGGGCAGTCCCACCGGCTGACGGTGGCGGCCGACCGCACCGGCTCGACCATCACCTTTGCCGATGGCACGGCCCATCGGGTGGAAAGCGCCTGGACCCCGGGCCAGCCGCTGGCACGGCTGGCCGTGGACGGGGCACCCCTGGTGCTGAAGGTCGGCAAGATCCCCATGGGCCTGCGCATCCGCCTGCGTGGCGCCGACCTGAAGGTCCGCATCCGCTCGCCGCGACAGGCCGAACTGGCGGCCTTGATGCCGGTCAAGGCGCCGCCCGACACCTCGCGCTTCCTTCTGTGCCCGATGCCGGGGCTGCTGACCGGGCTGCGGGTCGCCGAAGGCGACGAGGTGCAGGAGGGCCAGGCGCTGGCCACGGTGGAGGCGATGAAGATGGAGAACGTGCTCAAGGCCGAGCGTCGCGCGACGGTGAAGCGGATCGCGGCGCGCACCGGGGCAAGCCTCAAGGTCGATGACGTGATCCTGGAGTTCGAATGAGGTGAGCGGCATTCTGGCCCAGACGCAGTTTTGGGTCGCGCTGGCGCTGACGGGTGCGGCGGCGGTCCTGGCCGGCGTCGCGAGCCGCCGCTCCCGTTCGCTGGCCCGGCTGTGGGTCGTGGCCACGCCGGTGCTGGTCTGGACCGCGCTGGCGGTCCTCGGCGTGTTCATCTGGCCGGGCACCAGCGAGAACCTGCGGCTGGGGATCGTCGGCGCGATCCTGGTCGTTGCCGGCTGGTTCGTCACCTTCCTGTTCCAGCTCGACGAGCGCGAGACCGATCAGGGCGACCTGATGGTGGCGCTCAGGGCCGAGATCTGGGTCTTTCTCAGCGACCTGACCCGCAATGCCCGGCAGGACATCGAGGCCAGGGTGGTGGCCGAGGCTGCGGGTGACCCGCGTGCGGTGATCTTCTTTCCCCAGCCCGGACCGCCGGTGGTCTTCGACGCCAATGCCGGTCAGATCGCCCGCCTGCCGTCCGAGGCGGTGGATGAGGTGGTGCAGTTCTACTCCGTCCTGCACGCGGCCCGCCAGTTCGCGCTGGAACTGCGCGAGGCGCATTTCGTCGCACGGCCGCAATCGGCGCGGATCGCCGCCTATCGCGATTACTTCAAAGGCCAGCGCGACCTGGTGGTCCTCGCCCGGCGGGCGGTCGTGGCGCTGAACGCGGCGCTGGGGCTGCCGCCCCCCGAGGATGTGGTCAGTACGCCGGATCCGGGCCGATCGGACCGGGCGGAAGCGGATGGGGCTGGCGGCGGGTGATGGCCATGAGCGCGATCCTCCATTGCGACGAATATAGCGCGGGGCGGGGCGCCCATCAACGCCCGGCGGGGTTGCGTTCCAGCACTTCCTGCCGACGCAGGGGAAATTTGTCGATCGTATGGGTGATTTCGCGCACGTCCCAGGGCAGGGGCTTGCGCAGGATGGGCTTGAGGTCCTTGTCGAGGATGACGAGGCTGAAGCCGCGCGGCCTGAGCCGCTGGCGCAGCGGCGACATGGCCGAAGGGTCGGTATCGGTGATCACCACGACGTCGCGCTCGGACAGTTCGGCCGGATCAAGCTCGATCAGCTGCATCTGGCGGCGGAAGCTCGGGTCGTTGGGCGTGTCGGCAAAGACCACGATCGGGCGCTGCACGAAGAGAAGCGCCTCGACGTCGATGTCGCTGGCCGAGACGATGGTCAGCGGCGCTACCTGGGTGCCGTCTGTCGCCACGTCGGTTTCGGCCGCAGCCGGCAGGGCGGCGGCAAGAAAGGCCAGAAGGAACGCGCGGCGCATGGTTGGGGATATAGCGTTCCGGCAAGGCATTGGAAGAGGCGCGGAAAGGAAGCGGAGATGAGCGGCAAGGACTTCGGGGACTGGGAAGCGCTGGCGCGGCGGGAGCTGAAGGGCGCCGACCCCGACAGCCTGGCCACCGAGACGCTGGAAGGGCTGCGCATCCGCCCGCTCTATTCCGAGGCCGATCTCGCCGGCCTTGGCCATCTCGGCAGCCTGCCGGGGCTGGCGCCCTTCACCCGGGGGGTGCGGGCGACGATGTATGCCGGGCGGCCGTGGACCATCCGCCAGTATGCCGGCTTCTCCACCGCCGAGGAGAGCAATGCCTTCTACCGTGCCGGGCTGGCCGCCGGGCAGCAGGGGGTTTCGGTCGCCTTCGACCTTGCCACCCATCGCGGCTATGACAGCGACCATCCCCGCGTGGTGGGCGATGTCGGCAAGGCCGGCGTCGCCATCGACTCGGTCGAGGACATGAAGGTGCTGTTCGACGGCATTCCGCTGGAGAAGGTCAGCGTTTCCATGACGATGAACGGGGCGGTGATTCCGGTCCTCGCCTCTTTCATCGTCGCAGGCGAGGAACAGGGCGTCAGCCGCGCCGCGCTGTCGGGGACGATCCAGAACGACATCCTGAAAGAGTTCATGGTGCGGAACACCTATGTCTATCCGCCCGCGCCCTCGATGCGGATCGTCGCCGACATCATCGCCTATACCGCCGCCGAGATGCCGAAGTTCAACTCGATCTCGATCAGCGGCTATCACATGC
>CAZRQN010000249.1:0-2819 GCA_964602115.1 uncultured Rhodobacterales bacterium
TCGGGCGGGTTCTGCGACATGGCGGCGCTTCTAGCGCGGGCGGGACGGCGGGGAAAGCGGCCCTAGGCGGCCAGCGCCTTGCCCGCTTCGGCCACCGCCTTGCGCTGGTCGGCGATCAGCTTGGCCGCCTTGTCCAGTGCCGCCGTAGCCGCCTTGGCGCGCTTGCCGACACCCTTGTCGCCCGATCCGGCGTTGCGTGTCGCCTTGTCGATGGCGGTGCTCAGTTCGTCGATCGCAGCGAGTTTCTGGTCGCTCAGGTCCTGAACCTCGCCAAGATACTGGTCGATGCTGGCCAGGGCCTGGTCGGCGCCGTCGCCGTCCGCCTTGGGGAGCTTGATGCCGGCCACGACCGCGGTTGTCGCCTCCACCAGTTTCTGCGCCTTGGTCAGGGCGCCCATCATCTCTTTCATCGCCCGCGCCCCCTCGCCACCGTCGTTCTCGGCGCTCATCATCTTGCGCAGCTGCGTCGCGATGCCGTCGATGTAGAAGCTCTGCAGGCTGCTGTGCCTTTCGAGGCTCTGCAAGGTCTTCTCAGCGATCTTCGCGACCTCTGCCAAAGGATCGCCTGCCTTTGCCGGTGCCATGCGCAATTCCCTTCCAACAGTTGGACAACAATCCGGGAACTAGACGGCAGCGCCCCATGCCCGTCAACGGCAACTGCTGCCGGACACATCAACGGCCCCGCGCCTCGGCGCCGCCCCGTCGGTGGCCCGACGCCGAAGGCCGATGGCGCCGGCACCCGTGGCTTGCGACCGGCCCTGCCACGGCGGTAGTCTGGGCGAGAGGGTCCCGGCGGAGGCAATCATGCGGCTGATCCTGCGGCTGGGCGTGGCGCTGATGACCCTTGTGGTGCTGGCGCTGGGTGCGGTTGCACTGATCCCGGCGGAGCGGATCGCCGCGCTTGCGGCGCGCGAGCTGGAGGCGCGGACGGGGCGGGCGATCACCATCGCCGGGCCGGTCAAGCCCTCGATCTGGCCGGTTCTCGGGGTGGAGACCGGGCCTGTCACCATCGCCAATGCGGACTGGTCGCAGGAGGGCCCCTTCCTTGCCGCCGAGGGGCTGGACCTCGGGGTGGACCTGATGTCGCTCTTCTCCGGCGATGTGGTGATCGAGAAGCTGGTGCTCACCGCGCCCGAGGTCAGGCTGGAGCGCAGCGCCGAGGGGGCTGCCAACTGGGACTTCGCCACCGGCGGCGAGGGCGCGGCGGATTTCTCTGCCGCGCTGGTGCGCGCGGAACTGCGCGACGGGCACATCCTCTATCTCGACCATCGCACCGGCGAGACGCGGGAGTTCTCCGGCCTGTCACTGACTGCCGCCATGCCCCAGGCTGGCGGGACGCTGGAGGCATCGCTGTCGGCGGAGGTGAACGGCCAGGCGCTGGTGCTGGATCTGGCGACCGAGGACGGGGCGGGCGCGCTCGCCGGACGGGTGGTGCCGCTTGAGGCGGCGCTGGCCGCCGGTGCGGCGCGGATGGATTTCGCGGGCCGGGCGGGCGGGTCGCCCTTTGGCGCCGAGGGCACGCTCGCGGCCGATCTCGGCGATCCGCGCGCCCTAGCGGCACTTCTCGGACGGGAGGCGCTCGACCTGCCCGAGGGGCTCGGGTCGCGCGAGATGGCGCTGGAGGGCCAGCTGACGCTGGCGCCAGAGGGCTCGCTGCACCTGCGTGGCGGGCGGCTGACGCTGGACGGCAACAACCTGAGCGGCGAGGCGGATGTCACCTTCGCCGGGCCGCGTCCGAAGCTGGTGGCGCGGCTTGCCGCCGGGACGCTGAGCCTGCCGGGCAGCGCCGGCGCCGGGGGCAGCGAGGGTGGCGAGGGCTGGTCGCCCGCGCCGCTGGGAATCGACGGGCTGGGGGCGCTGGACGCCGAGATCGCGCTGGCCGCCGACAGCCTGTCGCTCGGAGCCATGGTGCTGGCGCCGGTCGATCTGCGCATGACGCTCGACCGGGCGCGTCTGGCCACGGATATCCGCCGGCTGGGGCTGTTCGGCGGCGGGGTGACGGGCGAGTTCGTGCTCAACGACCGCGACGGCCTGTCGGTGGGTGGCAAGCTGGCGCTGACGGGATTGGACCTTCAGGCGGCGCTGGCCGCGCTGGAGGTTACGCGGCGCCTTTCGGGGAAGGGTACGGCCGAGCTTAGCTTTCTCGGCGTGGGCGAGAGCCTGGCCGCGATCATGGCCAGCCTGCGCGGCGAGGGGCGGATCGACCTGGGGCCGGGAGACTACGCCGGGCTCGACCTCGCAGCGATCCTGCGCGCGCTCGACCCGGCGGTGGAGGGGGACGGGAAGACCGATTTCCAGCGGGTGACGGGCAGCTTCACCATCGAGGGCGGGGTGCTGAGGAATCGCGATCTGGTGCTGGAAGGCCCGGGGATCGCCGCCACGGGCGAAGGCAAGCTGGGCCTCGGGGCGCAGACCATCGACTACCGGATCGCCGCGACGGCGCTGGCCGGGGCGGACGGCACGGGTGGTATCGGCGTGCCGCTCCTCGTCACCGGGCCCTGGGCCGCCCCGCGCCTCACCCTGGACCTCAAGGCACTCGCCGATCGCGAACTGGCCGAGGAGAAGGCTGCGCTGGAGGCCAAGGCACGGGCCGCCGCCGAGGCCGCCGAGGCCAAGCTCCGGGAGAAGCTGAAGAAGGAGACCGGGATCGAGGCACAGGAGGGCGAGACGCTGGAGGACGCCGCCCGCCGCCGCGCCAGCGAGGCGTTGGAGGAGGAGGCCGGACGTCTCCTGGAGGGGCTGACGGGCCAGGGAGACTGATCCTTCCCTGTCGGAAGGTACGGCGCCCTCACCGCTCGCCTCCCGCCCTCTGTCGCGGC
>CAZRQN010000250.1:0-2776 GCA_964602115.1 uncultured Rhodobacterales bacterium
CTCGTTCACCTCGAAAAGGTCGATGTCGCCGATTTCCATCCCGGCCGCGTCCAGCACCCGCTGGGTGGCGGGCACCGGGCCGGTCAGCATGATCGTCGGGTCGGTGCCCACCTTGGCGGTGGCGCGGATGCGGGCGCGCGGCTTCAGCCCCCGCGCCTCGCCCCAGCTGCGGCTGCCGATCAGGACCGCCGCCGCGCCGTCCACGATGCCGGAGGAATTGCCGGCATGGTGGATGTGGTTCACCCGGGCGAGATGGGGATATTTCATCATCGCCACCTTGTCGAAGCCCGGCATGACCTCGCCCATGTCCCGGAAGGCCGGCTTCAGCGCGCCCAGCGACTGCATGTCGGTCTCGGGCCGCATGTATTCGTCGCGGGCGAGGATGGTCAGGCCGTTCTGGTCGGTGACCGGCACGACCGACCTGGCGAAACGCCCCTCGGCCCAGGCGGCGGCGGCGCGGCGCTGGCTTTCCACCGCCAGCGCATCGGCCTCGTCGCGGGTGAAGCCGTATTCGGTGGCGATGATGTCGGCCGAGATGCCCTGCGGCACGAAATAGGTCCGCATCGCCACCGAAGGATCGGCGGCGATGGCGGCACCGTCCGAGCCCATGGGCACGCGGCCCATCATCTCCACCCCCCCGGCGATATAGGCCTGCCCGGCGCCCGCCTTGACCTGGTTGGCGGCGAGGTTCACCGCCTCCAGCCCCGAGGCGCAGAAGCGGTTGATGGCGAGGCCGGGGATGCGCTCGTCGAGATCGGAGGCGAGGACGGCCGAACGGGCGAGGCAGCCGCCCTGCTCGCCAACTTGCGTGACATTGCCCCAGATCACATCCTCGACCGCATGGCCTTCCAGATGGTTGCGCGCCTTGATGGCGTTCAGCATCCGGGCCGAGAGCGCCAGCGCCGTGACCTCGTGCAGCGATCCGTCCGGCCGGCCCTTGCCGCGCGGGCTGCGGGCGGCGTCATAGATGAAGGCTTCGGTCATTTCGGTCCTCCTTGCGCGGGGAAGGCGCGCGGCATCAGCTCATAGGGATGCGCCCAGCCGGGCAGGGCGGCGATATTGCCGAGCCAGCGGTCGATCTGCGGCCAGGCGGCGCGGTCGAAGCCGAAGGGCTCGGGATAATAGAGATAGGAACAGCAGGAGAGATCCGCCACCGTCAGCCCGTCGCCGACGATCCAGTCGCGGCCCCTGAGATGGCTGTCGAGCACCCCATAGGCCGCATTGAGCCGCCCCTGAAGGAAGGCGATCACCGCCGGGTCGCGCTTTTCGGGAGGCAGAAAGTTCATCAGGAAACGGGTGGTGCCGATCTGGGTGGAAAGCTTGTGGTTGTCCCACAGCACCCAGCGCAGGCATTCCCGCTCCAGCCCGGCAGGCAGGAAGCGGCCGGTCCGGCCGGCGATGTGGAAGAGGATGCTGCCCGACTGGGTAAGGGTTTCCTCCCCGTCGATCAGCACCGGCACCTCTCCCATGACGTTGAGGGCCCGGAACTCCGGCCGCCGGGTCTCGCCGGCGAAGAAATCGACGAAGCGCAGGTCGAAGGGCGTGCCGGCCAGCCGCAGCGCCAGGGCGCATTTGTAGGCATTGCCACTCTCGCCGAAGCCATAGAGCGTGACGGTCAACGGAACACCTCGCCTTTCCGTCCCAAGCGGGGGGTTTCACACCCCCCGCACCCCCCGTGGGGTATTTGCGCAAGGATGATGCAACGCTTTGTTAAGGACGAGTCGCTAGTTGTGACGTTGCGGTACAGGCTGGGGAGCCGATGACCGCCAAGGGTGAAGCCGTCCCGGATCGCGAGCGGGTCCATCCCCATTCGGCTGCGGCCGCCGGTCCGGGACGTGTCCTTGCGCATCATCCTTGCCCAAATACCCATGCGACCTCTCCGCGCGCGCAAGGTCAGCCCTTCCGCGCCTCCAGTTCGGCGGCGAACAGGCGCAGCCGGTGCGTCAGGTTGTCGGTGTCGATCACCGAAGACCAGTTCTCGAGCAGGAAGGACAGCGCCTCGTCCTCGCTGAGCCCGGCTTCTGTGGCGAACAGGCGCAGGCGGCGGAAGGCCTCTTCCGTCATGGCAACCGGGAAGCGGCGGGTCAGGCGGAAGCGTTTCGGCATGGGCACTCCGGGTGCGGCAGGCCCAAAATCCTTCCTTCAAGGATTTTGGGCCGGCAAGGGTCAGAAGGCTTCAGCCGGGAGCGCCATCACCGGGCCGGCGCCGCTTTCGATCCGGGCCAGATGCATGGCGCAGGCGGGAAGCTGGCGGGCCATGTAGAAGCGTGCGGTGGCAAGCTTGGCCTCCAGGAACGCCCGGTCGCCGCCGGCGTCGAGCGCGGCCAGCGCCGCCTTCGCCATCCGCACCCACATCAAACCCATGCAGACATGGCCCATGAGGTGCAGGAAGTCGGTGGAGCCGGCCAGGGCCGCATCGGGGTTCTTCATGCCGTTCTGCATGAAGAACATTCCCGCCGCCTGCAGCTGCTTGGAGGCGGTCTTCAGCGGGGTGGTGAATTCTTCCATCCTCGGCTCGGCATCATGCGCCTTGCACTCGGCCTTCACCGTCTCGAAGAAGGCCATGACATGCTTGCCGCCGTCCTGGGCGAGCTTGCGGCCGACGAGGTCGAGCGCCTGAACGCCATTGGCGCCTTCGTAGATCATGGCGATGCGGGCGTCGCGGGCGAACTGGGACATGCCCTGTTCCTCGATATAGCCATGGCCGCCGAAGACCTGCTGGGCGGCCACCGCCATCTCGAAGCCCTTGTCGGTCTGGAAACCCTTGATGACCGGG
>CAZRQN010000251.1:0-2715 GCA_964602115.1 uncultured Rhodobacterales bacterium
CCCGGGGGTGCGGGGGCGGAGCCCCCGCTGGGGCGACCGCGCCAGCGGGCGCAACACCTTTCAACCACCCCGCGCCCGCAGCAACTCGCGGCTGATGATGTGGCGCTGGATCTCTGAGGTCCCCTCCCAGATGCGCTCCACCCGCGCGTCGCGCCAGATGCGCTCCAGCGGCAGCTCGTCCATCAGCCCCATGCCGCCGTGGATCTGGATCGCCTCGTCGGCGACCATCGCCAGCACTTCCGTGGCCTTGAGCTTGGCCATCGACATGTCGGCCTCGGTGACGCTGCCCTGGTCGAACTTCCAGCCCGCCTCCCAGGTCAGGAGGTGGGCGGCCTTCAGCTCCATCGCCATATCGGCGAGCTTGAAGCTCACCCCCTGGAACTTGCCGATCTGGCTGCCGAACTGCTTGCGCTCCGCCGCATAGGAAATCGCGAGGTCCAGCGCGCGCTCGGCACGGCCGAGGCAGGTGGCGGCAACCTGGAGGCGGGTGGCGCCCAGCCACTGGTTGGCGACCTCGAAACCCTTGTGCGGCTCTCCCAGCACGTTCTCCGCCGGCACCCGGCAGTCGTCGAATTCCAGCACCGCATTGGTGTAGCCGCGATGGGAGACGTTGCGGTAGCCCTCGCGCACCGAGAAACCCCTGGTCCCCTTGTCCACGAAGAAGGCGGTGATGCGCTTCTTGGGCCCCTTGGAGGTCTGTTCCTCGCCCGTGGCCATGAAGCAGATGGCGAAGCCCGCCACATCGGCATGGCTGATGAAATGCTTGGTGCCGTTCAGCACCCAGTCGGTCCCGTCCTGCACGGCGGAGGCCTTCATCCCCCGCAGGTCGGAGCCCGCGCCGGGCTCGGTCATCGCCAGGCAGTCCCAGGTCTCGCCCCGGATGCAGGGCATCAGGTATTTCTCCCGCTGCGCCGGGGTGCCGGCGAGCAGGATGTTGGAAGGCCGCGCCACCGAGGTCCAGTGCAGCGCGTAGTTGGCCCGCCCGAGTTCCTTCTCGTAGAGGAGCCAGGACAGCGTATCGAGCCCGGCGCCGCCGACCTCGGCCGGCATGTTGGCGGCGTAAAGCCCCGCCGCCATGGCCTTCTTCTGGATGTCGCGCACCAGATCCATGTCCAGCCGGCCGGAGCGCTCGATGGCCAGCTCATGGGGGAAGAGCTCGGTTTCGACAAAGGCGCGGGTCGTCTCGACGATCATCCGCTGTTCTTCGGTCAAAGCGAAATGCATCGGTACCTCTAGGGATCGACATTGTAGGTGAAGCCGTCCACGGCCAGGGCCTGGCCGGAGATCATGCGCGCACCCGGCGAAGCCAGGAACAGCGCCAGCGCCGCGACATCCCCGGCCTCGGACAGGCGTTTCAGCGCCGTGCCCGAGGCATAGCCCCGGCGCACCGCCTCCTCGCTCATGCCCTTGGCCGCAGCCTCGGCGGCGATGACGCGGTCGATGCGGGGGCCCTCGACCGAGCCGGGGCAGATTGCATTGGCGCGGATGCCATGGGGCCCAAGCTCCATGGCCACCGTCTTCATCAGCCCGATCACCCCCCATTTCGCCGCCACATAGGGGGCGCGGAACGGGGTGCCGTGCAGGCCGGAGGTGGAGGCGGTGAAGATCATCACCCCCGCACCCGCCGGCACCATCAGGCGGGCGGCATATTTCGCGGCCAGCATGGCGCCGTCGAGGTTGACCCTCAGGCATTCGTGCCAGGCGGCCAGGTCCATCTCGCCGATCCCGGCGGTCGGGCCCTTGATCCCGGCATTGGCGCAGAGGACGTCCAGCCCGCCCCAGTCCGCCCCGATCCGGGCAAAGAGCGCCGCCATCGCCGCCTCGTCGCCGGCGTCCACCCGCTCGGCCCGCCAGCCGGCCGGAACGTCGGCGAGCGCGGCGGTGTCCACATCCGTCACCCAGACCCGCGCCCCCCCGGCGGCGAAGGCCTCTGCCATGGCACGGCCGATCCCGGCCGCGCCGGCAGTGATCAGGACACGGGCGGTCACTTGCGTTGCCCGACGAACCTCCCCGCGCTTTCGGGTCGGGAGAGCGAGCGATGCGCCTCGGCGATCGGCATCAGGCGGGACAGGACCTCGGGCGCCGCAGCGCAGGTCTTGCCGGCCTTCATATCGACATGCAGGCACATCTGTTCCACCGTCGCCACCGGCTCGTCGCCGCGCAGGATGGTGATGTAGTGATGCAGCCGCTTCTCGTCGGCGTGCAGCACCTGAAGCGTTCCCGTCAGCCGGTCGCCGAGTTTCGCCTCGCCCAGATGGCGGACCAGGCTTTCGGCGGTGTAGTAGCTGTGGCCGGCCGCGACATAGTCGAGATCGGCGCCGATCAGGCGCAGGAAGGCGTCGCAGGTTTCCGAGGCGCAGAACAGGTAGCGGCTCTCGGTCATGTGGCCGTTATAGTCGATCCAGCCCGGCAGCACCTGCATCTCGGCGAGCCTCAGCGGCGCGCCTTCGGGGGCCGCGTCCTGCCAGGCCTCGCGGCGGCGGTCGTCCCAGCCGCGCAGCACCTTGCCGGCGCCCCAGTCGCGTTCCTTCAGCGCCCGCATGAAGCCCACGAGGTTGCGGTCGCGGATGCGCTCCAGATCGCGGATGCCATGCATGCCCGATTGCGCATCCGACTGGCTGGCGATGAGATCGACGAGATCGTCGTTGAACTCGGGCACATCCATCAGCTTGGTCCAGGGCCATTTCAGCGCCGGGCCGAACTGGGCCATGAAAT
>CAZRQN010000252.1:0-2647 GCA_964602115.1 uncultured Rhodobacterales bacterium
CCGGTCTCGCGCACCACCTCCATCAGCACGCCGAAGACCTGATCCGAGGTGCCGGGGTCGAGGTTGCCGGTGGGCTCGTCGGCGAGGAGAAGCTTGGGCCCGTTGGCCAGCGCCCGGCAAAAGGCCACCCGCTGCTGCTCGCCCCCCGACAGCTCCGCCGGCCGGTGGCTGGCGCGGGCGGCGAGGCCGACGCGGCCCAGAAGCTCCCGGGCCCGCGCCTCGGCAGCGGCGCGCGAGGC
This sequence comes from uncultured Rhodobacterales bacterium, assembly GCA_964602115.1. GTDB lineage: Bacteria > Pseudomonadota > Alphaproteobacteria > Rhodobacterales > Rhodobacteraceae > JANOGU01. Next base: position 240 of record CAZRQN010000252.1, read on the forward strand.
GCCATTGGCAAGCTGCGGCAGGAGGATGTTCTCCAGCGCCGAGAACTCCGGCAGCAGGTGGTGGAACTGGTAGATGAACCCCACCTCGCGCCGCCGCGCCTCGGTGCGCACGCGGTCGGACATGCCGGCGGCCTCCACCCCGGCGAGGACCACCCGCCCGGCATCGGCGGTGTCCAATAGCCCGGCGATGTGCAAGAGCGTCGATTTGCCCGCGCCGGAGGGCGCGACCAGCGCCACAACCTCGCCCCGCGCCACCCCCAGCGTGGCCCCGCGCAGCACCGCAACCTCGGAAGGCTTGCCGCGATGATAGGCCTTTTCGATGCCCGAGAGGCTCAGCACCTCACTCATAGCGCAGCGCCTCCACCGGGTTGAGGCGGGCGGCGCGGCGGGCGGGGAACCAGGTGACGGCAAAGGACAGGAACAGCGACAGGCTGACCGCCCAGAGCACGTCGCCCAGCTGCAGCTTGGCCGGCAGGGCATAGATGCCGCGGATCGACGGGTCCCAGACCCCGCCGCCGGACAGCCAGTTCACCGCCGAAAACACCGTGTCGATGTTGAGGGCGAAAAGACAGCCGAGCACCACGCCGAGCGCCGTGCCCACGATCCCGGTGGCCGCCCCGCAGAGGAAGAACACCCGCAGCACCGAACCTTCGGTCAGCCCCATGGTGCGCAGGATGCCGATGTCGCGGCCCTTGTTCTTCACCAGCATGATGAGGCCGGAGATGATGTTGAGCGTGGCGATCAGCACCAGGACCGCCATGATGACGAACATCACATTGTCCTCGATCGTCAATGCGCGCAGGAAGGCCCCGGCACTGTCGCGCCATGACCACAGCAGCGCGTCCGGCCCTCCGGCGGCCAGCATCTGGTCGGACAGGCTGTCCACCTGATCGGGGTCCTGCACCATCACCTCGATCTCGTCCGCCCGGCCCTCGCGGTTGAGGTAGGACTGCGCCTCGGCCAGCGGCAGATAGGCACGGGTGCGGTCGATGTCCCAGCGCCCGGCGGTGAAGACATAGACCACCTCATAGGCGTTGACGCGCGGGCTGGTGCCCATCGGCGTGCGGGTGCCGTTGGGCGAGATCAGGCGGATGCGGTCGCCGACCGTCACCCCCAGCTCGCGGGCGATGCCCGAGCCGATGGCGATGCCCTCGGGCAGGCGGGAAAGGTCGCCATAGGCCGAGGCGCCACCTTCCAGCTTTCCGACGCGGGGGATGCTGGCCACGTCCTCGGGCGCCATGCCGTAAATCTCGACCCCGGAGGACCGTTCGCCGAAACTCGCCATCACCTGCGCCTTGACCATCGGCGCGGCGCGGGTGACGCCGGGGATGGCCAGCAGTCGCTCCGCGATCTGAGGATAGTCCTGGAAGCCTCTGACCGGGCGGCCGTTTTCGTCCTGGCGCTCGGCGGCATAGACGGTCATGTGCGCGTTGGAGCCGAGGATCGTATCGACGAATTCGGCCCGGAACCCGGCCCGCACCGCCATCACCGCGATCAGCGCAAAGACGGCAAGCGTGATGCCGATGAGGGTAATCCAGGTCATCACGCTGACCCCGCCCTCGGCCCGCCGGGCCCGCAGGTAACGCCAGGCGATCATCCATTCGAAGGGGGCAAAGGCGGTCATGCGCGGCTTCTGTCCGGTTCCGCGCCGGGGGTCAACCGGCGGGATGGACAGGGGCGCGGCAAAGCGCGCAAGGTTTCGCGAGGCAGTGCGGGAGGTTCGGATGCGCATCGGCATGATCGGCGGCGGCTCGGTCGGGCAGACCCTGGGCGCGGCCCTGGCGCGGATCGGCCATGAGGTGCGGCTCGGGGTCCGCGACGCCGGGCCCGAGGCGCTGGCCCGGCCGCGCGGCAATGCCCGCCCGCTCGGCGAATGGTCGGCGGAGACCGGCGTGCCGGTGGTGACGATGGCCGAGGCCGCCGCCCATGGCGAGGCGCTGTTCAACGCCACCAAGGGCGAGGCCTCGCTGGCGGCGCTGGCGCTGGCCGGAGCGGAAAACCTGGCGGGCAAGGTGCTGGTCGATGTGGCCAATCCGCTCGACTTCAGCCGGGGCATGCCGCCCTTCCTGAACCCCGCCCTCAGCGGACCCACGAGCCTTGCCGAGGAGATCCAGAAGGCGCATCCCGAGGCGAAGGTGGTCAAGGGCTTCAGCACCGTGAATGCCTCGGTGATGGTCAACCCCGGCCTGATCCCCGGCGTTCACGACCTCTTCATCGCCGGCCACGAGGACGGCAAGGCGCTGGTCCGCCAGATCGCCGCCGCCTGGGGCTGGCAGGTGTTCGTCGATATGGGCGACCTCAAGGGGGCGCGGGCGATGGAATGCATCCTGCCGATCTGGGTGCGGCTGTGGCAGAGCCTCGGCACCGCCAATGTCAACCTGCATGTGGTGCGGGATTGACGCCCGGCG
>CAZRQN010000253.1:0-2623 GCA_964602115.1 uncultured Rhodobacterales bacterium
GAAATGGATGCCGATGAACTGCTCCGGCCGATTCGATGCCCGGGCGAGGCCGGTAATCGGCAGGGTGGAGGTATTGGTGGCGAAGATGGCCTCCGCCGGCAGATGGGCCTCCGCTTTCGCCGTGACCTCGGCCTTGACCTTCACGTCCTCGAACACCGCTTCCACCACGAGATCGCAGCCGGCGAGCGCGGCATGGTCGGTGGTGGCGGTGATGCGGGCCAGCGTCTCGTCCTTTTTCGCCGGCGTCACCTTGCCGCGCTTCACCCCCTTGTCGAGCAGGTCGGCCGAATGGGCCTTGCCGCGTTCGGCGGCCTCCTGCGTGGCGTCGATCAGCACGACATCGATCCCGGCCTGGGCCGCGACATAGGCGATGCCGGCGCCCATCATCCCGGCGCCGAGGACGCCGAGCTTCTTCACCGTCTGGTCCGCCACCTTGGGCCGGTTGGCGCCCTTCTCCAGCGCTTCCTTTTTGATGAAGAGCGAGCGGATCATGGCGGAGGAGGAGGGGTTCATCAGCACCGAGGTGAACCAGCGCGCCTCGATCTTCAGTGCGGTGTCGAAGGGGACGAGCGCGCCTTCATAGGCGGCGGAGAGCAGCGCCTTGGCGGCGGGATAGACCCCTTGCGTCTTGGCATGGACCATGGCCGAGGCGCCGACATAGGTCATGTAGCCCGCCGGGTGATAGGGGGCGCCGCCGGGCATCTTGTAGGACTTGTCGTCCCAGGGTTTGACCAGATCGGCGTCCTTGGCACCGAGGACCCATTCCTTCGCCCGCGCCAGAAGCTGGTCGGGGGCGACCACCTCGTCGATCAGCCCGCCCATCTTCGCCCCCTTGGGGTCCGAAAGCTTGCCTTCGAGGAGATAGGGCGAGGCCGCCATGGCGCCCAGCTTGCGGACAAGGCGCGTGGTGCCGCCGGCGCCGGGGAAGATGCCGACCATGATCTCCGGCAGGCCGATCTTGGCCCTGGGATTGTCGGCGGCGATGATGCGGTGGCAGGCGAGGGGGATTTCGAGCCCGATGCCGAGCGCGGTGCCGGGCAGCGCCGCGACGATGGGCTTGGCGCCCTTGAGCGTCTTGGGGTCCATCCCGGCGCGTTCGATCCGGCGCAGGATGGCATGCATGCCCATCACGCCGGTGAAGATCGCCTCGGCCCCGCCTGCCCGCATCTGGGCGATGACGTTGAGGTCCATGCCGCCGGCGAAATCCTTCTTGCCGGAGGTGAGGATCACCCCTTTCACGGCTTTGTCGGCCAGGGCCGCGTCGATCAGGGCGCTGAGCTCGGCAAAGCCCGCCAGCGACATGACGTTCATCGACTTGCCCGCCACGTCCCAGGTGATGGTGGCCACGCCCTCGGCGTCGGTCGTCATGGTGAAGTCGGTCATGGCGTCTCTCCCTGCTTGGCGCGCGGGCGGCCGTCTGCATGCAGGTAGCGCCGCTTGCTGCCGTCCTTGACGGTGATGAGGTCGTGGTCGGGGTAGTGGATGATGTCGTTGTGCTTGCGGGTGCCGACGACGAGATAGGTCGCGTCGGCGGCGCTGCGGTTTTCCAGGCAATGGCCGACCGGATGGCTCGCCGGCCAGCAGGCGGCCTCGCCGGGCCTGAGCAGCACCTCCTCGTCCTCGATCAGCCAGACCTCGCCGGACAGCACATAGACCATCTCGTCCTCGCCCTCGTGCCAGTGGCGGAAGGACGAGCGGCTGCCGGGGGGCAGGGTTTCGAGATGGGCGCCGAACTGGGTCAACCCGCCGGGATTGCCGATCAGGCGATAGCTGTAGTCGCCGAGGCCCCCGCCGAGCACGGGGTGGACATAGGCGTCCTCGACCACCGGGGGTGAAAGCGTGACCTTGGGCATCAGCGCGGGCCTTTCCAGGGGGTGCCGTCCTTGTGGGTGAATTCGGCCTTGCCCTGCGCGCCCGGAGTGAGATGGACCATCATGTCCACATCGGAATAGACGGCCGTCTCCTGCGGTGCCTTGGTGCCGACGACGAGGAACTTCGCCACCTTGTCGGAGCGGTTGACGAACTGGTGGCCGTTCGGATCGCCGGCCTTGAAGGCGGCGCAGTCGCCCGGGCGCATCACCGTCTCGCCCTCGTCCTGCACCAGCAGGCACTCGCCCTCGGTGACATAGACGAACTCGTCCTCGTTGTGGTGCCAGTGGCGGAGCGAGGACAGCGCGCCGGGCTCCAGGATCACCAGGTTGACCCCGTACTGGGTCAGCCCCCCGGCCTCGCCCAGGCGCAGCGAGGAGCGTCCCTCCATCATCTCCCTGTAGGGCGAGGGATAGATCGAGCCGGTCTTGACCGGCACCTTGGTCAGGTCGAGCTTGGGCATCGGCGCCTCCTTGGCCTGCGGCGGATGAACTCGGGAAGCCGGCCCGGAGATATCGGGCCGGGCAGGGGTCAGACGCGCTCGATCACCGTGGCCGCGCCCATGCCGGAGGCGACGCAGAGCGTGGCAAGCCCGGTGCCCTTGCCGCTGCGCTCCAGCTCGTCGAGCAGCGTGCCGAGGATGATCGCCCCGGTCGCGCCCAGCGGATGGCCCATGGCGATGGCCCCGCCGTTGACGTTCACCCGCTCGGCGCCGACGCGGAAGGCCTGCTGGAAGCGCAGCACCACCGAGGCG
>CAZRQN010000254.1:0-2622 GCA_964602115.1 uncultured Rhodobacterales bacterium
GGCAAGGAATATGTGAAGGCGGCGCTGGCGCGCGGGCTGGATGTGGATGCCTTTGCCCCCCGCCTGTCGTTCTTCTTCGTCATCGGGATGGATTTCTTCATGGAGGTGGCCAAGCTCAGGGCGGCGCGGCTTCTCTGGCACCGGATCATGGCCGGCTTCGGGGCGAAGAAGGCCGAAAGCCTGATGCTGCGCACCCATTGCCAGACCTCGGGCGTGTCGCTGCAGGCGCAGGACCCGTGGAACAACATCGTGCGCACCGCCTATGAGGCGATGGCGGCGGCGCTGGGCGGCACCCAGTCGCTGCATACCAACAGTTTCGACGAGGCGCTGGCGCTGCCCACCGACTTTTCCGCCCGCATCGCCCGCAACACCCAGCTGATCCTGCAGGAAGAAACCGGGATCACCCGCACCGCCGATCCGCTGGCCGGCAGCTACTATGTCGAGCGCCTGACGGCGGACCTGGCGGAAAAGGCCTGGGCGCTGATCGAGGAGACCGATGCCATGGGGGGCATGACGGCGGCGGTGGCCGCCGGCATCCCCAAGATGCGGATCGAGGAGACGGCGGCGCGGCGCCAGGCGCGCATCGACCGGGGCGAGGAGGTGATCGTCGGGGTCAACAAGTACCGCCCGACGGCGGAGGCTCCGGTCGAGGTGCGCGACATCGACAACCACGCGGTGCGCGACGCGCAGATCGCCCGGCTGGGAGACATCCGTGCCCGCCGCGACGCGGCGGCTTGCGCGGCGGCTCTGGCACGGCTCACCGAAGCTGCGCGCGGTGAGGGCAACCTGCTGGCGGCGGCGGTGGAGGCGGCGCGGGCCCGGGCGACGGTGGGCGAGATCAGCGCGGCGATGGAGGAGGTCTTCGGCCGCCACCGGGCCGAAGTGCGCACGCTCGCCGGTGTCTATGGCGCCGCCTATGCCGAGGATGCGGACTTTGCCGCGATCCAGCGCGATGTGGAGGCCTTTGCCGAGGACGAGGGCCGCCGGCCGCGCATGCTGGTGGTCAAGCTCGGCCAGGACGGCCATGACCGCGGCGCCAAGGTGATCGCCACCGCCTTTGCCGATATCGGCTTCGATGTCGATGTGGGCCCCCTGTTCCAGACCCCGGAGGAGGCGGCGCAGGATGCCATCGACAACGATGTGCATGTCATCGGCGTTTCCTCCCAGGCGGCGGGCCACAAGACCCTGGCGCCGCTGCTGGTGCAGGCTTTGCGCGACAAGGGGGCGGCGGACATCCTGGTGGTCTGCGGCGGGGTGATCCCCGAGCAGGACCATGCGGCGCTGAAGGCCGCCGGGGTGAAGGCGATCTTTCCGCCCGGCACCAATATCCCGCTGGCGGCGCGGGAAATCCTCGCCCTGGTCCGCGCCTCGCGCGGCTAGGCCGGGGCCGCCGGCAGCGGCCCGGTGCCGGAGACGAAGCGCAGCACCAGATAGCCGAGGAGGGCCGACAGGGTCGAGCCGGACAGGACGCCCAGCCGGACCGCGTTCATCAGCGCCGGGTCGGCGAAGGACAGGGTGCCGATGAACAGCGACATGGTGAAGCCGATCCCGGCCAGGCAGGCGGCGCCGTAGAGCTGCGGCCAGCTCACCCCGGGCGGAAGGCGGGCGAGGCCGAGCCTGACCAGCAGCCAGACGGTGCCGAAGACCCCCGCCTGCTTGCCGATGACGAGGCCGAGCGCGATGGCAAGCGGCAGCGGGGCGACGAGATCGGCAGGCGCCAGCCCGTCGAGGACCACGCCGGCATTGGCAAAGGCGAAGAGCGGCACGATGAGGTAGAGCACATAGGGTGCCAGCGCCTCTTCCAGCCGGTGCAGCGGCGAGCCGCCGGAAGAATCCCTCAACGGGACGAAGAGCGCGGTCACCACCCCCGCCAGCGTGGCATGGACCCCGGATTTCAGCACAAGGACCCAGAGCACGGTTCCGGCAATGATGAACGGCGCCCCCCGCCGCAGCCCGCGCGCGTTCATCCAGGCCATTGCGATGACCGGTGCCAGAGCGGCGCCGAGATAGGAGAGTTTCAGCTCGGCGGTATAGAACAGCGCGATCACCACGATCGCGCCCAGATCGTCGAGGATGGCGAGGGTCAGAAGAAAGATCTTCAGCTCCGCCGGTGCCCGTGGCCCCAGCAGGGCCAGCACGCCGAGGGCGAAGGCGATGTCCGTCGCCGCCGGGATCGCCCAGCCGCCGCGCAGCGCCGGATCGCTGCCGGCCAGCGCGAGATAGACCAGCGCCGGCGCCGCCATCCCCCCCAGCGCCGCCAGGCCCGGCAGGGCGACATCCGCAGGATTGCGCAGCCTGCCCTCCAGGACCTCGCGCTTCAGCTCCAGCCCGACCAGAAAGAAGAACACCGCCATCAACCCGTCGTTGATCCACAGGTAGAGCGGCTTCTGCAGGCCCCTGCCGTCGAGCAGCACGGCCAGCGGCTTGTCGAGGATGGCGAAATACTGGTCCGCCAGGCCGGAATTTGCCGCCAGAAGCGCCAGCAGCGCCGACAGGATCAAGAGGATGCCCCCGGCAGATTCATGGCCGAAGAACCGCTCAATGGCGCGGACGAAGGACATCGAGCTCTCCCTGTTGCCGCCGAACATGGGGCCTTCACCCGGGAATTCAACCTCGCGGCCT
>CAZRQN010000255.1:0-2606 GCA_964602115.1 uncultured Rhodobacterales bacterium
GCGCTCCCGCAGCCCGCTCCTGTCGTCGCCGCTGCGGAGGACCCTGCCGCCGGAAGGTCAGTGACCCTCGAAGGTGCAGAGCGTATGGACGGGATAACCGAGGTCCGCGAGTTTCCTCCGGCCGCCGAGGTCGGGAAGATCGACGACGAAGGCGCAGCCGATCACCCGGGCGCCCAGCCGTTCGACCAGGCGGATGCCGGCCTCGGCCGTGCCTCCGGTGGCAAGAAGGTCATCGACGAGCAGCACGGTCTCGCCGGCTGCCATGGCATCGTCATGCACCTCCATCACCGCCTCGCCATATTCGAGCTGATAGGCCTGGCTGATCGTCGCCGCCGGCAGCTTGCCCTTCTTGCGGATCGGCACGAAGCCGGTGGAAAGCTGGTGCGCCACCGCCCCGCCGAGGATGAAGCCACGCGCCTCGAGCCCGGCCACCTTGTCGATCCGGAGCCCGGCATAGGGCGCCAGGAGCTGGTCCACCGCCATGCGGAAGCCGCGCGGATCGGCGAAGAGCGTGGTCACGTCGCGAAAGAGGATCCCCTCCTTCGGGAAATCGACGATGGTGCGGATATAGTCCTTCACGCTCTTCACGTGTTCACTCCCTGGGATAGTGCAGCCGGACCGCCGCCGCGTCCTGGCCATGCAGGCGGGTGACGGCATTGGTCGATTCCGAGAAGATCGAGCTGTCGGCATAGGCATCGCCGGTCAGGTCGGTCAACAGGCCCAGCGACTGGACAAGCTCCTCCAGCACCACGGAGCGCAGGTCCGAGGAGGCAAGATCGCCGGCGACCACGATCACCGCCCTGGTGATCCGGAACCTGTCGTCCCACCAGATCTCCACCCGCGCGCCTTCCATCAGCGCCTCGCCGTCCAGCCCTTCCTCGGGCAGGAGGATCGGCTCGCCCTCGCGCAGGTTGCTGTCCCAAAGGGTGATCAGCGCGGAAGTGTCGTCCGTGAGCCGCACGAGGTGCAGGTCGGCGCCGGCCCGGTTGATCTCGCCGATCGCCGCGTCCAGCGCCTGACCGACCTGGGCGCGACGGGGATTGGCACCCTCCCCGCCCTGCGCCCGCAGCGATACGGTCAGCGCCCGCCGCTGCGGCACCGGCCAGGCGGCCATCGGTTCGCGACAAGGACCCTCCGGTTCGGCGGCACAGGCGACGGCGCGGTGGAAGGCCTCGTCCGACACCCTGCGGTCAAGCTGGACGAAGCTGTCGGCCGCCGCCGTCCCGGCCGCCAGGCAAAGGGCCAGCACCCTCAGGGCTGACTTCACAGCACCCGCCCGGCCACGGCATCGAGCCGGGCGACCAGGCCCGGATCGCGCGCGGCGGGCGCGGTCACCAGCGCATGGTCCAGCGCATGGTCGCAGCCCTGCGGGCAGGGCGCATCGCGCGGGCCCAGGAGGCGCGGCAGACGGGCGATCAGGCCGCGCGCGGTGCCGGCATTGGCCGCCAGAACCCGCAGCACATCGGCGACCTCCACCGCGCCATGCGCCTCGTGCCAGCAGTCATAGTCGGTGACCATGGCGACGCAGAGGTAGCAAAGCTCCGCCTCCCGGGCGAGCCGCGCCTCCGGCATGCCGGTCATGCCGATCACATCCGCGCCCCAGTCGCGGTAGAGCCGGCTCTCGGCCAGGGTGGAGAACTGCGGCCCCTCGATCGCCACATAGGTCGCGCCCCAATGCACCCGCACCCCCGGCGGCAGCGAGGCGGTGCAGGCGGCGGCAAGGCGCGAGCAGGCGGGATGGGCCAGCGAGACATGGGCGACGCAGCCGGGGCCGAAGAACGACCGCTCCCGCCCCTCGGTGCGGTCGATGTACTGGTCCACCAGCACCACATCGCCCGGGGAGTATTTCCGCCGCAGCGAGCCCACGGCCGAGATCGAGATCACCTCCCGGCAGCCCGCCCGTTTCAGCGCGTCGATATTGGCGCGGTAGTTGATGGCGGAGGGGGTCAGCCGGTGCCCGGCCCCGTGGCGGGGCAGGAAGGCCACCGGCACCCCGTCGATCCGCCCGACCGTCAGCGGCCCCGAAGGCGCGCCCCAGGGCGTATCGATCTCCACCACCGAGGCGCCCTCCAGCCCCTCTACCGCATAGAGACCCGAGCCGCCGATCACCCCAAGCATCGCCATCCCCACCGCCGTTCGACCCCAGACTGCGGCGAAGCCGGGGCGTCCCGCAAGGGGCAGGATGCCCCGGGCAGCGCCCGGCCCGGGCGCGGGCGCGGGCGCCGGGCAGGCGGTGCTTCCCTCCCCCTTGTGGGGAGGGAGAGGGTGGGGGGCGCCCGGCGCCGGCCGGAACCCCCTCCCCCATCCCCTCCCACGAGGGGAGGGGAGGCGCCCGCTTCGGCGGCAAGGGCGATGCGCGGCGGGAACCGCGCGCCTCACTCCTTGTCGCGCTGGATCACCCCGGTCACGGCGGCGACACCGATCAGCGAGACGAGCCAGCCCAGAGCCTCGAACCACCAGCGGCCCCACCACAGGACCCAGCCCATCGGCCCCCGGTCCTTGGACGGCGCCCAGGCATCGGTCTGGCCGAGATCGAGCACCGGGATGACCAGATCGGCGGCATAGCCCATGGCGCTGAAGCTCTCCCAGTCCATCCCCGGGGCGCC
>CAZRQN010000256.1:0-2603 GCA_964602115.1 uncultured Rhodobacterales bacterium
GATGCGGCGCGGGTCAACGACCGCATCCTGTCGGCAGCGGCGCGGCTGTTCTTCGATCAGGGCTATGGCCAGACGACGATGGACGCCATCGCCCGCGAGGCCGGGGCCTCGTCAAAGACCCTTTATGCGCGTTTTGCCAATAAGTCGGAGGTCCTCATGGCCGTGCTGACCGGGTATCTCGACGCAACGATCCCGCCCCGGCCGGCGCCGCCGCAGGAGGCGGACGCACGGGCAGTGCTTCTGGCGCTGGGCAAGATGCTGGCCGCAATCGCCTCCACCCCCGAGGCCGCCGGGCTCAATCGCCTGATCTTCGCCGAATCGCACCGGTTCCCGGACCTGGAAGGTGTGGTCACCACCCTGCATCAGCGCGCCGTCGCAGCGGTGGAGCCGACGCTGCACTGGCTGGAATCCCTCGGCCTGATCGCGCCGTTGCCCGACCGCCAGGCGGCGGCGATGATCTTCCTTGAAATGACCGCCTCGGTGCCGCGCATCGGCGCCATGCTCGGCCGCAACCCGCCGCAGCCGATCGTGGATCGCTTCGTCGAAACCGCCGTTGACCTGTTCCTGCACGGAACTGCGCAGCCGCCGGGCTTGGGCGCCGGAACCCAGGCCGGCAACACCGGCAGGATCAGGTGATGGCTTCGAGCTGTTCCTTGCTCATGCCGCCCGGAACGATGGTGATCGGAACCGGCAGCGAGCCGGAATTGCGGCTCATCTGGGTGACGAGCGGCCCGGGACCGGACTTCTCCGTCGAGGCGCCGAGGACCAGGACCCCGATCTCCGGGTCTTCCTTGACCAGCGCCAGAATCTGCGCCGTCGGATCGCCCTCGCGGATCACCAGTGTCGGGTCCACACCCTGTTTTTCGCGCATCCAGCGGGCAAAGACCTCGAAATGCGCCTCGATGCGCTCCCGCGCCTCGGCCCGCATCAGGTCGGCAACCCCCAGCCAGTGCTGGTACTCCTCCGGCGGGATCACCGAAAGGATCGTCACCCCGCCGCCGGTATGCGCGGCGCGGAAGGCGGCGAACCGCATGGCGTTCAGGCATTCGCGGCTGTCGTCGAGGACGACGAGAAACTTGCGCATCGGTCGATTTCCCCCCGGGCCAGGATCATCGCCTGCCCCCGCGCCCTCGGCAACCCCCTCGCGGAATGCGCGACTTCCGGGTCGCCGGCAGGCAAGGATTTCGCGAAAACCCTGAAAACGCAGGAGGTTCCGATGCCGATCCGATTCAACCCCATGCCTTCCGACCTCGCCCGCGCCTATCAGGCAGGCGGAGCCGACGCCAATGGGATGGTGCCCGAAAGGGCCATCAGTGACGGAGACGGCAATCCATGCCGCCACTGCCTTCGGATGATTCCGGCTGGCGCGCCTATGCTCGTACTGGCCCATCGGCCGTTCCCGGCGCCGCAGCCCTATGCCGAGATCGGACCGGTTTTCCTCTGCGCCGAAGCCTGCGCACCCGGGGGCGGCGAGGCCGTGCCGGAAGCGCTGGCGTCGCCCGATTACATCCTGCGGGGGTATTCGGCGTCAGACCGCATCGTCTATGGCACCGGCGGCGTGATCCCGACCACGCGCATCCCGGACCGCGCCCGCGAACTCCTGTCGCGCGACGACATCGCCTATGTCCATGTCCGCTCGGCACGCAACAACTGCTACCAGCTGCGCATCGACCGGGCCTGACGGCCCGGCGGCGTGCGACGGGGGCCCCTCAGGGGCCGCCGGTCACTGCGGCAGGCAAGCCGGGTTGTCGAGAGGCGCAGCACCGTCGAAGCTGGCGATCTGCGAGCCCTGCACCATGATCCGCCAGCCGCCCTCGACGTTCTGCCAGGCGCCGAGCCCGTAGATCGGATGTTCGGCATAGCAGTCCGCCTTGAGCGTGAACGTGTCCGTCTCGTCCACTTTTGACGCGAGCACGGCATTGCCATCGCCGCTTGCGGTCAGGACATAGACCGCACCCGTGGCCTTGTCGGTCAACTCGCCATCGGCGAGCGCCGCAACCGGCACCAGCGCCACGGCGGCCGAAAGGGCCAGACTCTTCAACTTCATCTTAGGTCTCCTCAGTGGGCCTCCGCCCAATGTGGTCCCTGCCCCGCATCCACGACAAGGGGCACGTCGAGATTTACTGCCGGGTGTGCCGCACCCTCCATGACGGCGCGTGCGGCGGCAACCAGGCGATCTACATCCGACACGCCAACCTCGAACAGCAATTCGTCGTGAACCTGCAGCAGCATCGTCGCGTCGATCCCGGCGATGGCCGCCGGCATGCGGATCATCGCCCGGCGGATGATGTCGGCCGCAGTCCCCTGGATCGGGGCGTTGATTGCCGCCCGCCGGGCAAAGCCGGCGCCGGGCCCCTTGGCATTGATCTCGGGTGTATGAATTTTCCGACCGAAAAGGGTCAGCACATAGCCCTTTTCCTGCGCACCTTTGACAGTTTCGGACATATAGTCCTTGATCCCCGGAAACCGCTCGAAATAGCGGTCGATGAAGGCTTGCGCCTCGGCGCGGGGGATCCGCAGGTTGCGGGCGAGGCCAAAGCCCGAGATTCCGTAGATCACCCCGAAATTGATCGCCTTGGCCCGCCGCCGCACGTCCGGGGTCA
>CAZRQN010000257.1:0-2597 GCA_964602115.1 uncultured Rhodobacterales bacterium
GGCGCAACGCCCCGCTCCCCTCCTGCGGCAGCGCGGCGGGCGAGCGCCCCCGCCCCTGGGCGGGGTCGAGCCCGCCGCTCCTCCCCCCAACCGGCGGAGCGGCCCCCTTCGGGCCGCGACGGAGGGCGGGAGGGCGCGGGTTTGAAAAAAGCCGTGGCGCGCCCCTGCCGCTGGCGGAACCTTGGGCGGATGGCTTTCCTCCCGCTCCGGGCTCGGCTAGCTGTCGGGGAAGGAGGCCGCCCATGTCCCGATCCTTCCATTTCACCAACGCCATCTGTCGCCGTCCGGCACCCTCCATCGCTGCGGGACTGCGGGCGGTGGACACCGGCGCGCCCGACCTGACGGCCACGGAGGCGCATCACGCCGCCTATGTCGCCGCGTTGCGTTCGACCGGGGCGCAGGTGACGGTGCTCGATCCCCTGCCGGAGTTTCCCGACAGCGTCTTTGTCGAGGACACCGCGCTCTGCCTGGCCGAAGGTGCGGTGGTCATGCGGCCCGGCGCGCCTTCGCGTCTGGGAGAGGCGGCAGCGATGGCGCCGCATCTGGCCGCCCTCTACCCCGATCTCCGCCGGATCGCCGGGGCCGGGAGCTTCATCGAAGGCGGCGACATCCTGACCACCGAGCGGGAAATCCTCGTCGGCCGCTCGGCCCGGACCAATGCCGCAGGGATCGCCGAACTGGCGGGCATCGTCGCCGGCTGGGGTTACCGGCTGCGCGAGGTGGCCACGCCGCCGGGCGTCCTGCATTTCAAGACCGACTGTTCGCTGCTCGATGCCGAGACAGTGCTCGCCACGCCGCGTCTGGCCGCTTCCGGCTGCTTTGCCGGCTACCGGGTGATCCATACCGCCCCGGGCGAGGAGGCGGCCGCCAATGCCATCCGCTTCAACGGTCTGGTGCTGATGGCCGAGGGTTTCCCGCGCAGCCGCGATTCGCTCCTCGCCGCCGGCTATGACCTGCGCGAGATCGGCAATTCCGAATGCGCCAAGCTCGACGGCGGCATGTCCTGCCTGTCGCTGCGCTTCACCCCGCCCGCATGAGGGCTCAAGGCATCAGGATCGCCTTGCGCTCGTACTGGGCCTTGTCCTGGCTTCCGTCGTCGTAGGTGACGACCACCGCGACGGAGCCGACGAGCCCCATCGGCAGGGTGAGATAGGGGCGGTGATTCTCGTCGGTCATGGCATTGGGCTGGGCGCTGTCCTCGTGGCAGGGTTCCAGTTCCCAGACCGCATCCGCCGCCACCGTGTTGATCGAATAGCGCACCTCCGAAAGGCCGCAGCGCCAGCTTTCCAGATGGGTGAAATACAGGAGATCCGCCCCGTCGTATTCGCGCAGCGCCACCCAGCTCGTCTTGGTGGCCTGCAGGATGGGCCGGATCTCGGCGGCCGTGGTGAAAGTCTGGGCGAAGGCCGCTCCGGCCAGGAACAACCCCGCGATCCACGCCTTGCGCATCCGCTCCCTCCCCTGCATCCTGACCCCGGACGGTGCCGGAGCCCGGGCCGAGGATGCGGGCGATGACACCCCCGAGGCAAGCCTTCACGATCGCTGCTGTGGTGCAGCAGGGGCGGCTGGCCTATGAGGCGGTGCTGCTGGCGGCTTCGCTGCGCCATGCCGATCCCGGTTTTGCCGGCCGGCTGATCCTGATGGAGCCGCAGCCCGGGCCGCTGTGGCCGGAGGACCCGCGCCTTGCCGATCCGGCGCTGCGCGAGCTTCTGGCGGAGCTTGGCGCCGAGTTTGTCCCCTTCGAGAACCGCGTCTTCGGCGCCGCCTATCCGCAGGGCAACAAGATCGAAGGGCTGGCCGCACTGCCGCCGGGGCCCTTCCTGTTCCTCGATACCGACACGCTCGTCACCGGTCCGCTGGGTGCGGTGCCCTTCGACTTCGCCCGCCCCTCGGCCTCGATGCGGCGCGAGGGGACCTGGCCGCAGATCGAGCTTTACGGTCCGGGCTATGGGGCGATCTGGGCCGGTCTCTACCGCCGCTTCGGACTGGACATGGCGCCGACGCTCGACCTGTCGCAGCCCGACGAATACTGGCAGCGTTACCTCTACTTCAACGCCGGCTGGTTCTTTGCCGCCGACCCTCAGGCCTTCGGCGCCCGCCTGCTCGACATCGCGCGCACCATCCGCGATGACCCTCCGCCGGAACTTCTGGGACAGGAGATCTACCCCTGGCTCGACCAGATCGCCCTGCCGCTCGCCATCCATGCCTTCGGCGGCGGCAGGCCGGGACCGGATCTTGCCGGGCTGGACGGCGATGTCACCTGCCACTGGCGCACCCTGCCGCTGCTCTATGCCCGCGAGAGCGACCGGGCGGTGGAGGTGCTGACGGCGGTGGCGGCGCCGAACCGGGTGAAGAAGGTGCTGAAGGGTTACGAACCCTTCCGCCAGTTCCTTTACCAGGCCAAGGGCCGCAAGGCGCGGGCGATGTTCGACCGGTCCGACCTGCCGCGCCGCGAGCAGGCGATCCGCAATGCGCTGAAGCGCGAGGGGCTGTGGCTGCGCTGAAAGACAAAGGGCGCCCGAAGGCGCCCTGTGAGGCCGAATGGAGCGGGCGAAGGGATTCGAACCCTCGACCCTAACCTTGGCAAGGTTATGCTC
>CAZRQN010000258.1:0-2543 GCA_964602115.1 uncultured Rhodobacterales bacterium
CCCCTGGGCGAAGAGCCCCGGCAGTTGGCTTGCCTCCAGCGACAGCTCGTTCAGCTCCGCCTCGGCGAAGTCCGGCCGCGCATCGAACCGGCTGCGATCGAGTACCGTCCGTCCCTTGGCCCGCACGAACTGGAGACGGAGCTTGCCCTCCACCCAGGCTCCCTCCAGCCAGACGCCGACATCCTGCACCCCACACTCCGGGGTGGCGCCGGTGACGAGCAGGCGCAGGAGGGGGGCGCGGATACGCGTGTCCGGGGTGGCCGACTGCGGGACTTCGGTGCCGAGCCTGCAAGGCTCCCCCGCCCTGACCGCCGCGATCAGCTTCGCCTCGGCGGGGGTCAGCCTCTCGGCCCCCTTGAGCCGCTCCCACTCCGCGATCGTCCGCCGCATGCCCTGCCCCCGCCTCTTCGCCGCCAGCCTGACGGCTCCGCCGCCCTGCGGCAATCCCCTCCGGCCGTTGCCGCCGGGGCCCCGGCGGTGCACGCCCTGTCGGGACGGAAGACCGACGAGGAACCGACGCCGGCGGGACGGCGGCAGGACGGGTGTCCCGCCCTATTTGTCCCCCGGCCGTTTCAGCGTGTGGACGGCGCGCAGCAGCGCATAGTCGCGGTAGCCGAGGCGGGCGAGGGGGCGGGAAAGATGGGGGTCGATCAAGCCGTCCCTCAGCACATCGTCGCGGATATGAATGCCGGTCACGGTGCCGATGATGAGGAAATTGTCCTTTCCTTCCAATGCGATCTCCCGCGTCGCCCGGCATTCGAGCGCAGCCGGCGCCCCGCCGACGCGCGGGCAGGCGATGGTCTCGCAGGACAGCTTCTCGACCCCGGCCATCGCGAATTCGTCCACCTCGCGCGGCACTTCCGCCGAGGTGGCATTCATCCGGTCGAGCATCTCCTCGCCGACGATGCTGATCGAAAAAACGCCGGTATCCCGGATATTTAGCAGAGAATCGGTCTGGCCGTTGGGGGCGAAGACCACCTGGGGTGGCGTGTAGGCGACGGCGTTGAAGAAGGAATAGGGCGCAAGGTTGTCACCCTTGGGACCGGTGGTTGCAACCCAGGCGATCGGGCGCGGGGCGACGATGGCGTTGAACGGATTGCGCGGCAGGCCATGGCCGTTCTCGGGGCGGTAGAACATGCGGGAAGCCTCCGGTTTGCCAAGGGTTTAGCTGCATGCTACGCGCCGTTCCAGCCGATTCACGGGGCCGCCGCCGGTGTACCAGCTCGAAGAGGAAACACCCGCCGACTGGTGGGAGGTCGAGGCGCTGATGGACCTCTGCTTCGCGCCGGGGCGGACAGCGCTGTCTTCCTACCGTCTGCGCGAAGGCGTGGAGCCTGTCGCGGCGCTTTGCCTGGTGCTGCGCGACGGAGAGGGCACGCTGGCAGCGGCGATCCGCTATTGGCCGGTGCGCGTGGGCGGCCATGCGGCGCTGCTTCTCGGCCCGGTTGCGGTGCACCCGACGCGGCAGGGCGAGGGTCTGGGCGGCCTCCTGATCCTGGAAAGCCTGGCCGAGGCGCGGCGGCTGGGCCATGCCCGGGTGATGCTGGTGGGAGATGCGCCCTATTACGGGCGCTTCGGCTTCCGCAGACTCACCGATGTGCAGATGCCGCCGCCCACCAATCCCGAGCGCGTGCTCGGCGTCGCGCTGCAGCCCGGGGCCTGGGAGGGCATCCGGGGACAGGTGGCGAGGGCGTCGTGAACGAGCCGATTGATCTCCCGCGAAGCGCCCCCATATCGAGGGGATGACCGCATCGCTTCCCGTCCTTGCCCCGGATCCCGCCGCCAAGGCGTCCGTCGAGGTCGCCGCCCTCGGCCGCCGCTGGCGCCGGGCCCGCGGGCCGGTGATCTCGCTCCTGAACCGGCTCGGCGGGCAGCTGGAGCAGGCGCTTTCTGCCCTGCCGCCGGGACTGCGTGACCGGATGGACGGCGCGGTGGCTGCTGCCCTGTCACGCGGGCTTTCGCTGGCCGCCGAGGGCCGCCGCGCGCCCGGTCTCGGAAGGCATGCGGCGCCGGCGGCGGCGGCGCTGGCCGGCGCGCTGGGCGGGGCGGGCGGATTGCCGACGGCGCTGGCCGAAGTCCCGGTGACGGTGACGCTGATCCTTGCCGCCATCTGCCGCGCGGCCGAGGCCGAAGGCTTCGATACAGCAGATCCCTGGGTCCGCGGCGAGGTTCTGCGCTGTCTGGCCAGCGGCGGGCCAGGAGCAGGCGACGACGGCCTCGACACCGCTTTTCTGGGCGCACGGCTGGCGCTTTCCGGCCCGGCACTGCAGAAGCTCCTGGCCACGGTCGCCCCTTCCCTCTCGGTGGTGCTGGCCAGGACGCTGGCAGCCAAGACTGTACCGCTCCTCGGCGCCGCAGCGGGCGCGGCGGTGAATGCGGCCTATCTTTCCTACTGGCGCGAGGCCGCCGAGGTGCGTTTTGCCCTCCTTCGGCTTGCGCAGCATCACGATCCTGCGGGAATTGCCGCACTCTTTGCCGAAGCCGCGCATTCCGCCCCCGCCACCCGCAACTGACCCCTCCCGCGCGGCTTTGCCGCTTGGGGG
>CAZRQN010000259.1:0-2443 GCA_964602115.1 uncultured Rhodobacterales bacterium
GTTGCAGCGCCTTGGCCCGTTGGGACGAATTGGACGGAGCCCCGGTGGTGTGGCCCAGGCGCGGTTGCCTGCGGCAAGGGGCGCATAGGCACTTTCACCGGACAGGTGCCGGCCCACCTCTCCGCGAGGCCGGCGATCCGGCGGTTTCCGGTAGAGCGTGAGGGCGGCCCGCTGTCCGGTCGGCCCCGACTTCCGCGCAGCATCCGGGAACGCGGCGCGCCGGCGTGACCTCGGGCTGCGGTTGCTCTATGCAGGCGCGGGACAGGGGTGGAGGCGCGATTGCTTCTCGGCGTCGATACGGGCGGGACCTATACGGATGCGGTGATCCTCGATCCCGGCGCCGAGCGGGTGCTGGGCAGTGCCAAGGCACTGACCACACGCGGCGATCTGGCCGTCGGCATCAGCGGAGCGGTAGATGCCGCGCTGGCGGCGGCAGGGGTGGCGCCGGAGGAGGTGCGCCTCGTCTCGCTTTCCACCACGCTGGCGACCAATGCGCTGGTCGAGGGCCAGGGCGGGCGGGTGGCGCTGGTCTTCATCGGCTTCGCCGCCGAGGACGCCGCCCGCGCCGGCCTGGCCGAGGCGCTGAAGGGCGACCCGTTGATCGTGCTTGGCGGGGGCCACAGCCATGCCGGTGGCGAGTTGGCGCCACTCGACCTCGCGGCGCTGGAGGCCGAGGTCCGCGCCGCCGCCCCCGGCGTCGCCGCCTTTGCGGTGGCCGCACGCTTTGCCACCCGCAATCCGGCGCATGAACAGGCGGCCAGGGCGCTGATCCGCCAGGTCACCGGCCTGCCGGTCACCTGCTCCCACGAGCTTTCTGCCGATCTCAACGGACCGAAACGGGCCCTGACTGCCGTGCTGAACGCAAGGCTGATCGGCATGATCGACCGGCTGGTCGCCGCCTGCGAGCGTCACATCGCCCGGGCCGGGATCTCGGCGCCGCTGATGGTGGTGCGGGGCGACGGGGCGCTGATCTCGGCTGCGACGGTACGCGAGCGCCCGATCGAGACCATCCTTTCCGGCCCCGCCGCCTCGATCGTCGGGGCGCGCTGGCTGACCGGCGAGCCCGAGGCGCTGGTCGCCGATATCGGCGGGACCACGACCGATGTCGCGCTGCTGCGCGGCGGGCTGCCGGCGATCGACCCGGCCGGCGCCCGGGTCGGCGGCTTCCGCACCATGGTCGAGGCGGTGGCGATGCGCACCACCGGGCTCGGCGGCGACAGCGAGGTGCATGTCCTGACCGAGGGTCTGACCGGCCGGCTGCGCCTGGGGCCGCGGCGGATGCTGCCGGTGTCGCTGCTGGCGGTGGATCACGGTCCGATGGTCCATGCCGCGCTCGACCGCTGGCTGCAGTCCGAGGCGGTGGGCGAACTGGACGGCCGCTTCGCCCTGCCGATGGGCGGCGAGGCCTCGGGTCTGCCGGCGCGGGACCTGGAGCTTCTGTCCCGGCTGGCAGAGCCCGTGCCGCTGGCGCGCTGGGTGCGGTCGCGGATCGAGCTTGCCGCCGTGGACCGGCTGGTCGGGCGCGGCCTGGTAATGCTCTGCGGCGTCACGCCCTCGGATGCGAGCCATGTCCTGGGACGTCTGTCGGCCTGGGACGGGACTGCGGCGGAAAAGGCGCTGGCGCTGATCGCGCGGCGCCGCAGCGGGGCGGGAGAGCGCTTTGCCGCCGATGGCCGCACCATGGCCGGGATGATCGTGGACCAGCTGACGCGGCAGACCTGCGCTTGCCTGCTCGAGGCGGCCTTTGCCGAGGACCCGGCCTTCGAAGGCAGCGATCCGGAGGTCCTGGCTGGCCACCCGCTCCTGTCGCTGGGGCTGGACGGCCATCGCGGCGTGATGGCACTCGATGCGCGGCTGAACGTGCCGGTGGTCGGCCTCGGGGCTTCGGCGCCGGCCTATTACGGCGCCGTGGGCGAAAGGCTCGGCTGCCGGATGGTCCTGCCGGTCCATGCCGGTGTGGCCAATGCCATCGGCGCGGTCGTGGGCCAGGTGTCGCAATCGGCGAGCGGCATCGTCACTTCGCCCGCCGAGGGCCGCTACACCGCCCATCTGGCGGGCGGGCTGGAACATTTCGCCTCGCCCGAGGCGGCGCTGGCCCGCCTGGCTGCGGTCCTCGAGGCCGAGGCGTTGTCACGGGCGGTGGCGGCCGGGGCGGAAACCGCCACGGTGACGCTGCGCGAGGAGCGCCGGGATGCCGAGATCGAGGGCCGGCGGATGTTCATCGAGGCGCGCCTGACCGCCACCGCCACCGGCCGCCCGCGCATCGCCCGGGGATAGGGGGGACGCAGGGCCTGCAGAACAACGAACGTGACCAACTGGTGGCGCGCATGGCCCGGTCCGGCCGGTCCTGATCCCTCCCCCCTCCCGCCCTCTGTCGCGGCCCGAAGTGGGCCGCTCCGCCGGTTTGGGGGGAGGAGCGGCGGGCTCGACCCCGCCCAGGGGC
>CAZRQN010000260.1:0-2437 GCA_964602115.1 uncultured Rhodobacterales bacterium
AGGGGGCGGGAAGCCGCCCCCTTGCTTCCCCCAAGCGGCAAAGCCGCGCGGGAGGTAGGCCGGTTTCCGTGCTGCGGGCGATTACGCGTCCGGGTCAAGGCCGCATCGATGGAATTGGCGCCCGCGCAGCGGGGACGTTCTTGGACGTCTCTCTTGAAAAGGCGGACCGCACTCGCTTCCGCCCCTGCGGAAATGCGGAGGCTCAAAGCTCCGGCCATGCGTTACTAAGGCCTTCCAAGGCCTCGGGCTGGCAGGGCTCCGCGCTTCGTGCGATGAAACCGGAAGCGGAAGGAAGGGCGGCGAGATGGCTTTTGGCAAGGGACACCACCTGCACCTGATCGACGGCTCGGCCTATATCTTCCGTGCCTATCACGCCATGCCGCCGCTGACGCGCAAGTCCGACGGGCTGCCGGTGGGCGCGGTCTCGGGGTTCTGCAATCTCCTGTGGTCGGAGATTTCCAAGGAGCGGGGCGCGGAGGCCGCGACCCATATCGCGGTGATCTTCGACCATTCCTCCAAGACCTTCCGCAACGACATCTACCCCGCCTACAAGGCGCACCGGCCCGAGCCGCCCGAGGACCTGCGCCCGCAGTTCCCGCTGACGCGGGAGGCGACGCGGGCCTTCAACGTCGCCTGCATCGAAACCCCGGGCTTCGAGGCCGATGACATTATCGCCACGCTTGCCCGGCAGGCGGTGGAGGCGGGCGGGCAATGCACCGTCATCTCCTCCGACAAGGACCTGATGCAGCTCGTCCGTCCCGGCGTGCGGATGCGCGATCCGCTGAAGGACCGGGTGATCGGGCCGGAGGAGGTGGTGGAGAAGTTCGGCGTCCCGCCGGAACGGGTGGTGGATGTCCAGTCGCTGGCCGGCGATTCGACCGACAACGTGCCGGGCGCGCCCGGGATCGGCATGAAGACGGCGGCGCTCCTGATCAACGAATACGGCGATCTCGACACGCTTCTCGCCCGCGCCGGCGAGATCAGGCAGGAGAAGCGCCGCCAGTCGCTGATCGAGAATGCCGAGCTGATCCGTGTTTCGCGCCGGCTGGTGACGCTGGACGACCGGGTGCCGATGCCGGTCGGGCTCGACGATCTGGGCGTGCGGCTGCCCGAGGCCGGGGTGCTTTTCGATTTCCTCAACGCGATGGAATTCGTCTCCATCGCCCGCCGCGTGGCGGAGCGGCTGAAGATCGAGCGGCCGGTGACGGCGGCCGAGCCGCTGCAGGAGGCCGCCGTGCCGGAAGGCCGGCCCTTCGATCATGATGCCTATGGCGCGGTGACGGAGATGGCGGCGCTGGAGGCGATGCTGGCCCGGGCGCGGGAGCGGGGATGGCTGGCGGTCGATACCGAGACCACCTCGCTGGACGAGATGCGGGCGGAACTTGTCGGGATTTCGCTCTGCGTCGAGCCGGGGCAGGCGGTCTATGTCCCGGTCGGCCACCGCGAGGGCGAGGACGATCTTTTCGGCGGTTCGGCGCTGGCCGGCGGGCAGTTGCCGCGCGACGCGGTGCTGGCGGCGCTGAAGCCGGTGCTGGAAGACCCGGCGATCCTGAAGATCGGGCAGAACATCAAGTACGACTGGAAGATATTCGCCCGTCTCGGGATCGAGATCGCGCCTTTCGACGACACGATGCTGATGTCCTATGCGATGCAGGCCGGGCTCAACAACCACGGCATGGACGAGCTTTCGGAGAAGTACCTCGGCCATGTGCCGATCCCGATCAAGTCGCTCCTCGGCAGCGGCAAGGCGGCGATCACCTTCGACCGGGTGAAGATCGCCGATGCGGTGCGCTATGCCGCCGAGGACGCGGATGTGACGCTGCGGCTGTGGCAGCTGTTCAAGCCGCAGCTCCACCGGGCGCAGGTGACGACCGTCTATGAGACGCTGGAGCGGCCGCTGGTTCCGGTGCTGGCGCGGATGGAAATGGCCGGGGTGCAGGTGGACCGCGACACGCTCAGCCGCATGTCCGGAGCCTTTGCCCAGAAGATGCTGGCGCTGGAGGAGGAGATCCAGGGCATCGCCGGGCGGCCGTTCAACGTCGGTTCGCCCAAGCAGCTTGGCGAGATCCTGTTCGACGAGATGAAGATTCCCGGCGGCGAGCGCGGCAAGACCGGGGCCTATGCGACCGGGGCGGATGTGCTGGAGGACATCACCACGCTGGAGGACCAGCACCCGCAGGGCGCGCGGCTGGCGGCGCGGATTCTCGACTGGCGGCAGGTGTCGAAGCTGAAATCGACCTATACCGATGCGCTGCAACAGGCGATCAACCCGGAGACGGGCCGGGTCCATACCTCCTATTCCATCGCCGGGGCCAATACCGGGCGGCTGGCCTCGACCGACCCCAACCTGCAGAACATTCCGGTGCGCACCGAGGAGGGGCGGCGCATCCGCGAGGCCTTCGTGGCGCCAAGGGGCCGGGTGATGGTCAGCCTCGAC
>CAZRQN010000261.1:0-2419 GCA_964602115.1 uncultured Rhodobacterales bacterium
GCGGCCTGTGAGGAAGTCATCGAATTGCCGGACGGGATCACCGATTGGAAATTCCATGCGGTAGCGCGTCAGGCCTATATCCGGTCCGCCATGTCCCGACGCTTGGAGGAAGGGTCCTGCGCCTGCCTCTTTGCCGATTTCAGTTTTGAGGCCTTTGTTCAGCAGACATTGGGAAAGCCTGCTTCCGACCTGACGAATGCCGACCGGGAAGCGCTCGCGACGGTGCGCGATCAGGATCGGCGGGAGACGGAAGCGCGCTACCGCGATCTCGAACAAAGCTGTCGGGCCGAGTGATCCATGGCGATCATCGTCGACATTCTGACCCAGGTAGACGCGGCAGCAACGGCCGTTGGTGCGACAGCATTTGACGCTGTCGCCGCCGAAATCGTGCCAGTCTTCCGCATCGGGTCGGTGTTGGTAGTGGCGCTGGTGGGCGTCAACCTGATGGCGCAAGCCGTACCGATGACGCTCCGTAATGGCCTTGGCCTGATGGTCAGGATTTCGGTCGCCTCTGCGTTTCTGTCGTCTTGGACCAACTTTAACGCAGTCTATGGCGTCCTGACCAATGCCCCGAGCGAAATCGGTGCCGTTGTGATGAACGCTTTCGGTGACGGGACCGGCAATCTCTACCAAGGACTCGACGCCCTGTATCTGAAGGCCCTCGATGTGGGGCAGGCGATCAGCCAGAACGGCAGCTACATCACGGGCGCCTTGGCAGGCTTGCTGATGTTCCTCGTCGCCGCCCTGATGGCCACGGTGTCGATCATCGTGATCTCGGCGGCCAAGATCATGATCGGCGTCCTGGTGATTTTCGCCCCGATTGCCATCGCTTGCACGCTCTTCAAGGTGACAGCAGCCCTCTTTGACCGATGGGTGAACCTGGCCCTGGGCTTTGCCTTCTATCCGATGCTGACCTCAGGCATGGCAGCCTTCACGATCTATATCGCCGAGGATCTGACTCCTGCGTCTTTGACCTCCGTCGAAACGATCGGCGATGTGCTGAGCTTCGTCGTGGTGACGATGCTCGGCACCGGCCTCATGGCCATGGTCCCGACCATCGCCCAATCGCTGGCCCAAACTGCAACCGGCCTCGGCGGGGTCGCCAGTTCCACCTTCCGCACAGCTGACACTGCCAAAGGCTATGGCCGATCCGGCATTGCCGCTGGCATCGGGGCTGGACGTGGTGCTGCGGGGATGGATGCCGGTGGGCGGCGGCCATCGGACGCGCGCCTCAATGGCAATACCGCAGGTCAGATCGGGCGATCAGCGGTGCAGACCGCGATGCGCCTGGCCAGCCGCACCCCCAACAAGAGTTGAGCCCCAGAAATTGCCGAGTAACGGAGGAACGCCAATGGAGGCGCATGGATTTGATGTCGATCTCATTCTCGAGCCGCGCCTCTCGGCCCGGCGCGCATGGATCGTCGCCGGCGGGGCAGGGGCCCTCAGCCTCATTCTTGCCACTGCCCTCGTGCTGGTTCTGCCCCTGAAGGAAACGCAAGTCTTCACCGTGCTGGTGGATCGTCAGACCGGCGACGCCGAAAAGATCATGACCGTTGCCCCGACCGGCATCGAGGATCAGGAGGCACTGAAGCAAAGCCTGCTCGTTGCCTATGTCTCCGATCGGGAGGGGTATTTCCTCGCGGGAATTCAAGCCCGGCTTGAAAGCGTGCAGCGCCGCTCAACAGCCAATGCCGAAGAAAGCCTGCGGCTCCTCTGGTCCAAGGGCGGCGGCAATGCCGCCTATCCGCCGGACGTCTATGGCCCGGGTGCGGAAGTCTCCGTGACGGTGCGCCGGATCACCTTCCTCGCGCCGAACGTGGCCCAGATCCGCTTCCTTAAAACCCTGCGTAAAACCAAGCAGGAACCGGTGACCCAGCCCTTCGTGGCAACGGTCGAGTTTTCCTTCGCGCCCAAGACCGAACGCTCGCTCGCCCATGTCTGGGAAAACCCGCTCGGCTTCACCGTCTCTTCTTACCGCGTCGATGCCGAAACCCTGGAGTCCAACCCATGACCCGCCATTCTGTCACTTTTGGCCTTCTCTTTCCCGGGCTTTTGGCATCCAGTCTTGCCCTTGCTCTGCCCGCTTTTGCCGAAGTCGCCCCGGCCTCGATGGGTGCCGACGCCCGTGTGCGTTCGGTGCTCTACAGCCCGGTGGATGTCATCCGCCTCGACACCCAGCTCCGGGTGAACACCGCCATCGAGTTGGGGGCTGGGGAGCGGATCGACTCCGTGCTCTTGGGCGACAGCGAGGCCTTTGAAGTCGAGGTCCTGTCGAACCGCACCACGGTGTCGATCAAACCGGTGATCGGTGGGGCCGAGACCAATATGACGATCTACACCGGGCGGCGCACCATCACGCTGGCCATCAGCGAGGGCCGTTCGCAGAACCCGACCTTCCGGCTGGTGCTGCGCTATCCCG
>CAZRQN010000262.1:0-2395 GCA_964602115.1 uncultured Rhodobacterales bacterium
GTCGATGCCCGTCACCTGCTCGGTGACGGGATGTTCGACCTGAACCCGGGGGTTCACCTCGATGAAGTAGAACTTGCCGCTGTCCATATCCATCAGGAACTCGACGGTGCCGGCGCATTCGTAACCCACATGGGCGCAGATGCGCTTGCCCAGCTCGCAGATCTCGGCGCGCTGGGCGTCGGTCAGATAGGGGGCAGGGGCGCGTTCGACGACCTTCTGGTTGCGGCGCTGGACGGTGCAGTCACGTTCGTAAAGGTGGTAGATCGCGCCCATCTTGTCGCCAAGGATCTGCACCTCGACATGGCGGGCGCGCAGGATCATCTTTTCCAGATAGCCTTCGCCGTTGCCGAAGGCGGCCTCGGCCTCGCGCCGTCCTTCGCGCACCTTGGCCTCCAGTTCCTCCGGCCCGTGGATCGGCCGCATTCCCCGCCCGCCGCCGCCCCAGGAGGCCTTGAGCATCAGCGGATAGCCGATCTCGGCCGCCTGCTTGCGGATGGCGTCGAAGTCCTCGCCCAGAACCTCGGTCGCCGGGATCACCGGCACGCCGGCGGCCACCGCCACGCGGCGGGCCGAGGCCTTGTCGCCCAGGGCCCGCATCGTTTCGGCCTTGGGTCCGATGAAGGCGATGCCGGCGCCGTCGCAGGCCTCGGCGAAATCGGGGTTTTCCGACAGGAGCCCATAGCCCGGATGCACCGCATCCGCCCCGCAGTCGCGGGCGATGCGGATGATGTCGGGGATGGAGAGATAGGCGCCCACCGGGGACAGGCCCTCGCCCACGCGATAGGCCTCGTCCGCCTTGAAGCGGTGGAGCGACAGCTTGTCCTCCTCGGCATAGATCGCGACCGTCTTCTTGCCGAGTTCGGTGGCGGCCCGCATGACGCGGATAGCGATCTCGCCCCGGTTGGCGACGAGGATCTTCTTGAATTCGGGCATCGCAGCGGCCTCCCCAGGAACAGCGGGACGTTAACGGTGCTGCGGTGCGGCGCAAGGGGTGAATCCGACGCAAATCCTCCGAATCCGGCGATGCGGAAGGGAGGAGAGACAGACCCGAAGCGCCGGCTCAGGCGATGAGCATGACGTCGTCGTAGAGCTGGCCGATGTTGCTCACCCCGGCCAGCAGCAGTTTCTGGCCGTCGCCGAAGTCCAACATCACGTCGGCGCCGGTATCCTTGGCAAAGCGGTCCACGAATTCCTGCGCCGTAGCGACGCCGTCCCAGAGCCCGCCGCCAAACACCAGCGTGTCCTGGTTGTCCTGAAAGTCCTGGATACTGTCCTTGCCGTCGCCGCGGGCGAAGACAAAGCTGTCCTGCCCGACGCCGCCGACCAGCAGGTCCTTGCCGGTCCCGCCTGTCAGCCAGTCGGCGCCATCGCCGCCATAGAGCTTGTCATTGCTGGACCCGCCGAAGAGCGAATCGTCGCCCCCGCGCCCGTCGAGCAGGTCCTTGCCGCCCAGTCCGTTGATCACTTCGGCGCCCTCTGCGCCATAGAGCCGGTTCTTGCCCTCCGTGCCCGTCAGCACGACGGGCGGCGCCACCGTCCCGCCGTCCGTTCCGCCACCCGTCCCGCCATCCGTCCCGCCATCCGTCCCGTCGCCGGGCCCGCCGTTGTCGGCGGAACTGCGGGCAAAGTTCTGTGTCACCATCACCGAAGTCCAGTCCGAGCCGCTGGTGGTGAAGGTGCCGAGCTCGATGCCGATGCCGATCTCGGTGAAATCGGGGTTGAGGATGTTGGCGCGGTGAGGGGCGCTGTTCATCAGGGACTCGAACAGATTGACCACGTCGTCCGAAAGTCCCGGCGCGCCGCGCTCGCTCTGCCAGGCGATGTTCTCGCCGGTGGTCCAGTCGCCCGTCAGGACATAACCGGCCCGTTCGATCCGGTCTGTCGGCGTGGAGCCGCCCAAGCCGGTATGCGAGAAGACATCGGCATCGAGCATCCAGAGGCTGTGATTCTCGGCCGACCCGTTCAGGCGGGAGTTCAGCGTCAGCGCGGCAAGGCCGATGGCGGCGCGTGCCGCGTTGATGAGGTTCAGCATCTGGACTTCGAGGCTGCTGGCGACGGGCATCGTTTTCTCCTGACCTGCGTGCGCCGTGGCCGGCCGATCCGCAGGGAACGCCCGGAAGCGGGCATGTTCCAGCAACGGTCAGGCCCCGCGCTCGCCGAAGCCCTGGCGGAGGATTGCGGATTTTCTATGGCCTTGCGCGGGCAGTGGCCGCCCGCCCGCGCTCGTCCTCCACACCGCGCGCCGGGCCGGACCAGCATGGCCGGCGTCGAACATACGCAGAACACGGGGGCTTCCACCGCCGTGGCGTTGACGGTAGGCTTGCGACATGCAGGCCCCGAACGACCTGACCCCCGAAGCCGTGCCGCTCAGCCAGCGCGCCAGGATGGCGCGGCC
>CAZRQN010000263.1:0-2394 GCA_964602115.1 uncultured Rhodobacterales bacterium
CTCCTCCCCCCCAACCGGCGGAGCGGCCCACTTCGGGCCGCGACAGAGGGCGGGAGCGGGCGGCTCGCAGCAGGCTCCTTGGTCCTCGTCTTCTCCCGGCTGCGGCCTTCGGCGGGCGACTCACTCTTGGGGCGGGTCAACAGGGTGCTGGGCTGCGACCGGCCGAGGGAAAGGATCGGCACGAACGGGCCGCCGCCTTATCACGCCGGCCGTTGGCGCAATGCCGTCGCAAGGACACGGGAAAGGACCCGGCGGCCATAGGCGGCATTGCCGTGGACGCCGTCCTCGGATCTTTCGCTCATCGGGAGCGGCCCTTCGAAACCGGGTTCGCGGCGGGGGTCGAAGACCCGCAACCCCGCACGGTGCAGCGAATCCGTGACCCAGGCGGCCATATCCATCGCCACCGGGTCGGACTGGACCACCGGCGGCGCGATCATGGTGAGGTCGCGCCCGCGCGCGGCGCGGATCGCCAGCCTCAGCAGCGCCTGGCGGTGATGGCGCATATAGGCGTCGAGAAAGGCAGAGGAGAGGAAGCCGGCCTCGGTCTCCTGCGGATCGGGGGTGAATCCCGCACGCAGGACCGGGCTGGCCAGCCGGCCGAGGTGATAGCCGAAGCTGGCCAGAACGGGCACATCCGCCGGCAGGACGCTGCCGCCCAATGCGGCGGCGATGCTGCGGATATGGGCCCGAGCCTTGCGATTCCCGAGGCAGTCGATGCCGAGCGTGGGATGGTAGCGAACCAGTCCACCATGCCAGAGATTGCCCGACAGATAGACCATCTGCGCCGAGAGCCCCAGCGCCTGCGCCCCGGCGAACAGCGCCGCCGCATGGCTGTCGCCGACGATGACGAGGTCCGGGCGGTTCTCAGTCGGCACGGTTGAACGCCTCCAGCGCCGCCTCGTCGCACAGGAGCGCTTCCTGCGCCTCGGCGGCACCCGCCGCGCTTTCCGCCATTGCCGCGGCCGCATCGTCCTCGGCATGGCGCGGCGGACCCGACAGATCCAGCCCGGCGAAGAAGTGGCGCATCACCACGGCCACGCCCTCGGGCTCGACGCTGCGCAGGTTGGGGGCGAAAAAGGCCGAACGGGCGGCGGCGCCGGTGATGATCTCGTAGCTCGGGAAATAGTCCACGCCGGGGTCGTCCTCCGCCAGCTCGGCGGCGACGGTGCGCAGCACCGCCTTCGACCGGGTGGTGGCGACCAGGACATGCGCCCCGCTCGCCGTTGCCGTCAGAGGCACCGGCGAGACGGTCAGCAGCACACGGATCTGCGGGTTCAACCGGCGGAGCAGGACGAGCGCCTCCTCCATGTCCTCACGGATCGCGGCGGCACGGTGGTTGACGAAGCGGTGCAGGGCCGGGTCGAAACGGCCGCCGAGCGTTCCGGGGCAGGCGGCGAAGGGCTGGCCGCTGGCCGCGTTCTCCCAGCCCTCGGTCAGGCCGAGGGTGAAGACGAAAAGATCCGCCCCCGTCACCGCGCGGCGCAGGCCAGCGAGCATCGAACGCCGCGCCGCCCGGGCCTCGTCCAGCGAGGCGAAGCCTTCGGGCTCGATCGTCGGGCGCATCGGGTCGCGGATGCGGCCGTCGTCCTCCTGCCAGTATTCGCCCTCTCCGCCATCGACGGCAAACGACAGGAGAAGGCGCAACTGGGCCGCCGTGTAGATGTTGCCGGTGCGGGCGGAGAAGACGCCATAGCCGAAGCTGCGCGCCAGGTCCGGCGGCGTGTTGGGCGGCGGAGGCTCGCCGTTCACCCAGCGCATGCCGCGCTCGACGAGGGCGCGCGAGATGTGCTGGGCGAAACAGGAACCGAAGGTGGCGAAACCGGCATCGCGCGGAAGGGGCCAGCGCGCCCGCCACAGGCCGGAAAGGCCGAAACCCCCGGCCTCGGCCACGCCGGTGCGCCAGAAGGCTGTGGGTGGCAGGCCGTCATAGGGCGTGGGTGCATCTCTTGCCATGGCCAAGGCATCGCGCACCCGCTCTTCCGCTGCAAGCCAGCGAGGTTCTCCGGCAGGAACTTTCTGCTTCACATTCGCCACTTGGCCATTATAGTCCGCCGCCATGACAGCCAGAGCCCCCTTCCCCGGCCCGTCCTGCGCCCCCGGCGCGGCGCTGTCGCTTCTTCTTAGCCGCCTCTGAGCGGGCCCTTCCCGGGGCGCGACCGCTCGGAGGTGACCAGCGCCCCTGGTGAATGGCTGAGGCTCAAGGAATCCCGAGATGACCGACACGACCCCGCAACCCCGCGTCCTGATCTTCGACACCACGCTGCGCGACGGCGAACAGTCGCCCGGCGCCACCATGACCCATGACGAGAAGCTGGAGATCGCCGGCCTCCTCGACGAGATGGGGGTGGACATCATCGAGGCGGGCTTTCCCATCGCCTCGGAGGGCGATTTCGC
>CAZRQN010000264.1:0-2366 GCA_964602115.1 uncultured Rhodobacterales bacterium
ACGAACTGAGCGAAGAGGACAAGCTGACCGTGGCCCGCGCCCGGAAGATCCAGCGTTTCCTGTCGCAGCCCTTCGACGTGGCCCAGGTCTTCACCGGCTCGCCCGGGGTGCAGGTGCCGCTGGAGAAGACGATTGCCTCGTTCAAGGCGGTGGTGAACGGCGAATATGACCACCTGCCCGAGGCCGCCTTCTACATGGTCGGCGACATCGAGGAAGTGAAGGCCAAGGCCGCCAAGCTCGCCGCGCAAGCGGCGTAAGGAGAGCGAGATGCCGGTGCAGTTCGATCTGGTGAGCCCCGAGAAGCGGCTCGCCTCGGCCAAGGCGACGGAGGTCCAGATCCCCGGCGCCGACGGCGACCTGACGGCGATGGAGGGGCATGCCCCCACCATCACCACGCTGCGCCCCGGCGTCCTGCGCGTCGTCTCGGCCGAAGGGAGCAAGGGCTTCGTGGTGACCGGCGGCTTTGCCGAGATCACCGCGAGCTCGGTGTCGGTTCTCGCCGAGCGGGCCGTGCCGGTGGAAGACGCGGCCGGCCTTCTGGACGGCTTCGTCGCCGAGGCGCGCGAGACCGCCTCGTCGGCCGAGGACAAGGATGCGGGCGAGAAGCTCGTCAACGACATGATGGCGCTCAAGGCGGCCATCTCCGGCGGCCACTGAGCCGCCCGCCCGTCGCCCCCGCAGGGGCGACGCAGGCGTGGACGGGCGGCGGCGCGGCGTGGCAGGATGGGCCCGGGAGGACCATGCCATGCAGATCGACGCCGCCTTCACCGGCCAGACGGTCATCACCACCTTCGAGACCACGCCCGGCCAGTGCGCCGACCTGATGGAGGCGCTTCAGGCCGCCTATGCCGAGGTGATCCGCCACCAGCCCGGCTTTCTTTCCGCCGCGCTGCACATGAACGACGCCCAGACCAGGATCGCCAACTACTCCCGCTGGGCCCGGCGCGAGGACTTCATGGCCATGCTGCGGACCCCCGAGATGCGGGAGCGGAACCGCCGGCTGAGCGCCTACTGCGCCCGGTTCGAGCCGGTGATGTACGAGGTGATAGAGGTCGTCGGGTAAACCGTCACACGGGTGGCATTTTTGTGTGAGCGATGCCAGTGGGTTGAGAGACGTCCTCAGGGGGCGGGCAGGGCGGGTGGAGAGGCTGGATCGGGGTTGACCTCAGGCTCATCGGCCGGAGGCAGGCGCCTCCCTCCCCCCTCCGTGGGGGAGGTGAGGCGCGCGGCCCCGCCGTTATTGCCGGGTCCGACAATGCTTTGACGGGGTGGGCACCGGGCTCGGTTCCCCGATTTGGATCAGGATATTCCGGCTTTCACCATGTTTTCGCTCGCCCTGCCGTTTCCCCTCGCCGAGATCGTCTTCCTGACCCCGCCCAGGGCCGGCGGGGGCACGGCGCAGGACGGGTCCATGGGTCTGGACTGGCTCTTGGCGCGGGACTGGGCCTCGCCGCCGGAGGGGCTGCTTCCCTTTCTTCTGGTCCTGGCGCTGGCGGTCGCGGCGGTCCGGCTGGTCGTCCTTGCCGTCCTCGGCATCCGCAGGCGGCGGCGGGGGAATGCGACCAGCCGCAGGCGGTGGCGGGCGGCGGCACCTCCGGCGCCACCGCGCCGGATCCTGGTGGACGGCTCGAACGTGATGCACTGGAAGGACAACCGGCCCGACATCGCGCCCCTGCGGCAGGTGGTGCAGGAGCTTCGGGCCAGGGGCTTCACGCCCGGCGTCGTCTTCGACGCCAACGCCGGCTACAAGCTCGAAGGCCGCTTCATGAACGACCGCGCGCTCGGCCGGATGCTGGGCCTGCCGGCCGACCAGGTGCTGGTGGTGCCCAAGGGCACGCCGGCCGATGCCTGGCTCCTCGATGCGGCGCGCCAGTTCAAGGCCCGGATCGTCACCAACGACCGCTACCGCGACTGGGCGGAGGCCTATCCGGAAGTGCGCACCGCCGGCCTGCTGGTCCCCGGCGGCTTGCGGGAGGGCGTGGTGTGGGTGGAGGACACGGCGCCGAGGGATGTGCGCTGAGGGCCGGGCAACGGTCGTGGAGCCCGCCGTCGCAGCTCCCGCGACGCCTTCCCCGGGAGAGTGTGCAGGCGCCGGTGGAGGCCCCGGGTCGGGCCCGGGGCGGGTGTTTCTCGGTGCGGGTGATCGGGGATGTGGCATGGGTGAGTCGGGGCAAGCCCCGACCTACGGGCGTACGTTGCGCCACTTGCGTGACCCCGTCCCGGGCTTGACCCGGGACCCCGCGAGGGACGGGGCGCGCAAATGCCGGTGGAGGCCCCGGGTCGGGCCCGGGGCGGGTATTTCTCGGGGCGGGTGGATATCGGAGATTGAGCTTTCCGCGGACCAGCCCCTGCAGGATTACTTCCAG
>CAZRQN010000265.1:0-2366 GCA_964602115.1 uncultured Rhodobacterales bacterium
GCCTTCAACGCCGACTTCGACGGCGACCAGATGGCCGTGCACGTTCCGCTTTCGCTGGAAGCCCAGCTGGAAGCGCGCGTGCTGATGATGTCCACCAACAACGTGCTGTCGCCCGCCAACGGCAGCCCGATCATCGTGCCGTCGCAGGACATGATCCTGGGGCTCTACTACTGCTCGATGGAGCGCAAGGGGATGCAGGGCGAGGGCATGGCCTTCGCCGATATCGACGAGGTGGAACATGCCCTCGCCGCCGGCGAGGTGCATCTGCACGCCACGATCACCGCGCGGCTCCGCCAGATCGACGAAGAAGGCAACGAGGTCTGGAAGCGCTACAAGACCACGCCCGGCCGCCTGCGGCTTGGCAACCTCCTGCCGCTGAACGCCAAGGCGCCGTTCGAGCTGGTCAACCGGCTGCTGCGCAAGAAGGACGTGCAGAACGTCATCGACACCGTCTATCGCTACTGCGGCCAGAAGGAATCGGTGATCTTCTGCGACCAGATCATGGGCACCGGCTTCCGCGAGGCGTTCAAGGCCGGCATCTCCTTCGGCAAGGACGACATGCTCATCCCCGACACCAAGTGGGCCATCGTCAACGAGGTCCGCGATCAGGTGAAGGAGTTCGAGCAGCAGTACATGGACGGCCTGATCACCCAGGGCGAGAAGTACAACAAGGTGGTCGATGCCTGGTCCAAGTGCTCGGACAAGGTGGCCGGCGAGATGATGGCGGAAATCTCCGCCGTCCGTTACGACGACAAGGGGGCCGAGAAGGAGCCGAACTCGGTCTATATGATGTCGCACTCCGGTGCCCGGGGTTCGCCTGCCCAGATGAAGCAGCTGGGGGGCATGCGCGGCCTGATGGCCAAGCCTTCGGGCGAGATCATCGAGACGCCGATCATCTCGAACTTCAAGGAAGGCCTCACGGTGCTGGAGTACTTCAACTCCACCCACGGGGCGCGGAAAGGTCTGGCCGATACGGCGCTGAAGACGGCGAACTCGGGCTATCTGACCCGCCGCCTGGTGGACGTCGCGCAGGACTGCATCATCCGCACCCATGACTGCGGCACCGAGCGTGCCATCTCGGCGCAGCCGGCGGTGAAGGACGGCGAGATCGTTTCCTCGCTGGCCGAGCGGGTGCTTGGCCGCGTGGCGGCGGACGACATCCTGGTTCCGGGCACCGACGAGGTGATCGTGGCCAAGGGCGAGCTGGTGGACGAACGCCGGGCCGATGCGATCGAGGCTTCGGCCGTGCAGTTCGCGCGCATCCGCTCGCCTCTGACCTGCGAGGCCGAGGAGGGCGTCTGCGCCATGTGCTACGGGCGCGACCTCGCCCGCGGCACGCTCGTCAACATCGGCGAGGCGGTGGGCATCATCGCCGCCCAGTCGATCGGCGAGCCGGGCACCCAGCTGACGATGCGGACCTTCCACATCGGCGGCATCGCCCAGGCGGGGCAGCAGTCCTTCCTGGAAGCCAGCCAGGAGGGCAAGGTCGTCTTCCGCAACGGCAGCATGCTGGCCAATGCGGCCGGCGAGCAGATCGTGACGGCCCGCAACATGTCGATCGCCATCGTGGACGAGGCCGGCGCCGACCGCGCTGTCCACAAGGTGACCTATGGCGCCAAGGTCCATGCCAAGGAAGGCCAGATGGTCAAGCGCGGCCACAAGCTGTTCGAATGGGACCCCTACACCCTGCCGATCATCGCCGAAAAGGCGGGCGTGGCGCGGTTCAAGGACCTGATCTCGGGCATCTCGGTGCGCGAGGAGACCGACGAATCGACCGGCATGACACAGAAGATCGTGTCGGACTGGCGCTCGGCGCCCAAGGGCGGCGACCTCAAGCCCGAGGTCATCGTCATGGACCCGGCGACCGGCGAGCCGGTGCGCGGCGACAACGGCAACCCGATCACCTATTCGATGTCGGTGGATGCCATCCTGTCGATCGAGGACGGCCAGCAGCTCCGCACCGGCGACGTGGTGGCGCGGATCCCGCGCGAAGGCGCCAAGACCAAGGACATCACCGGGGGTCTTCCCCGCGTGGCGGAACTGTTCGAGGCGCGCCGTCCGAAGGATCACGCGATCATCGCCGAGACCGACGGCTATGTGCGCTTCGGCAAGGACTACAAGAACAAGCGCCGCATCACGGTCGAGCCCGTCGATGAGACGCTGACGCCGCTGGAGTACATGATCCCCAAGGGCAAGCACATCCCGGTGCAGGAAGGCGACTTCGTGCAGAAGGGCGACTACATCATGGACGGCAACCCGGCGCCGCATGACATCCTGCGCATCATGGGGATCGAGGCCCTGGCCGATTACCTCGTCGACGAGGTGCAGGACGTCTACCGGCTGCAGGGCGTGAAGATCAACGACAA
>CAZRQN010000266.1:0-2364 GCA_964602115.1 uncultured Rhodobacterales bacterium
AGGGGGCGGGAAGCCGCCCCCTTGCTTCCCCCAAGCGGCGAAGCCGCGCGGGAGGATCGGGGGGACGGGGTTGCCCGGTCAGAGTTCCTCGATCATCCGCACGCCGGGGACGGCGCGCAGGGCGCTGCGGATGGCGGGGGTGACGGGGAAGGTCTCGGCGAGGCGGAGGTCGATCTCGCGGCCGGAGGTGTCGTCGGGCAGGGTGAGGACGATCGGTGCGCGGGGGCCGGCGGCGTCGCGGGCAGCGCGGGCAAGGAGGTCGGCGACCGAGGCCAACGCCATTTCCGCCGCGATATGCAGGCGCAGGCCGGGCGGGGGATGGGCGCCGGACGCGGCGACCGCGTCGATCGGCTCGATCCTGCGGGCCAGAAGCTTGAGGCTGTCGCCTTCGAGGCTCGCCTCGACCTGGATCACCACATTGGCGCCGGGTTCCAGCAGCGGCCGCGCCGCCTCCAGCGTCTCGGAAAACACCGTCACCTCGTAGCCGCCCGAGGGATCGGAGGCCTGGACGAAGGCAAAGCGGTTGCCGCGCGCCGACTTGCGCTCCTGCCGCCCGGCCACCGATCCGGCGATCTTCGCCACCAGCGGGCCGCGCTCTGCCTCGGCCTGGACCTGCGCCAGGGTCTTGATCCCCTGCCGCCGCAGGCCGGGCATATAGTCGTCGAGCGGATGGCCGGAGAGGTAGAAGCCGAGTGCCGCCTGTTCCTCCGACAGGCGCTGGACATAGGGCCAGTCGTCGCGCCAGGGCAGGCGCGGCTCGGGGATGTCCGCCCCGTCCGATCCGAAGAGCGAGTTCTGCGCCGAGGCCCGCGCCTCCTGCACCGCCGCCGAATAGGCGACGAGCGCATCCAGCGCCTCGAAGACCCGGGCCCGGTTGGGGTCGAGCGTGTCGAAGGCCCCGGCGCGGGCGAGCATTTCCAGCGGGCGCTTGCCGAGGCGCTTGAGGTCCACCCGGCGGGCAAGGTCGAAGAGCGTGGCGAAGGGCCTGTTCCCCCGCGCCGCGACGATGGCGCGCATCGCCTCGACGCCGACGTTCTTCAGGGCGCCGAGCGCATAGACCACCGCCCCGTCCTTCACGGTGAAGGTGGCGCCGGAGACGTTGACGCAGGGGGCAATGATGCGGATGCCGAGGGTCTTGCGCACCTCCTCGGCATAGTCGCGCAGCTTGTCGGTGAGATGGATGTCGCAGTTCATCACCGCAGCCATGAACTCGACCGGGTGGTTGGCCTTGAGCCAGGCCGTCTGGTAGCTGACCACCGCATAGGCGGCGGCGTGCGACTTGTTGAAGCCGTAGTTGGCGAATTTTTCGAGGAGGTCGAAGACCTCGCCCGCCTTTTCCTTGCTGACGCCGTTCTTCACCGCGCCGTCGATGAACTTCGGCCGCTCCTTGGCCATCTCCTCCGGGATCTTCTTGCCCATCGCCCGGCGCAGGAGGTCGGCGCCGCCCAGCGAATAGCCGGCCATCACCTGGGCGATTTCCATCACCTGTTCCTGATAGACGATGATGCCCTGCGTCTCCTTCAGGATGTGGTCGATCGACGGGTGGATGGATTCGAGCGGCCGGTGGCCGTTCTTGACGTCGCAATAGACCGGGATGTTCTCCATCGGGCCCGGGCGGTAGAGCGCCACCAGCGCCACGATGTCCTCGATGCAGGTGGGCCTCATCCGCCGGAGCGCGTCCATCATCCCCGAGCTTTCGACCTGGAACACCGCCACCGTGCGCGCCGAGGCGTAGAGCGCATAGGTCGCCGGGTCGTCGAGCGGGATGCGGTCGATGTCCACGACGACGCCGCGCAGCTTCAGCAGGTCGAGCGCGTTGCGGATCACCGTCAGGGTCTTGAGGCCGAGGAAGTCGAACTTCACCAGCCCGGCGGCCTCGACCCACTTCATGTTGAACTGGGTGGCCGGCATGTCCGAGCGCGGGTCGCGGTAGAGTGGCACCAGTTCGTCCAGCGGCCGGTCGGCGATCACCACCCCGGCGGCATGGGTGGAGGCGTTGCGCAACAGGCCCTCGATCTGCTCGGCGTAGTCGAGCAGGCGGCGGACGACCTCCTCCTTGGCCGCCTCGCGCAGGCGCGGCTCGTCGGCGCGGGCCTTGGTGATCGAGACCGGCTTGACCCCCTCGACCGGGATCATTTTCGACAGGCGGTCCACCTGGCCATAGGGCATCTGCAGGACACGGCCCACGTCGCGGACGGCGGCCTTGGAGAGAAGCGCGCCGAAGGTGATGATCTGGCCCACCCGGTCGCGGCCGTAGCGCTCCTGCACATAGGCGATGACCTCCTCGCGGCGGTCCATGCAGAAGTCGATGTCGAAGTCGGGCATCGACACCCGCTCGGGATTGAGGAAGCGCTCGAAGAGGAG
>CAZRQN010000267.1:0-2313 GCA_964602115.1 uncultured Rhodobacterales bacterium
GGTCGGCGGCCTCGATGGCCGCAGCCGTCCCGGGCGGCTGCACCCTGGCGCTGCCGGCGAGGATCAGGGCGCCGTCGCCCTCGCGCCGCACCTCCGTGGCCAGTTCGACGCTGGCCGGCCCGCGCGACTGCACCGTGACGGTGGCGGTCAGGTCGTCCCCGGCCCGCGCCGCGCCATGGACGGTGAAGGCCATGGCCTCGATCCGGCTGCCCGGCCCCGGCAGCCGGGTGCCGATGGTCGCGGTGACCAGCGCGGCGCAGAAGGCCGAGGAGGCCAGCCGCTCCGGCGCGCCGTCGCCGTCAAGGTCGGTGTCGGGCAGGAAGGCGGGGTTGAGATTGCCGGTGGCACTGGCAAAGGCGAAGAGATCGCCTTCGGTGACGGTCCGGCTCTGCGTGGCGCTCTGGCCGGGCGTCAGGGCGGCGAGGGGCAAGCTTTCAAGGCGCATGGGCAAGCCTTGCGCGGAAGGGCGGGTCCGGCAAGCCTCTTGTCAGGGTCCTGCGACAGGCGCGTGACGGCGGGGCCCGCTCAGCCGCATTTGGAATGGCCGCAGGTGCCGCAGGTCAGGCAGCCCTCGATCATCCGCAGGTCCGGCGCGCCGCAATTGGGGCAGGACTGGCCCGGGGCCGCCGCCTTGGGATCGGACTTCAGCCCCGAGCCATGGGCGGCGATGAAGCCGATGGCGACGAGATGCTCCTCGATCACCCCGCCGATGGCGGCGAGGATCGAGGGGATGTACTGGCCCTGCACCCAGGCCCCGCCGCGCGGGTCGAAGACCGCCTTCAACTCCTCCACCACGAAGGAGACATCGCCGCCCCGGCGGAAGACGGCGGAGATCATCCGCGTCAGCGCCACGGTCCAGGCGAAATGCTCCATGTTCTTGGAGTTGATGAAGACCTCGAACGGCCGCCGCCGCCCGCCCGCGACGATGTCGTTGATGGTGATGTAGAGCGCGTGTTCCGATCCCGGCCACTTGACCTTGTAGGTCGAGCCCTCCAGCGCCTCGGGCCGGGCGAGGGGTTCGGACTGGGGGCCGGCCTCGCCCGCCGGGGCCGGTTTCGGGGTTTCGGCCACCGCGAGGACCGCGCCGGTGACGGCGTTCGGGCGGTAGGTGGTGCAGCCTTTGCAGCCCTGGTCCCAGGCCGCCATATAGACCTGCTCGAAATCCTCGAAGGCGATGTCGGCCGGGCAGTTGATCGTCTTGGAGATCGAGCTGTCCACCCAGGCCTGCGCCGCCGCCTGCATCCGCACATGGTCCAAGGGCGCGAGGTCCTGGGCGGTGACGAACGTGTCGGGCAGGGGTGCGTCGGCGTGGCGCCGCCGCCATTCGGCGACGGCGAAGTCCACCACCTCCTCCTCGATGC
Source organism: uncultured Rhodobacterales bacterium (assembly GCA_964602115.1). Classification (GTDB taxonomy): domain Bacteria; phylum Pseudomonadota; class Alphaproteobacteria; order Rhodobacterales; family Rhodobacteraceae; genus JANOGU01. The sequence goes on from CAZRQN010000267.1 coordinate 1,362, forward strand.
GGCTGCCGTCCGGCTGGAGGACCTTGCGGGTATAGGCCTCGGCAAAGACCGGCTCGATGCCGGAGGAGACATTGCCGGCAAAGAGGCTGATCGTGCCGGTCGGCGCCACCGAGGTGAGGAGCGCGTTGCGGATGCCGTGGGTGCGGATTGCACGTTCCACATCTGTCCCCAGGGCTTTCACCGAGTGCGACGCCAGGAACTTGCCGGAATCGAACAACGGGAAGGCACCCTTCTCCTCCGCCAGACCGGCGGAGGCGAGATAGGCCGCCCGCGCGATGGCGGCCATCCATTCCCCCGTCCGCGCCGCAGCCTCGGCCGAGCCATAGCGCAGCCCGCACATCAGGAGCGCATCGGCAAGCCCGGTGACGCCAAGCCCGATCCGCCGCTTGGCCCGCGCCTCCGCCGCCTGCTGCGGCAGGGGGAAGCGGCTGGCATCCACCGTGTTGTCCATCATCCGCACGGCGGTGGCGGTCAGTTCCGCCAGTTCCCCCCCGTCGATCCGCGCCGCCTCGGTGAAGCCGTCGCGCACCAGCGCCGCGAGGTTGACCGAACCCAGAAGGCAGGCGCCATAGGGCGGCAGCGGCTGCTCGCCGCAGTTGTGAACATGAAGCCCGTTGGCGTCGAAGGCGTTGACCCCCGGCACCTGCACGTCAAAGACTTCGGCCTCGCCATCCGCCACGACCTGCCCGACCGTCGCGGTGAAGCGGTCGCGGTTCAGCGCCCTGCGGTATCCGGAGAGGGCATTGGCCAGCCGGGCGGCCTTGTCTCGGTGCAGGAAGCCCACCCGCTCGGCAAAGACTGGCAGATTGTCATTGGCGATTGCCAGCTCGTGCTGGGCCGCGACCGGATATTCCCGCATCCCACCCCTGCCGTCGGGAAGGAGGTTATGCCCTTCGCCGCGCCTTTCGGCATAGATGGTGGAATTGATGCCAAGCCGCAGCAGCATGCGCTG
>CAZRQN010000268.1:0-2299 GCA_964602115.1 uncultured Rhodobacterales bacterium
AAGCGCGCAAGCGCGGGGCGAAGTCGGTGGTGCGGCGCGAGGTCGTGCGGCTGGTAACGCCGGGCACGCTCACCGAGGAGGCGCTGCTGGAGGCGCGGCGGGCGAACTACCTCGCCGCCTATGCCGAGGTGCGCGAGGCCTCGGCGCTGGCCTGGGCCGACATTTCCACCGGCGAGATGCGGGTGGTTCCCTGCCCCCGGGTCCGCCTGCCGGCGGAACTGGCGCGGATCGCGCCGCGTGAGCTGCTGGTGCCGGAGGGCCTGGCCGACAGCCTGCGCGCGACGACCGAGGAGGCGGGCGCGGCTTTGACCCCGCTTGACCGCAGCGCCTTCGATTCGGACGGGGCGGTGCAGCGCCTGCGGGAGCTTTGGTCGGTTGGCGGGCTCGACGCCTTTGGCATCGAGACCCGGGCGGAGGCGGCGGCACTGGGCGGGCTCGTCGCCTATGTCGAGGCCACCCAGCGCGGGCGCCTGCCGCTTTTCACACCTCCGGTGCGCGAGCGTCCGGGGGAGACGATGACCATCGACGCGGCCACCAGGCGCAACCTGGAGATCGGCGAGGCGCTGTCCGGCGGCCGTGAGGGTTCGCTTCTCGCGTCGGTGGACCGGACCGTGACTGCCGGGGGGGCCCGGCTTCTGTCGCGGCGGCTGGGCGCACCTTCGCGCGATCTTGCGGTGATCAGGGCGCGGCATGATGCGGTGCAGGCGCTGGCGGAAAACGCCGGACTGCGCGGCCGCCTGCGCGAGGCGCTGCGGCGCGTGCCGGACATGGACCGCGCGCTGTCGCGTCTGACGCTGGGGCGCGGCGGGCCGCGTGATCTGGCCGCCTTGCGCGCCGGACTGGAGGAAGGCGAAGGCCTGGCGCGGATTCTGGAGGAAGGGTCAGGGATACTGACCCGCTCTGCCGGCGAAATGAGCGGGCTGGAAGCGCTTCACGCCGAGCTGGCGCGGGTTCTGGTCGCGGAGCCGCCGCTGCTTGCCCGGGATGGCGGGCTGGTGGCACCTGGCGTCGATCCGCAACTGGACGAGCTGCGGGCGCTGCGTGACGAGGGGCGGGCCGTCATCGGGCGGATGCAGGCCGACCTGGCGGCGGAGACCGGGATCGCGAGCCTGAAGATCCGCCACAACAATGTGCTGGGCTATTTCGTCGAGGTGACCGCCATCCACGAGGCGCGGATGCGGACGCCGCCGCACGACCGCAGGTTCATCCATCGCCAGACGACCGCCGGACTTCAGCGGTTCACCACTGCCGAGCTTTCGGGGCTGGAAACGCGCATCCTCAATGCCGGGGCCGAGGCGCTCGAGATCGAGTCGCGGCATTTTGTCGCGCTGGTCGCGGCGGTGGTGGCCGAGGCCGGGCCGGTCGCCGGTGCCGCGCGGGCCCTGGCGGAGGTGGATGTGGCGGCTGCGCTGGCGGAACTTGCGGCCGCCGAGGACTGGACACGCCCGGTCATGGACGACAGCCGCGCCTTCCATATCGAGGGCGGGCGCCATCCTGTGGTGGAGGCTTCGCTGCGCCGTGCCGGTGCCGGACCCTTCGTCGCCAATGACTGTGCGCTGACCGAAGGCGAGGCGCCGGCGATCTGGCTGCTGACCGGTCCGAACATGGGAGGCAAATCGACCTTCCTGCGGCAGAACGCACTGATGGCCCTGCTGGCGCAGGCCGGCAGTTTCGTGCCGGCCCGCAAGGCGCGGATCGGGCTGGTGAGCGCGCTTTTCAGCCGGGTCGGGGCGGCGGACGACCTGGCGCGGGGGCGGTCCACCTTCATGGTCGAGATGGTGGAGACCGCCGCCATCCTCAACCAGGCGGACGATCGGGCGCTGGTGATCCTGGACGAGATCGGGCGCGGCACCGCAACCTGGGACGGCTTGTCCATCGCCTGGGCAGTGATCGAACATCTTCAGGGCATGAACCGCTGCCGGGCCCTGTTCGCGACCCATTACCATGAGCTGACCGCCCTGGCCGAGCGATTGCCCGGCCTGCGCAACGCCACGGTACGGGTGAAGGAATGGGAGGGCGAGGTTGTCTTCCTGCACGAGGTTCAGCCAGGGGCCGCCGACCGATCCTATGGTGTGCAGGTCGCGCGGTTGGCCGGCCTGCCGCCGGGCGTGATCGACCGGGCGCGGGTGGTGCTCGATGCGCTGGAAAAGGGCGCGCGCGAGGGATCGGGGCCCCGGGCGGTGGTGGACGATCTGCCGCTATTCCGCGCGGCGCCGGCGGCCCCCGCCCCGGCGCCGCGCCAACGCGCCTCGGAGGTCGAGGCGCGGCTGCGGGAGCTGCATCCGGACGAGCTTTCCCC
>CAZRQN010000269.1:0-2267 GCA_964602115.1 uncultured Rhodobacterales bacterium
TTCTTGAAGGTGGCGAGCGAGCGGCGCAGGCGGTCGGCCTCCTCGGGCGAGAAGCCGGCGCCGACGATGGCGATCTGCATCGCCTGTTCCTGGAAGAGCGGCACGCCGAGGGTTTTCCCCAGCACCTGGCCCAGGGCGTCGTTGGGGAAGCTGACCTGCTCCTGCCCGTTGCGGCGGCGCAGGAAGGGATGGACCATGTCGCCCTGGATCGGTCCGGGCCGGATGATCGCCACCTGGATGACAAGGTCGTAGAACTTCCTCGGCCGCATCCGGGGCAGGAAGTTCATCTGCGCCCGGCTTTCCACCTGGAAGACGCCAAGGCTGTCGGCCTTGCACAGCATGTCATAGGTCGCCGCGTCCTCCGGCGGCAGGGTGGCCAGCGTGAAGCGGGCGTGGTGGTGCTTTTCCAGCAGCTCGAAGGCCTTGCGGATGCAGGACAGCATCCCCAGCGCCAGGATATCGACCTTGAGGATGCCCAGCGCGTCGATGTCGTCCTTGTCCCAGGGGATGACGGTGCGGTCCTCCATCGTGGCGTTCTCCACCGGGCACAGCTCGTCCAGCCGCCCCTCGGTGATGATGAAGCCCCCGACATGCTGGGACAGGTGGCGGGGAAAGCCCTGGATCTCCTCGACCAGCGACAGGGTAAGCCTCAGCCGCGCGTCGGCGGGATCGAGCCCGATCTCGCGCAGGCGCTGGTCGGTCATGCCCCCGGCCCCGCCCCAGCCCCAGATCTGGCTGGACATGGCGGCCAGCGTGTCCTCGCTCAGCCCCATGGCGCGGCCGACCTCGCGCACCGCGCGCTTGCCCCGGTAATGGATCACGGTGGCGCAAAGCCCGGCGCGGTGGCGGCCATAGCGGGCGTAGATGTGCTGGATCACCTCCTCGCGCCGCTCGTGCTCGAAATCGACATCGATGTCGGGCGGCTCGTTCCTCGCCTCGGAGACGAAGCGCTCGAAGACCATGGTGCCGATCTCGGGGCTGACGGAGGTGACGCCGAGCGCGTAGCAGACGATGGAATTGGCCGCCGATCCGCGCCCCTGGCAGAGGATGCCGCGCGAGCGGGCGAAGGCCACGATGTCATGCACGGTGAGGAAATAGGGCTCGTAGTTCAGCCGCGCGATCAGCGCCAGTTCATGCGCCATCTGCGCCCGGGCCTTGTCCGGAACGCCCTGCGGATAGCGCCAGGCAAGCCCCGCCTCGGCCAGCCGCGCCAGCCGGGCGGCGGCGCTTTCGCCCGGCGCGACCTCGGAGGGGTATTCGTAGCGCAATTCGTCGAGCGAGAAGCCGGCGCGCGCCGCCCAGTCCCCGGCGCGGTGGACCGCGTCCTCATGGCCGCAGAAGATGCGCAGCATCTCCGCCTCCGAGCGCAGGCGACGCTCGGCATGGGGCAGCGCCCGGCGGCCCAGTTCCTCCACCCGGCAGCCATGGCGGATCGCGGCCAGCACATCGGCCAGCCGCCGGCGGGCGCCGTGGTGCATCATCGGCGCGGCGGAGGCGAGGGTCGGGACGCCGAGCCGGGCGGCCAGCCGCGCGATGCGCCCGAAGCGGAGCCCGTCCTGCCCGTCATAGGCCGGCGCCATCACCAGCGCGACATGGCCCTGGAAGCGGCGCGACAGCCGCCCCGCCTGCCGCGCCCATCCACCCGCGCCGCCAGCCGCCCGTGCCCCGTGGCGCTCCGGAGGATGGAGGAGAAGCAGGCTCCCCTCGCCCCAGGCCAGCAGGTCCTCCGCCTGCAGATGGCATTCCCCCTTCGGCGCCCGCAGGCGGCCGAGGGTCAGAAGCCGGCAGAGCCGCCCCCAGGCGGTGCGGTCGCGCGGGATCATCGTGGCGGCGAAGCCATCGGCCAGCACGATCCTCGCCGCCGGGATCAGCCGTGGCGGCACCCCACCGCGCCAGGCGATCTCGCGCCCCTCGACATGCGCCCGCACGATGCCGGCGACGCTGTTCACATCGGCGATGGCGAGCGCCGCATAGGAAAGCTCCGCCCCCCGGCGCATCATCTCTTCGGGATGGGAGGCGCCGGTGAGGAAGGTGAAGTTCGACGTGACGCAGAGCTCGGCGAAGGGCATGGAAGCGGGGAGATTGGGAACATAAAGTGAACATATTAGCTCCGCGCCCGCAGCGGCGGAAGCGATTCGTCTTTCCGCCGGAGAAGAAGAAGGGGAAGAAACCTTCGGCGAGCCCGCGCCCTCCCGCCCTTAGTCGCGGCCCAAAGGGGGCCGCTCCTTCGGTTTGGGGGGAGGAGCGGCGGGCTCGACCCCGCCCAG
>CAZRQN010000270.1:0-2222 GCA_964602115.1 uncultured Rhodobacterales bacterium
GGTCGCGGCGCCGTCGTGGACTTCGCCGATCTTGTGGGACTTGCCGGTGTAGTAGAGGATCCGCTCGGTCGTCGTGGTCTTGCCCGCGTCGATATGGGCAATGATCCCGAAATTGCGGTAGAGGTTCAGCGGGTACTCGCGTGCCATGACTGTGACCTCACCAACGGTAATGGCTGAACGCTTTGTTCGCGTCGGCCATCTTGTGGGTGTCTTCGCGCTTCTTCACCGCCGTGCCACGGTTGTTGACCGCGTCGGCCAGTTCGGCCGCCAGGCGCTCTTCCATCGTGTGCTCGTTGCGCTTGCGCGCGGCGGTGATCAGCCAGCGGATCGCCAGCGCCTCGCGGCGCTCGGTGCGCACTTCGACCGGAACCTGGTAGGTGGCGCCGCCGACCCGGCGGGAGCGGACCTCGACCGAGGGCTTCACGTTGTCCAGCGCATCGTGGAAGGCGCCGACGGCTTCGCGCTTCAGGCGCTTTTCCATGCGCTCAAGCGCGCCGTAAACGATGGTCTCGGCGACGGATTTCTTGCCGTCGAGCATCAGGTTGTTCATGAACTTCGAGATCACGCGGTCGCCATACTTGGCGTCCGGCAGAACTTCGCGCTTCTCGGCAGCGTGGCGACGGGACATCGGGTTTCCTTACGTATCGATGCGTCAAAGGGCGGGGAGAGGCCCCCCGCCCGCGCGGATCACTTGGGACGCTTGGCGCCGTATTTCGAACGGCGCTGGCGACGGTCCTTGACACCCTGGGTGTCCAGAACGCCGCGCAGGATGTGGTAGCGCACGCCCGGAAGGTCTTTCACCCGGCCGCCGCGGATCAGGACCACCGAGTGCTCCTGAAGGTTGTGCTTTTCGCCGGGGATGTAGCTGATGACCTCGAAGCCGTTGGTCAGGCGCACCTTGGCGACTTTCCGCATGGCCGAGTTCGGCTTTTTCGGCGTGGTGGTATAGACGCGCGTGCAGACGCCGCGTTTCTGCGGGCATTCCTGCAGGTGCTGCGACTTCGACTTGCGCACGTTCGCTTCCCGGGGCTTCCGGATCAGCTGTTGGATCGTCGGCATCTATTCGCCCTTCTTCCGTCCATCTTCGGGCCCCCGCGAAGGACCCAGTTACTGCGCCTGCACGTCTGCAAACGCGAAAACCGCAGGCGGCCTCCCATCCAGGGGCCGGTGCGGTGGAATTCCAGAGGATCGGGGCCTTGGCCCGGATCGTGCCCAGTCAGTCCAGAGCCACCCCGATGGCAGAGCCCCGGTGTGTGGCGCGGCCTATAGGGGGAATCACCGGGGGTGTCAACACGAGGGGGTTTGCCTGCGTCGCCGCAGCTGGCGCTCGCGCCAGAGCGTGAACAGGCCGGACGACACGACCAGCCCTGCCCCCGCGAGCGTGAGCCTGTCGGGAAGCGTGCCGAACCCCAGCCAGCCGAACAGGATCGCCCAGAGCAGCGCCGTGTAGCGGAAAGGCGCCACCGCCCCGACATCGCCGACCCGCATCGCCGCTACGCTGAAGATATAGCCGCCGAACAGCGCCGAGGCCGCAAGCGCCAGCAGCGCCCCCTCGCGCAGTCCGACCGGCTGCCAGCCGGCGCCGAGCGAGGTTCCGAGGAAACCCATCGCCGCCACCGCCAGGGCCGAGCCCAGCGCCACCGTCGCCGTCGAAAGCCCGCCCGACATGCGGCGCGTGGAGAGGTCCCGCACCACCACGCAGCCGACCGAGGCCAGACCCGCCATTGACCAGCGGTCGAAGCCCTCCGTCCCCGGCCGCACGATCAGCATGACCCCGAGGAAGCCGGCGACGATCGCCGTCAGCCGACGCCAGCCGATCGCCTCGCCGAAGACCAGCGCCGCCGTCAGCGTGATCGCCAGGGGCAGCGCCTGCATGATCGCCGAAAGATTGGCGAGCGGCATATGCATCAGCGCGCCGAGAAAGCTCAGCGTGGCGAAGACTTCGGCCAGGGTGCGCAGCGCCAGCAGCAGACGGTCACGCCTCGCGGCGGGGAACCGGAGGCCGCCGGCGAAGCGTGCAAAGACCAGAAGCAGCGCCACCGCCAGCGTCCCGCGGATGGCGATGGCCTGCATCAGCGGCAGCGCCTGAGTCGCCGCCTTCATGCAGGCGTCGTTGAAGGTGAAGGCCGCCATGCTCGCGCACATGGTCAGGATGCCACGGGAGTTGTCGGTCAGCGGCATGGGCCTGGGCCTTCCATCGTCCGCGCCTGCCTAACGCGCCC
>CAZRQN010000271.1:0-2196 GCA_964602115.1 uncultured Rhodobacterales bacterium
GGTCGGTCAGGTCGTCGGCCGGAACGTAGATGGCCTGAACCGAGGTGATCGAACCCGCCTTGGTCGAGGTGATGCGTTCCTGCAGCGCGCCCATGTCGGTCGCCAGCGTCGGCTGGTAGCCCACGGCCGAAGGGATACGGCCGAGAAGGGCCGACACTTCCGAACCCGCCTGGGTGAAGCGGAAGATGTTATCGACGAAGAACAGCACATCCGTCCCCGACTGGTCGCGGAACTGCTCGGCCAGCGTCAGGCCGGTCAGCGCCACGCGGGCACGCGCCCCCGGCGGCTCGTTCATCTGGCCATAGACCAGCGCCACCTTCGACTTCTCCAGGTCATTGATGTTGATGACGCCGGATTCGATGAACTCGTGATAGAGGTCGTTGCCCTCGCGGGTCCGCTCGCCGACGCCGGCGAAGACCGAATAGCCCGAGTGCACCTTGGCGATGTTGTTGATGAGTTCCTGGATCAGAACCGTCTTGCCCACGCCGGCGCCACCGAAGAGGCCGATCTTGCCGCCTTTCGAATAGGGCGCCAGCAGGTCGATGACCTTGATGCCGGTGACGAGGATCTGCGCCTCGGTGGACTGTTCCGAAAAAGTCGGCGCCGGCTGGTGGATGGCACGCCGCGGTGCGTCGGTGATCGCACCCCTCTCGTCCACCGCCTCGCCGACGACGTTGATGATGCGGCCCAGCGTCTTGTCGCCCACCGGCACCGAGATCGGCGTGCCGGTATCGGTGACCTTGGCGCCGCGCACCAGACCTTCGGTCGCGTCCATGGCGATGGTCCGCACCGTGCTTTCGCCAAGGTGCTGCGCCACTTCCAGCACCAGCCGCTTGCCCTGGTTCTGCGTTTCAAGCGCGTTCAGGATCGGCGGCAGCTCGCCGTCGAACTGTACGTCCACGACGGCGCCGATGACCTGCGTGACCTTGCCCGTTGAAGTTGCCATGTCGTTACTCCGGTCCCGTCGTCAGAGCGCTTCGGCGCCCGAGATGATTTCGATAAGTTCCTTGGTGATCGCGGCCTGCCGCGACCGGTTGTACTGGATCGTCAGCTTGTTGATCATCTGCCCCGCGTTCCGCGTGGCATTGTCCATCGCCGACATCCGCGCGCCCTGTTCGGAGGCGCCGTTTTCCAGAAGCGCCGTGAACACCTGGGTGGTCACGCCCCTTGGCAGCAGGTCGGCAAGGATCGCTTCCTCACCGGGCTCGTAGTCGTAGAGCGCCGGCTGCGAAGCGCCGGCGAAGGCGGCAGGGATGATCTGCTGGGCCGTCGGGATCTGCGAAATCACCGACTTGAATTGGTTGAAGAACAGCGTCGCCACGTCGAATTCGCCGGCCGCGAAGCGCGCCAGGATGTCGCGTCCGACGCGGGTTGCCTCGGCATAGCCGATGCGCTTGACCTCGCTCAGATCGACATGGCCGATGAAATAGGCGCTGTAGTCGCGCTTCATCTGCTCGCGGCCCTTCTTGCCGACGGTGAGAATCTTCACCGTCTTGCCCTGGGCCAGAAGCTCGGCCGCCCGCGCCTTGGCCAGGCGGGCGATCGTGGAGTTGAAGCCGCCGCAGAGGCCGCGTTCAGAGGTCATGACCACCAGAAGGTGGACCTGATCCTTGCCGGTGCCGGCCAGCAGGCGCGGCGCGGAATCCGAACCGCCGACCGAAGCCGCCAGCCCGCTGATCACCGCCCCCATGCGCTCGGCATAGGGGCGCGCGGCTTCCGCCGCCTCCTGCGCACGGCGCAGTTTGGCGGCGGCGACCATCTGCATCGCCTTGGTGATCTTCCGCGTATTCTTGACGGAAGTGATCCGGTTCTTGAGTGCCTTGAGGCTGGGCATGACCCCTTCTCCCGGCGCTTACGCGAAGTCTTTGGCGAAAGTCTCGATCGCCGAGCGGATCGCCTTTTCCAGATCGCCCGTCACCTTGCGGTCGTTGGTCGTGATGTCATCCAGAAGCGCACGGCAGTTGCCGCGCAGGTGTTTCAGCAGCCCGGTCTCGAACCGGCCCACATCCTTCACCGCGACCTTGTCGAGATAGCCGAGGGTCCCCGCGCAGATCACGCAGACCTGCTCGGCATTGGTCAGCGGCGCATATTGCGGCTGCTTCATCAGCTCGGTCAGACGGGCGCCGCGGTTCAAGAGCGCCTGGGTGGAGGCGTCGAGGTCGGAGCCGAACTGCGCGAAGGCCGCCATCTCGCGGT
>CAZRQN010000272.1:0-2166 GCA_964602115.1 uncultured Rhodobacterales bacterium
CCCGCACCACGACTTCCTCGTTGAAGCCCCAGAGGTCCTCGATCGAGCCGCCGCCCCGGGCGACGATCAGCACATCGGGGCGCGGCACCGGGCCGCCGGGGGCGATGGCGTTGAAGCCGCGGATCGCGGCGGCGACCTCGGCGGCGCATTTCTCGCCCTGCACCGCCACCGGCCAGATCAGCACCCGGCGGGGAAAGCGGTCGCGCAGCCGGTGCAGGATGTCGCGGATCACCGCGCCCGAGGGCGAGGTGACGACGCCGATCACCTCGGGCAGGAAGGGGATCGGCTTCTTGCGCTCGGCCGCGAACAGGCCCTCTGCCGCCAGCGCCGCCTTGCGCTTCTCCAGCATCAGCATCAGCGCGCCGGCCCCGGCGGGCTCCAGCGCGTCGATGACGAGCTGGTATTTCGACTGGCCGGGGAAGGTGGTCAGCCGCCCGGTGGCCACCACCTCCATCCCCTCCTCCGGCCGCACCGCCAGCTTCGCGGCCTGCCCCTTCCAGCAGACCGAACCGAGGACGGACTTGTCGTCCTTGAGATCGAAGTAGAGGTGGCCGGAGGCTGGCCGCGAGACGCGGGAGACCTCGCCCCGCACCCGGACCAGCCCGAACTCCCCCTCGATCACCCGCTTCACCGCGCCGGACAGTTCCGAGACGGTGAATTCGGGGGCGTTGCCGGGGGCTTTGGGGGCGTCGTCGAACAGTTCCACGGGGAGAGAGCCTTGCTCTGGCGGGACGCCGAGCCTAGACGGCGCGCGGCGGGGTGCCAAGCGGGGGACGGCCATGAACATCCTCATTCTCGGATCGGGCGGGCGGGAACATGCGCTGGCCTGGGCAGTGAAGCAGAACCCCAAATGCGACCGGCTGATCGTCGCCCCGGGCAATGCCGGGATCGCGGGCATCGCCGAGGTGGCGAGCCTCGACATCCTCGACGGCGCCGCAGTGGTGGGCTTCTGCGCCGAGAACGCCATCGACCTCCTGATCGTCGGGCCCGAGGCGCCTCTGGCCGCCGGGGTGGCCGATGCCGCCCGCGCCGCCGGGATCGCCACCTTCGGCCCCTCGGCCGCCGCCGCCCGGCTGGAGGCCTCCAAGGCCTTCACCAAGGAGGTCTGCGACGCCGCCCATGCCCCCACCGCCGGCTGGGCGCGGTTCTCGGCCACAGCCCCGGCGCTGGCCCATGTCCGGGCGCAGGGCGCCCCCATCGTGGTGAAGGCCGACGGGCTGGCCGCCGGCAAGGGCGTGGTCGTCGCCATGACCCTGGCCGAGGCCGAGGAGGCGATCGAGACGATGCTGGGCGGCAGCCTGGGGGCCGCCGGGGCCGAGGTGGTGATCGAGGAATTCATGGGCGGCGAGGAAGCCTCGTTCTTCGTCCTCTGCGACGGCGAGGTGGCCGTCCCGCTGGGCTCGGCCCAGGACCACAAGCGGGTTGGGGAGGGCGACACGGGGCCGAATACCGGCGGCATGGGCGCCTATTCCCCGGCGCCGGTCTTCACCCCGGAGAGCGAGGCGCAGGTGATGGCCGCGATCATCCGCCCCACCCTGGCCGAGATGGCCCGCCGGGGCACGCCCTATCGCGGCGTCCTCTATGCCGGGCTGATGATCGAGGCCGGCCGCGCCCGGCTGGTGGAATACAACGTCCGCTTCGGCGACCCGGAATGCCAGGTGCTGATGCTGCGCCTCGGGGCCCAGGCGCTGGACCTGATCCAGGCGGCGGCCGAGGGGCGGCTGGACGAGATCCGCCCGGTCTGGGCCGCCGACCATGCGCTGACCGTGGTGATGGCCGCCAAGGGCTACCCCGGCAGCCCGGCGAAGGGCGGGGCGATCCATGGGCTCGACGCCCTGACCGAGACCTCGGCGCAGGTCGTCTTCCACGCCGGCACCACCTCGGCCGACGGCCTCGTGGTGGCTTCAGGCGGCAGGGTTCTCAACGCCACCGCAAGGGGTGCCAGCCTGCGGGAAGCCCGCGACCGCGCCTATGCCCTGATCGACCGCATCGACTTTGCCGACGGCTTCTGCCGCCGCGATATCGGCTGGCGGGCACTGGCGGATTGAGCGTCACACGGTGGGACGCTTCAATTAGTGCAGCGATTACAGTTGGTTGCACTGATTCGTTAAGGGTTTGGCAAGCAAGATTAATTGTTTAACGGGCCGCGCGCCGGTGTTCGGGCCG
>CAZRQN010000273.1:0-2151 GCA_964602115.1 uncultured Rhodobacterales bacterium
GACCGCCATGCGATGTTCTTCGCCACGCTGGGAGTGGTCGCCTCGTCGATCGAGAATGTCGCCACCGAGATCCGCCACATGCAGCGCACCGAGGTCCTGGAAGCCGAGGAGTTCTTCTCCCCCGGCCAGAAGGGCTCCTCCGCCATGCCGCACAAGCGCAATCCGGTGCTTTCCGAGAACCTCACCGGGCTGGCGCGGCTGGTGCGCGCCTGCGTCACCCCGGCGCTGGAGAATGTGGCGCTCTGGCACGAGCGCGACATCTCCCATTCCTCGGTGGAGCGCGGCATCGGCCCGGATGCGACCGTGACGCTGGACTTTGCGCTGCACCGTCTGGCGGGGCTGATCGAGAAACTGGTGGTCTATCCGGCGAACCTGATGGCCAACCTCGACCGCCTGCGCGGGCTGATCCATTCGCAGCGCATCCTTCTGGCGCTGACCCAGGCCGGGGTCAGCCGCGAGGGTGCCTATGCGCTGGTGCAGAGGAACGCGATGAAGGTCTGGGAGAAGGGCGCCGATTTCCGCGCCGAGCTTCTGGCCGATGCCGAGGTGGTGGCGGCGCTGGGGGCGGCGGGGGTGGAGGCGCTCTTCGACCTCGGCCATCACCTCAAGCATGTGCACACGATCTTTGCCCGCGTCTTCGGCCCGGCGGCGTTGACGAAAGCGTGATCGCGGCGGCGCAACGGCCGGCGCGGATTGTTTCCGGATCGTGGTAGGCTGGTCGCGCAGCGATCAACCCGCGACGGAGGGCCAATCATGCGACTGAAGACCACGCTGGCGATCCTGGCACTGGCGCTGGCGCCGGCCCTGGCGGCGGCACAATGCGCCGATCACGGGCGCAGCAATATCTCCGCCTCGGCCTGCGGCGATGCGCAGGTCTGGGACACCGAGACGCAGAGCTGCGTGCCCAAGCCGTCGAGCTGAGCTTCACCCGCCCTTAACCGGCGCCGCCAACCCTGCGCGAAGCGGGAATCGGAGGCGGGATGGCACAGGCTACGGGTCAGGTTCAGTCACGGGGGGCTCCGGGTCCGCTGCGGGCCTCGGCCATGCCGGCGGGGGCCTCGCTGCGGCTTTTGTCCTCGCGCGAGAAAGCGGCGATCATCGTCCGCTACCTGATGACCGAGGGTGCCCTGCCGCCGCTCACCGACCTGCCGGAACACCTGCAGGCGGCGCTGACCGAGCAGATCGGCCAGATGCGCACCGTGGATCGCGAAACGCTGGCCGCCGTGGTGCAGGAGTTTCTCGGCGATGTCGATGCGGTCGGCCTGACCTTTCCCGGCGGGATCGAGGGGGCGCTGGGCCTGATGGGGGCGCATATCAGCACCTCGGCGGCCGGCAAGCTGCGCCGCCTGGCCGGCGCTTCCACCCGCGCCGATCCCTGGGACCGCGTGGCAGCCTTGTCCGCCGAACGGCTGGCGCTGCTTCTGGAGGGCGAGAGGGTGGAGATCGCCGCCGTGGCTTTGTCGAAACTGCCGGTGCCGCGCGCCGCCGAGATCCTGTCGCGGATGCCGGGCGAAAGGGCGCGCAGCGTGGCGCTGGCCATGTCGCGCACCGCCGAGATCGGGCCGGAGACCGTGCGCCGCATCGGTGCGGCCTTTGCCGCCGAACTGGACAGCACGCCGGTCGTCGCCTTCGACACGCCGGCGGTGGACCGGGTGGGCGCCATCCTCAACGTCGCGGCCTCCTCCACCCGCGACACGGTGCTGGCAGCACTGGACGAAGCCGATGGCGGCTTCGCGGAGGCGGTGCGCAAGGCGATCTTCACCTTCGAACACATCCCCTCGCGACTGGCCGGCCGCGATGTCGCCAAGGTCCTGCGGCTGGTCGAGCCTGCGGCGCTGGTCACCGCACTGGCCGCCGCTGCGGCAAGGCCGGATTCGGCGGCTTCGGCGGAGTTCCTGCTCGCCAACCTTTCCCAGCGCATGGCCCAGAGCCTGCGCGACGAGATCGCCGAACGTGGCCGGGTCAAGGACCGCGATGGCGAGGCGGCGATGGCGGCGGTGGTGACAGCCATCCGCGCGCTCGAATCCTCGGGCGAGCTGGTGCTCGTGTCTCAGGAAGAGGCCGAGTAGCCGGCCTGCCTTCGCTCGCCCCCCCTTCCCCTCCCGCGCGGCTTTGCCGCTTGGGGGAAGCAAGGGGGCGGCTTCCCGCCCC
>CAZRQN010000274.1:0-2131 GCA_964602115.1 uncultured Rhodobacterales bacterium
ACATGCACAAGGAAGGCGCGGGCTTCCGCGCCATGATGAACAACTTCGCCATCGCGGTGAGCGTCGGCCTGCAATACGGTGTTCCGCTTGAGGAATTCGTCGAGGCCTTCACCTTCACCCGCTTCGAGCCGGCCGGCATGGTGCAGGGCAACGAGACGATCAAGAACGCGACCTCGATCCTCGACTACATCTTCCGCGAGCTGGCGGTCAGCTATCTCGACCGCACCGACCTCGCCCATGTGACGCCCGCCGGCATCACCTTCGACGAGCTCGGGCGCGGCGAGGAGGAGGGCAAGCGCAACTTCAAGGAAGTGCCGAACTCCGGCGGTTCCTCGGCCTTCGAGGTGATCAAGCGCGTCGCCTCCACCGGCTACACGCGGGGACGGCTGCCGCAGGAGCTGATGGTGTTCCAGGGCGGGATCGCCGGCCTGCGCGAGGAGAGCGCCGGCCTGACCGGCCTCGCCGCCGCCAGCGTCACGATGGGCGCCACCGCGCTCGCCACCGGCACCGTCTCGGCCGCCGATGCGCGGACCAAGGCCAAGCTGCAGGGCTACACCGGCGACGCCTGCGGCGAGTGCGGCAACTACACGCTGGTCAGGAACGGCACCTGCCTGAAGTGCAACTCCTGCGGCTCGACGACGGGGTGCTCGTGATCCCCTGACCTCGGGCGCCCGCGCCCGAGGCCTTTCAGGATCGAATGGTCCCTTTGGCTGCGTGCCTCGGCACGCAGCCATTGTCATTCAGGGCGCCCCCCGACCAACCCGCGCGCAGGTTCGCCCGTACTGCCACCGTCTCTGCGAATAAATCGCAAATGACCCCTTGCATCCCCTCGGTTGTCTGCCTAATTCATCGCCCACGATACGAGACCGGCTTTTTAGGAAGTGTTTTTGTCGGCGGGCAGGACCCGCAGGTCCGGGGGTTTGCACCCAACCGGGCCGCAATTGGAGGACGGACATGGCGGACATCCTGCAACACCTTCGCGACCTCGACGCGAGCTACGAATGGCTGCACGGCGTGGGCAAGGTCGATCAGGCCGCGAAACAGGTCCGCAACGCGGAGAAAGACCTCGCCAAGCTGGTCAAGGAGTCGTCGAAGGTCGGCCGAAACATCGACTTCGGTCTCGACCGAGCCAAGAAATTCATGGGCGGCACCGGCAAGCAGATGCAGGCCCTCGCCACCTTCTGGATCGAACAGGCGGATGCCGTGTTCAAGGCGCAGCGCGAGGATTGGCCCGCAGTCGACGGCGACGCCCGCGCGCTCTACGCCAAGCTGAAGGACATCGAGGCCTCCGAAGGCGTGGAGAGCCCGGCCTTTGCGCAGGCGCTGAAGGATGCGGTCGCCAGCACCGAGGCCTATCGCGATGCGCTGCGCGAGCGCGAGAGCTTTGCCCGGATGGTGGCCGACCGGATGTCCGGGATGGAAGCCGCCTATCTCGACGCCGATGAGGCCGCGACCGGCCTGGTCGATCTTCTGGAGCAGGTCATCGGCAGCCTGAAGACCTTCAGCTACACAAACGAAAACACCTACAGGCAGATGTGCGGGCTGCGCAACGACATGAGCGGCCGTGCCAAGGTGGTCGCCAAGAACTATCGGAGTGTGGCCGACGCGGCTGCGGTGCATGCCTTGGCGACGAAGCGGGAACTGGACCAGACGGAACAGGCGCTGAAGCGGCTCTACGAGATGCAAGGCGAAAAGCTGCTGCGCGGTGCCAAGGACTTCCTGTCGGGCCTTCTCAAGGGCTGATCCGGTCCCGGGGGGCAAAGGCCCCCCCGGCCGGTCACTCCGTCGCCTCCAGCGGCCCCAGTGCGGCAGTGACCAGCGCCGCCTCGGCCTCCAGCGTCTCGGCCCGCGCGCGGGCCTCGTCCACCACCTCTTCCTTGGCCGAGGCGAGGAACCGGGGGGCCGCGAGGCGGGCGCGGAGGCCGGCCTGACCGGCCTCGCCGCCGCCAGCGTCACGATGGGCGCCACCGCGCTCGCCACCGGCACCGTCTCGGCCGCCGATGCGCGGACCAAGGCCAAGCTGCAGGGCTACACCGGCGACGCCTGCGGCGAGTGCGGCAACTACACGCTGGTCAGGAACGGCACCTGCCTGAAGTGCAACTCCTGCGGCTCGACGACGGGGTGCTCGTGA
>CAZRQN010000275.1:0-2113 GCA_964602115.1 uncultured Rhodobacterales bacterium
CGAATGGCGGGCCTGTCGCGATTACGCCGGCGCAAATGGGTTATTTGCTTGAGGCCATTGACTGGCGAAATCCGCAGCACACCTGGAGACCATCGAGCGCCGGTTGAGCCATGCCATAAAGACTGCGTCGCCAAGTATTTTCGATGCCACAAAGCGCGGTTTTTCTGATTCAATACGGGACATGGCCCTCGTTGCCGATGCCCTGCCGGACGATATTGACGCCCTGAAGGCGGCGCTGATCGCCGCGCGGGCTGAACTCGCCGCCGCCCGGGCCAAAGCCTCCGACGATCGGGCCCAGATTGCCCACCTGAAGCTGCAGATCGCCAAGCTGCGGCGCCAGCTGTTCGGGCCGCTTGCCGAGCGCACGCGCCGTCTGCTGGACCAGTTGGAGTTGGAACTGGAGGAGTTGGAGGCCACCGCCACCGAGGACGAGCTCGCCGCCGAGACGGCCGGGGCCAAAACATCGACGGTGTCGGCCTTCACGCGCAAGCACCCGTCTCGACAGCCGTTTCCCGAGCACCTGCCGCGCGAGCGTGTCGTGGAGCCCGCGCCGTGTGCTTGCCCGGCCTGCGGCGGCGCGCGGCTGTCCAAGCTGGGGGAGGACGTCACCGAGACGCTGGAGGTGATCCCGCGCCAGTGGAAGGTGATCCAGCATGTGCGCGAGAAGTTCTCCTGCCGGGATTGCGAATTGATCAGCCAGGCGCCGGCGCCGTTCCACGCCACTCCGCGCGGCTGGGCAGGTCCGAGCTTCCTGGCCATGCTGCTGTTCGAGAAGTTCGGGCAGCATCAGCCGCTCAACCGTCAGGCCGAGCGCTACGCCCGCGAGGGCGTGCCGCTGAGCCTGTCGACCCTGGCCGATCAGGTGGGTGCCGGCGCGGTCGCGCTGATGCCGCTCTTCAAACGCCTCGAGGCCCATGTGCTCGCCGCCGAGCGGCTGCACGGTGATGATACGACCGTGCCGGTCCTGGCCAAGGGCAAGACCGATATCGGCCGACTATGGGTCTATGTGCGCGACGACGGTCCCTTCTCCGGCCCGGCGCCGCCAGCGGCGGTGTTCTACTACTCGCGCGACCGTCGGGCCGAGCACCCCAACGCTCATCTGGCGGGTTGGAGCGGGATCCTGCAGGCCGACGCCTATAGCGGCTTCGGCGATCTCTATGCGCCCGACCGCAAACCCGGGCCCGTTCAGGAGGCGAGTTGTTGGGCGCACGCTCGCCGCAAGGTCTTCGAGCTCGCCGATGTCGAAACCGCCGCCATCAAGAAAGCCCGCGGCGAAAAGCCCAAGCCGATTTATCCGCTGGCGCTGGAAGCGGTGCAGCGCATCGATGCTCTCTTCACCGTCGAGCGGAAGGTCAACGGGCTGCCGCCGGCTGAGCGCCTGGCCGTTCGTCGGGCCCAGAGCGCGCCGCTGGTCGCAGAACTCGAGACCTGGATGATCGAGACCCGCGACAAGCTCTCGCGAGGGCACGATCTGGCGAAGGCCTTCAATTACATGCTTCGCCGCTGGCCGTCCTTCACGCGCTTCCTCGACGATGGCCGCATCTGCCTCTCGAACAACGCCGCCGAGCGCACATTGCGCTGCGTGGCCTTGGGCAGGAAGGCATGGCTCTTCTGCGGCTCCGACCGTGGCGGCCAACGCGCCGCCATCCTCTACAGCCTGATTGCGACGGCCAAGATGAACGATATCGACCCGCAAGCCTGGCTCGCCGATGTTCTCGCCCGATTGCCCGCCTATCCGCACCATCGGATCGATGAGCTGCTGCCGTGGAACTGGAAATCCGCAAAACTGCGAACCCAACCCGCGGCGGCCTGATCATGCAGCGCAACAAGGTGCATCACGTCTATACCGTCGAGCGTGTCGCCAAAGACCTCGGCGTCAGCGACGACCTCATCCATGAACTGACCCTCGGTCTCGAACCGGAGGACGGAGTCATCTGGGTCTACGGGGACAATGACGACGGGATCTTGGCCTTCACCGATGAGGGCTTCGTGGAGGTCCAACGCCTCCTCGAAGAACATCATCGCGACCTCAAATCGAAAGCTTAACCCCAGCACCACTGTGCATGGAGCTGCCAGGATATCGCGTATCCCGCGTGCTTCACCGCATGGCTAC
>CAZRQN010000276.1:0-2104 GCA_964602115.1 uncultured Rhodobacterales bacterium
TGGGCGGGGTCGAGCCCGCCGCTCCTCCCCCCAACCGGCGGAGCGGCCCACTTCGAGCCGCGACAGAGGGCGGGAGCGCTTTAAGAGACGCGTGACTTCAGAGGCTTAGCGCAGCATCCTTCGCGCGCGCATTGGCGCGGGCGCAACGTGGCAACATGGGCCGAGCCCCAATGCCGGGTTGTCCATCGTGCGAGGTTGTCTCCTGGCAGACCGGGCCGGGATCGGCGTTCGCCCCACCGATGAGTGGGCCCTTCTCGGCAAGGAGGCGTTTCCGGCCGAGGATGCCATGGCCACGATGTCAGGCTCTCGCCGCCCGTGCTGCGTCCAGCGCTTCGGGCCTGTGCGGCGGGCGCATCCTGGCAAGGGGCTGCCTGTCATCGCGCCAATGCGCGTCCGGCGGCGCCACTCGGCCTTCAGGGTTGCGCAGCCGGCAAACCCTGCTGCCGGGCACCCGGGATGCCCCGGCGACCACCCGCCTGACGGCCGCAGCGGCGTCAAACACGCCGGCCACGGCCGGTCAGGCAGGAGCGTCACCTCCCGCCCGAGCCCTCAGCCTTGGCGGGCGGCGGCGATCGAGGCTTCGAGGATCTCCATCGCCTCGGCGAAATGCGCTTCGGGAATGGTGATCGGGGCCAGGAAGCGGATGACATTGCCATAGACGCCACAGGTGAGCAGCACGAGCCCGCGCTTGAGCGCCTCGGTCCGCACCCGGCCGGTGAAGCCGGCGTCGGGCTCCTTGCTGCCCGGATTGGCGAACTCGACCCCCACCATGAAGCCCGGGCCGCGGATGTCGGAGATCTCGGGCACCGTGGCGCGGATCGATTCCAGCTTCTGCTTCAGCCGCGAGCCGAGCTCGTTGGCCCGGGCGCAGAGGTCTTCTTCCTCGATCACGTCAAGCACGGCATGGGCGGCGGCGATGCCGAGCGGATTGCCGCCATAGGTGCCGCCCAGCCCGCCGGGATTGGCCGCGTCCATCAGGCTGGCCTTGCCGGTGACGGCGGCCAGCGGC
This sequence comes from uncultured Rhodobacterales bacterium, assembly GCA_964602115.1. Classification (GTDB taxonomy): domain Bacteria; phylum Pseudomonadota; class Alphaproteobacteria; order Rhodobacterales; family Rhodobacteraceae; genus JANOGU01. The sequence goes on from CAZRQN010000276.1 coordinate 1,010, forward strand.
AGGCCGCCCGCGAGCCCCTTGGCCATGGTCGTGAGGTCCGCCGCCACACCATGCGCCTCCATGGCGAAGAGCGTGCCGGTCCGGGCAAAGCCGGTCTGCACCTCGTCGGCGATCATGACGATGCCATGCTGGTCGCAGAGCTTGCGGATCGCGCGCACGAGGTCGGTCGGCGCGGGGTAGAAGCCACCTTCGCCCTGCACCGGCTCGAAGATGATCGCGGCGACGCGCGCCGGATCGAGATCGGCCTTGAACAGCTTCTCGATCCCCTTCATCGCGTCGGCGGTGGAGACACCATGCGGCCCCATCGGGAAGGGGACGTGATAGACATCCGGCATCATCGCGCCGAAGCCCTTCTTGTAGGGCTCGACCTTGCCGGTAAGGCTCATGCCCATGAAGGTGCGGCCATGGAAGCCGCCGCCGAAGGCGATGACCGCGTTCCGTCCGGTGGCGATGCGGGCGATCTTCACCGCGTTCTCGCAGGCCTCGGCTCCGGTGGTGACGAAGATCGTCTTCTTCGGCCAGTCGCCGGGCACCTTGTCGTTCAGGCGTTCGGCGAGGCGGATATAGGGCTCGTAGGGCATCACCTGATGGCAGGTATGGGTGAATTTCGCCATCTGGCTGGCCACCGCCGCCATCACCTTGGGATGGCAGTGGCCGGTGTTGACCACCGCGATTCCGGCGGCGAAATCGATGTAGCGGTTGCCTTCGATGTCCCAGATCTCGGAATTCAGCGCCCGGTCGGCGTAGATCTGCGTCATCATTCCGACGCCGCGCGAGATCGCCTCGTCGCGCCGCTTGGCCACGTCCGCGTTCAGCATCTTCATCTCTCCCTGAGTTTTGCACCATTGTCGCGGCTTCGCGGGCAAGGTTCAACGGGGGAGAGCCGGAAGCGGGAGAAACCTCCGCCGACCCCCTCGGCCAGCGCAGAAGATTGCGCAAAGCTCATTGCGGAGGGGTCAGGGGCTGCGGGGGCCGGAGGTTCCGCCGGCGAATCGCCCTTCCGTCGCTCATCAGCCCTTGCGGGTCCTGGACGCGGGTTCTGCTAGAGCGTGATCGCCTCATGCTGAAGCATATCCTGCATTGGCGAGGTAGTTT
>CAZRQN010000277.1:0-2092 GCA_964602115.1 uncultured Rhodobacterales bacterium
TGATCGTCGCCGGCACGCTGACCAACAAGATGGCCCCGGCGCTGCGCAAGGTCTATGACCAGATGCCCGAGCCGCGCTATGTGATCTCGATGGGCTCCTGCGCCAATGGCGGGGGCTATTACCACTACAGCTATTCGGTGGTGCGCGGTTGCGACCGGGTGGTGCCGGTGGATCTCTACGTTCCCGGCTGCCCGCCCACGGCCGAGGCGCTGCTCTACGGAATCCTGCAGTTGCAGCGGAAGATCCGCCGCACCGGCACGCTGGTGAGGTAAGGCCATGTCCGAAGCGCTGGAAGAACTGTCCGCCCATCTGCAGCTGCGCCGCCCCGAGGCGGTGGTGGAGACGCAGGTCGCCTTCGGCGAGCTGACCGTCGAGGTCGCGCCGGAGCATCTGGTGTCCTTCGTCGAGTTCCTGAAGTCCGATGGCGCCTGCCGGTTCTCGACCCTGGTTGACATCACCGGGGTGGACCATCCCGACCGGGCCGAGCGCTTCGATGTCGTCTATCACTTCCTGTCGATGTACCGGAACCACCGCATCCGGCTGAAGGTGGCGGTGCGCGAGGATGCGATGGTCCCCTCGATCATCGCGGTCCATCCCTCGGCCAACTGGTTCGAGCGCGAGGTCTTCGACATGTTCGGGATCATCTTCTCGGGCCATCCGGACCTGCGCCGCATCCTCACCGACTATGGTTTCCGCGGCTATCCTTTGCGCAAGGATTTCCCCACCACCGGCTATACCGAGGTGCGCTATGACGAGGTGCAGAAGCGGGTGGTCTATGAGCCGGTGAAGCTGGTGCAGGAATACCGGCAGTTCGACTTCATGTCCCCCTGGGAGGGCGCCAAATACGTCCTGCCCGGCGACGAGAAGAAGGCCTGATGCGGCCCGGCCTGACCCCGGGCGCGCGCGCGAGCTTCCGTCACCGGATCGGGGCGGAGCATACGGTGCCGCATCTCTACCCCGAGTCGGCGCAGTTCCGGGCCATGCCCGGCGTGCTGGCCACCGGCTATCTGGTCGGGCTGATGGAATGGGCCTGCATCGAGCATCTCGCGCCTTTCTACGAGGACGGCGAGGGTTCGCTCGGCACCCATGTGGATGTGAGCCATGTGGCGGCGACGCCGCCGGGGCTGACGGTCACCGTGGAGACCGAGGTGCAGGCGGTCGAGGGGCGCAAGGTGTGGTTCAAGGTCCGCGCCCATGACGGGCTGGACATGATCGGCGAGGGGCGGCACCAGCGGGCCGTCGTGCGCTGGGACAAATTCGTGCCGAAGGCCATGGCCAAGGCGGAAGGGGCGGTGGGGTGATGGAGACCGGCTGGCTCCAAGTTCTGTCCTTGAGCGTCTATGCGCTCAGTCTGTCCGCCCTGTATGTGCTTGCCGTGCTGATGCCGGCGCGGGTCATTCAAAAGCGCCACCGTTATCCGACCTGGGTGCTGGTTTTCGGGCTCATTCCGTATCTGGGGCCAGTGGCCTTGCTCTGGGCGCTGGCCGTTTCCAACCCACAACCCTCGATGGAGGAGCCGGCATGATGGACGGCGACATCCGGCGCAATTCCTATGACGACGGTTCGGTCGATCTGGAGACCGGCGAGCAGCGCATCCGCAACTTCAACATCAACTTCGGCCCGCAGCATCCGGCCGCGCACGGCGTTCTCCGTCTGGTGCTGGAGCTGGACGGCGAGATCGTCGAGCGTTGCGATCCCCATATCGGCCTTCTCCATCGGGGTACCGAGAAGCTGATGGAAAGCCGCACCTACCTGCAGAACCTGCCCTATTTCGACCGGCTCGACTACGTGGCGCCGATGAACCAGGAGCATGCCTGGTGTCTGGCGATCGAGAAGCTGACGGGCACCGTCGTGCCCCGTCGCGCCAGCCTGATCCGGGTGCTCTATTCCGAGATCGGCCGGGTGCTGAACCACCTCCTTAACATCACCACGCAGGCGATGGACGTGGGCGCGCTGACCCCGCCGCTCTGGGGCTTCGAGGAGCGCGAGAAGCTGATGGTCTTCTATGAGCGCGCCTGCGGGGCGCGGCTCCACGCCGCCTATTTCCGCCCCCGCGGCGTGCACCAGGACCTGCCGCCGGCGCTTCTCGATG
>CAZRQN010000278.1:0-2067 GCA_964602115.1 uncultured Rhodobacterales bacterium
AACTGACCAAGACCGAGTCGATCGACGTGATGGACGCGCTCGGCTCCAATATCCGGGTGGACACCAAGGGCCGTGAGGTCATGCGCATCCTGCCGCGCAACCATGACGGGGTGAACGAGGAGTGGATCTCCGACAAGACCCGCTTCATCTGGGACGGGTTGCGCCGCCAGCGGCTGGACCGGCCCTATGTGCGCAAGGGCGGCAAGCTCGTTCCGGCAAGCTGGGGCGAAGCACTCGCGGCCGCTGCGGCGGCGCTGAAGGGGCGAAAGGTGGCCGGCCTTGTCGGCGACCTGGCTTCGACGGAAGCGGCGTACAGCTTGAAGAAACTGGTCGAAGGCCTTGGCGGAAAAGTTGAATCCCGTGTGGATGGTGCCAAGCTGCCGGCCGGAAACCGGGCCGGCTATGTCGGCACCGCGAAGATCGAGGATATCGACTCGGCGGCCGCAATCCTTCTTGTCGGCACCAATCCCCGGGTCGAGGCGCCCGTGCTGAATGCGCGCCTCCGCAAGGCCTGGACCAGGGGGGCGAAGATCGGGCTTGTCGGTCCCGCCGCCGATCTGACCTATGACTACACCCATGTCGGCACCGACCGGTCGGCGCTGGCATCCTTGCTGAAGCAGGATGTTTCCGGCCTGGCGGGCAAGCGGACGCTGATCATCGTCGGGCAAGGCGCGCTTTCCGGGGAGGACGGTGCTGCGGTGCTGGCGCTTGTCCAGCGGGTTGGGTCGATGACGGAGGCAGGACTGATGATCCTGCATACGGCGGCGTCCCGTGTCGGTGCGCTGGATGTCGGCTGTGCCAGTGACGGCGGGCTTGCCGGGGCGCTGGACGGGGCTGAGGTGATCTTCAACCTCGGCGCCGACGAGATCGACCTGCCGGCCGGGCCGATGGTGATCTATCAGGGAAGCCACGGCGACCGGGGCGCGCACCGGGCCGACATTATCCTGCCGGCGGCGGCCTATACGGAAGAGAACGGGCTTTTCGTCAATACCGAGGGCCGCCCGCAACTGGCGCTGCGCGCCGGCTTCCCGCCGGGCGAGGCCAAGGAGAACTGGGCGATCCTGCGGGCGCTGTCGGGTGAGCTCGGCACGGCGCTGCCGTGGGATTCGCTCGCCGCGCTGCGCAAGGCCATGGTCGCCGCGCATCCCCATCTCGGCCGGATCGACGAGGTCCCGGCCAACGCCGGCGCGATGGAGCCCGAGGCCGCGCTGGGCAGTGGCGCCTTCGGCTCCGCAGTGGCGGATTTCTACCTGACCAACCCCATCGCCCGCGCCTCGGCGGTGATGGCGGAACTGTCGCGTCTGGCGGCAGGCCGGGCTGACATGCCGATCGCGGCCGAGTGAGGATGGGGATGACCTACGCCCTGGCCACCACCCTTGCCGCCTGCAGCCCCGCCCCCGGCGGGGTGCCGGACTATCGCGGCGTGGCGACGGAGGTTATGGGCGATGGCCTGGTGAATTTCCGCCTCTCGCTGCGCGGCAGTCCGGGCCCGGATCTGCTTGAGGACTATGGCCGTTGCGCCGCCGCCCGGATGGCGTCGGCGGGCGGTTTCGGCTTTGCGCGTCACGTCCGTACGCTGGTCTCCAAGCAGGCTGGCATCTGGCACGCAGATGCGATTTACACGATCACAGCGGCGCTTCCGCGCGGCATCGACACGATCGATGCCGAGGTGGTGGCGCGAGACTGCGATGAACGCGGCATACCGGCGGACTGAGGGGAATCGGGGATGGACGTCAGCTTCTTCGACACCGGGGCGGGCATCGTCCTTCTCATCGCGGCCCAGGCGCTGATGGTCACGGCTTTCGTGATGATCTCGCTGATTTTCCTGGTTTATGGCGACCGGAAGATCTGGGCGGCGGTGCAGATGCGGCGCGGTCCGAACGTGGTCGGGCCCTGGGGCCTTCTGCAGACCTTTGCCGATGCGCTGAAATATGTCGTCAAGGAAATCGTCGTCCCGGCAGGGGCCGACCGGCCGGTGTTCTTCCTGGCGCCGATGCTGTCCTTCGTGCTCGCGGTGCTGGCCTGGGCGGTGATCCCCTTCGCCGAGGGCTGGGTGCTCGCCGACAT
>CAZRQN010000279.1:0-2048 GCA_964602115.1 uncultured Rhodobacterales bacterium
AGATGTTCCGCCCCGCGCCGGACATTGCGCTCGTCGTTCACCTCCAGGATCAGGCCGGGAGCTGACAGGCGCCACCCCTCCCCCTGGCGGGGAGGGGTGGGTGTTGGGGGCTCGGCGCATGTCGTGGGGAGCCCCCTCCCCCACGGAGGGGGGAGGGAGGCGCCTGGCCGCCTGCCGGCCCCATGGCCGGTAGGGCAGGGACCGCCCCGCCTTGGCGCGACCGGCGGGGTGAACCCCGCCCTACGCCGCCAGCCCCAGCCCCGCGAGATGTTCCGCCCCGCGCCGGACATTGCGCTCGTCGTTCACCTCCAGGATCAGGCGCGGCAGTTTCGGCAGCTTTCCGAGTGCGGCAAAGATCGCCCGCCAGGGCAGCACCCCCTCGCCCGGGTGCCAGTGCCGGTCGGCGAAGCCGTCGGTGTCCTGGAGGTGGACGTGCTGGAGCCTTTTCCCGGCCGCCTGGATGAAGATGTCCACCGGCGGGGCGCCGGTCAGGGCATGGGCGTAATGCGCGTGCCCGGTGTCGAGCGAGACCTGCACCGCCGGGCTTTTCAGCGCCTCGGCCAGCCGCACCCGGGCCGAGGGGTCGATGTCCTCGACATTCTCGATCACCAGCGTGACGCCCATGTCCTCGGCCCGCCGGATGACAGGGGCCATGACGAAACGGGTCTTCTCGATCTGGAGATAGGCCTGCACCGGCTCTGACTGGTGGTTGGTGTGGTCCCAGGCGGTGGTGGGCGAGTGGATCACCATCTGGTCGGCCCCGAGCCTCTCGCAGGCGTCGAGGCATTTCAGCATGCGGTTCTGGATCACCGCAGCGATGGCGGGATCGGCGCAGTCGATCTGGAAGCCGACGAAGGGCCCGTGCAGGCCGAGACGGCCGCTGTGGCCGTCGAGCAGCTTGCGCGCACGGTCGAGCGCCGGCCCCATGTCGCCGTCGAGCACCTGGGCGAGGCAGAAGCTCTGCAGTTCCACGTCGCGGGGGGCGGAGAGCACCCAGTCGCGGTTATGCGCCAGCATGTCGAGCGTCAGCGCGGCGCCGAGGACGGGCAGGGTCATGGGGCGGGCTCCTTCGGGCCAAGGGCGTGGATTGCGGCGACCGCACAGGCGGCGAGCCGCGCCTTGGGGCTGTCGGACCGCGAGGGCAGGATGATTGGCGCGGCGGCACCGACGACGACGCCGGCGGCCTCGGCATGGGCGAGATGGGCCAGCAGCTTGGCCAGCATGTTGCCCGCGTCGATCCCCGGCACCACCAGCACCTCCGCCCGCCCCGCGACCGGCGAGGTCAGCCCCTTGGTCCGCGCCGCCGCCAGGCTGACGGCATTGTCCATGGCCAGCGGCCCGTCCACCAGCCCGCCGGTGATCTGGCCGCGCTCGGCCATCTTGGCCAGCAGGGCCGCATCCACCGAGGAGGGGATGGCCGGATTGACCACCTCCACCGCCGAAAGCACGCCGACGCGCGGTTGGGCAATGCCCAGGGAGCGGGCGAGGTCGATGGCGTTCTGGATGATATCGGCCTTGGCATCGAGATCGGGCGCGATGTTGATCGCCGCGTCGGTGAGAAACAGCAGGTGGTCGAGCCCCGGAACATCCATGACGAAGACATGGCTGAGCCGCCGGGGACCGCGCAGCCCCGCCTCGCGGTCGAGAACCGCATGCATCAGCGCCTCGGTATGCAGATGGCCCTTCATCATCGCCCCGGCCTCGCCGGCCCGCACCATCGCCACCGCCCGCGCCGCCGCCTCGCCCTCGCCGGGCGCGGAGATGATCGGGATGCCGGACAGATCGGCACCGGCGGCCAGCGCGGCGGCGCGGATGCGCGCCGGATCGCCAACAAACAGCGGCTCGATCAGCGTCTCGGCCCGCGCCATCAGCGCGCCCTGCAGCGCCTCGGCGCTTTCGGGGCAGACGACGGCGGTGCGCAGGGCCGGCAGCGGTGCGGCCCGGGCGAGGAGGGCGTCGAAATGGCGGTGGCGGGTGACGATCAGGCCGGGCAGGTCGGCGGCCTCGATGGCCGCAGCCGTCCCGGGCGGCTGCACCCTGGCGCTGCC
>CAZRQN010000280.1:0-2005 GCA_964602115.1 uncultured Rhodobacterales bacterium
TGCTCCGGCCCGGCGCCATAGCCGTCGAGCGAGAGGGTGAAACTGTCGATGCGGATCACTGGCAGTCCCCTTCTGCGGACGATCAGCCGGACCAGACGGCCGTACCGGCCCATTGTGGCACGCGGACACCGTCGCGCAAGCATTAGCCCATCCTTATGGCAAAGGAACTCCGGTCCGAGCGGACCGATTTGACCTCCACTCCTGGCGCCCCGACACTCGCCCGGCGGACTAGGGAGCAATCCGGTGAAACTGTTGATTCTCGGCGGCTATGGCATCTTCGGCGGACGACTGGCGCAACTCCTTGCTGACGAAGCCCGCCTGACATTGCTGATCGCCGGACGCGACGGGGCCAAGGCACGAAAATTCTGTGACGCCTGGCAGGGGCAGGCCAGGGTCAGACCGCTGATCGCCGACCGCGCCAGGATCGAGCCGGTGCTTGAGGCGGAGAAGCCGGCACTGCTGGTCGACGCCTCCGGCCCGTTCCAGTCCTATGGCGAGGACCGATACGCGGCCCTCCGGGCCTGCATCGCGGCGGGGGTAAACTATCTCGACCTTGCCGACGGGGCGGACTTCGTGGCTGGCGTGCCCGCATTCGACGCGCCGGCACGGGCGGCCGGAGTCTTTGCACTCTCCGGCGCGTCGAGCTTTCCGGTGCTGACGGCGGCGGTGCTGCGCGAAATGTCCCGCACGATGGAGCTGCGCGAAGTCTGCGGCGGTATCGCCCCTTCGCCCCATGCGGTAGTGGGACTGAATGTCATGCGAGCCGTGCTGAGCTATGGCGGCGCGCCTGTTTCGCTGAAACTCGCCGGCACGCAGACGACGCGCAGCGGTCTCGGCGACACGACGCGGTACACCGTTGCGCCGCCCGGCGCCGTGCCCTTGCGTAACACCTTGTTCTCGCTGGTGGAAGTTCCAGACCTGAAGGCAATTCCCGAAGTCATGCCCGAAATCCGCAGCCTGTGGATGGGGGCCGGCCCCACGCCTGAATTCCTGCACCGTCTGCTGATCGCCTTGGCCCTTCTGCGGGCCCGGCTGCGGCTGCCGTCGCTGGCGCCGTTGGCGCCGCTGTGCTTCCGGGTGCTGAACGCAATGCGCTTCGGCGAGCATCGCGGGGGAATGTTTGTCGAGGCCTTGGGGCTGCGCGACGGCCATCGGGTGCGCCGCTCCTGGCACCTGCTTGCCGAGGGGGACGACGGCCCACTGATCCCCTCAATGGCCTGCGAGGCCCTGATACGTCGATGCCTGGCAGGAAAACCGCCGGCCATCGGCGCGCGCTCGGGCATCGATGCGCTTGGTCTGTCGGACTACGAAGCGCAGTTCGCCCGCCGGACGATCCGCACCGGCTGGCGCGAGGAGGGGAAAGGCCCGCTCTACTGCCGGATACTCGGCAGCGCCTTTGGCGCCCTGCCCTACGAAGTGCAGCGCCTGCACCAGCCCGGAGCCTTTGCCGAATGGCGCGGACTGGCGCAGGTAGAACGCGGTAGCGGAGTCGTGGCGCGACTGGTCGCCCGGCTATTCGGCTTTCCCGCCGCAGGGCAAGACGTCCCGGTCACGGTGCGTTTTCGCACCGACTCCGCTGGGGTCGAGACCTGGGAGCGCAATTTTGCCGGGCGTCGCATGCTCTCCCGACAGTCGGCCGGCACCGGCCGTGATGCGCATCTGATCGTCGAGCACTTCGGCCCTTTCGCTTTCAGTCTGGCGCTTGTGGTTGAACAAGATCGCCTTCGTCTTATTCCCCGGCGCTGGAGGCTGTTCGGCGTCCCGCTTCCCGCCCTTTTTCTGCCGAAAGGCGTCAGCTTTGAAACCGTCCGCAGCGGACGGTTTCATTTCCACGTCGAGATCGCCCTGCCGCTGGCCGGCCCGATCGTTCGCTATGAGGGCTGGCTCGCCCCGGCCTGAACGCCGGGCGCTCAGCGCCCGGCGTAGATCTGCGCCACCCGGTCCACCGCTGCTTCGGGGCTCATCGCCTCGTTTTCGCCGGTCCGGCGCGAGGTGAGCTCGACCT
>CAZRQN010000281.1:0-1948 GCA_964602115.1 uncultured Rhodobacterales bacterium
AGGGAAGGTTAATTGTTTAACGGAGCGAGCGGGGATGGGCGCGGGATTCAGTCCTCCCCCTGCCCGCAGGCTGCCGCCCTCAACCCAGCGCCGGGCGGCGCCCGTGCAGATCGGTCGGTCGCAGGCTGCCTGAGGCGGCGGCTGCGGCAATCTGTCGGCGCATGACCATCCAGCTTTCGTACCGGGCCGGCCCCAGCCGCCCGATCGCCGCCGGCTTCAGTTCGCCTTCCAGCCGGGCGAGTTCCTGGGCTGCGAACACCGCATACCAGGCGTTCCGGTCCTCGGTGCGCACCTCGACAAAACCGGCGTCCTGCATGGCCCGCGCCGTGGCGGCTTCGGTTGCCATGGCAAAGCTCATGTCCTCGCCAGCGAGAAAGGCCCGGAATTCCGGGTCGGCATCCGCATTCTCGCCTGCCAGCCAGTCGCTGGCCACGAATCGGCCACCGGGGCGCAGCACACGCAGGATCTCGCGGTAGATCGCGCTCTTGTCGGGGACATGGATCAGCGCGTCCTTGCTGAAGACCACGTCAAAGCTGGCGTCGGCAAAGGGCAGCGGGCCCGGATCGGCCAGGACGAAGTCCAGCCGCCCGGCAAGGCCCATCGCCTCGGCCCGCGCCCGGGCGCGGGCCAGCACCGGCGCCTCGACATCGAGCCCCGTGACCCGCGCGCCGAGTTCGCCCGCCAGCACCGCCGCCGGCCCACCCGCCCCGCAGCCGATGTCGAGTACCCGCCGGCCGGAAAGATCGACGCCGGCGACGATGCGCTTCACCTCCTGCGGCCCGCCGGGCGACATGAAGCCTTCGCCCCAGAGAAGCTGCAGCCGGTCGATCACCTCGTCAGGATATTCGAGCATTCCCAACTCCTTGCCGCCTGAACCCGGGGAGCCTATTCGAGGTCGTCGTAGCGGCCCGCCGTCACCTCGCCCGACCCGCCGACGAAACGCAGGCCGAGACCGCCCGCCTCGGCCTCCACCGCATAGCAGTCCCATGCCTCGCGCGGCGGCCACTGGCTGCAGTAGCGGTCGCCCTCCACCCGCCAATGACCCCAGGAGGGGCTGCCGGCCTCGTAGAGCGTGCGTCCGTCGGCGAAGAAGTCCTGGGTCGCACCGCCTTCATAGACCAGCGACCGGGCGGTCAGGGCCTGGGCGATCTCCGCTCCGGTCAGGGGGCGCCAGTCCTCGGCCAGGGCCGGGGAGGCGAACAGGAGAGCGGCGATCATGCGGATCATCTCGACTCCTCCTCGCCCCCGGTCTAGGGCACGCCCGATGCTTGCCGCAAGGACCGACTGCCGATGATCCCCCGCTATTCCCGCCCCGAGATGGTCGCGATCTGGTCGCCGGAGACCAAGTTCCGCATCTGGTTCGAGATCGAGGCCCATGCCTGCGACGCGCAGGCGGCGCTGGGGGTGATCCCGAAGGCCAATGCGCAAGCGGTGTGGAAGGCGAAGGACGCCACCTTCGACGTGGCGCGCATCGACGCGATCGAGGCGGTGACCAAGCATGACGTCATCGCCTTCCTGACCCATCTGGCCGAGATCGTCGGCGCCGATGAGGCGCGCTTCGTCCATCAGGGGATGACCTCCTCGGATGTTCTGGACACCTGTTTCAACGTCCAGCTGACCCGCGCAGCCGACCTGCTGGTCGCGGGGGTGGACCGGGTGCTGGCGGCGCTGAAGGCGCAGGCCTTCGCCCACAAGGACACGCCGCGCATCGGCCGCAGCCATGGCATCCATGCCGAGCCGGTGACGATGGGCCTGACCTTCGCCCGCTTCCATGCCGAGTTCCAGCGCGCCCGGGCGCGGCTGGTGGCGGCGCGGGCCGAGATCGCCACCGGTGCCATCTCCGGCGCGGACGGCACCTTTGCCAATATCGATCCGGGCGTCGAGGCGCATGTCTGCGCCGCACTCGGCCTGGTGCTGTGGACCGCGCCTGAGCTCGCGCGTGCGGAGA
>CAZRQN010000282.1:0-1936 GCA_964602115.1 uncultured Rhodobacterales bacterium
CGGGGCCCGGGGCAGCGCCCCGGGTCTCTCCACGAGAGCAGGGCTCAAAGACCGAAGCGCCACACGAAGCGCGCCCGCCAGGGCGCATGACGGGGCAGGCGCTCCCCTCTCCGCAGGAGCAGTGAGGGGGTCCAAGGGGGCGGGGCGCCGCCCCCTTGCTTCCCCCAAGCGGCAAAGCTGCGCGGGAGGGCTTCCTCTTTCGCCATCCGTGAAATAGGCAGCGCGGGCCCGCCCCAAGCCCGGAGTACCATCTTGTCCCGCATCACCCGCCTCGGCACCGGCCCCCGCATGAGCGAGGCGGTGATCCACAACGGTCTCGTCTGGCTTTCCGGCCAGGTGGCGGAGGATGGCGGGGATGTCTATGCGCAGACCAGGCAATGCCTTGCCGAGGTTGACCGGCTTCTCGCCCAGGCGGGCACCGACAAGACGCGCATCCTTCAGGCCCAGGTCTGGCTTGCCGATGCCGCCACGGTGGCCGAGATGAACCGCGCCTGGGAGGAATGGGTGCCGCAGGGCCATGCGCCGGCTCGCGCCACCGGCGAGTCCAAGCTGGTGGCCCCGAGATACCTCGTCGAAGTGATCGTGGTGGCCGCCCTGCCCTGAGCGCGCAAATTCCTTGAAACAAGGAATTTGCAAATCCCTTTCTTCAAGGGATTTGCCCCGACGTCAGCCGCGTGCCCAGGCCACCAGCGCCCGGGTGGAGCCGTCCTTGCCCTCGGTCCCGGCCTTGCCCTCCAGCATCGGCTGCAGCGCCAGCGCCAGTTCCTTGCCCAGTTCCACGCCCCACTGGTCGAAGCTGTTGATCCCGAGGATCACGCCCTCGACAAACACCCGGTGCTCGTAAAGCGCGATGATCTGGCCGAGGACGAAGGGCGTCAGGCTCTCGTAGGTCAGCATGGTCGAGGGGCGGTTGCCGGGGAAGACCCGGTGGCGCGCCTGACGCTCCAGCTCGGCCCCGGTCAGGCCCTTCTTCGCCATGATCGCGGTGGCCTCGGCCAGCGAGCGGCCGCGCAGCAGCGCCTCGGCCTGGGCCAGGCAGTTCGACACCAGAAGGAGGTGCTGGTTCGCCAGATCGGGCTCGTGCCCCTGGCGCGCCACCATGAACTCGCAGGGCACGACGCGGGTGCCCTGGTGGATCAGCTGGTAGAAGGCGTGCTGGCCGTTGGTCCCCGGCTCGCCCCAGACCACCGGTCCGGAGTTCATCGGCAGATCCGCCCCGTCCATCCCCACCCGCTTGCCGTTCGATTCCATCTCCAGCTGCTGAAGATAGGCCGGCAGCCGCGACAGGCGCTGGTCGTAGGGCAGGACGGCGCGGGTGGCATGGCCGCAGATCTGGTTGTGCCAGACGCCGACCAGCGCCAGCATGACCGGCATGTTCTCGCCCGGCGCCGCATTCTGGAAATGGCTGTCCATCGCCCGACCGCCGGCGAGAAACTCGTCATAGCGTGCGGCACCGACGGCGATCGTCAGCGCCAGGCCGATCGGCCCCCACATCGAGTAGCGCCCGCCCACCCAGTCCTCGAAGCCGAAGACCCGCTCCGGCGCGATGCCGAAGGCGGCGGTCTTGTCCATGGCGGTGGAGACGGCGGCGAACTGGGCGCCGGGATCGGCGACCTTTGCCGCCATCCAGGCCCGGGCCGTGGCGGCATTGGTCATCGTCTCGATGGTGGTGAAGGTCTTGGAGGCGACGATCACCAGTGTCGTCTCCGGGTTCAGCCCCTTCAGCGTGTCGGCGACATGGGCGCCATCGACGTTGGAGACGTAGTGGACGCGCGGTCCGTCGTGGTAGGGCGCCAGTGCCAGCGTCGCCATCGCCGGGCCGAGGTCGGAGCCGCCGATGCCGATGTTGACCACGTCGGTGATGCGTTCTCCGCCGTGGCCGCGCCACTCGCCGCCGCGCACCTGCTGGCTGAAGGCACGCATGCGCGCCCGCACC
>CAZRQN010000283.1:0-1930 GCA_964602115.1 uncultured Rhodobacterales bacterium
GTCGGCGGCGATGATGAAGTCGCACATCATCGCCAGCTCGCAGCCGCCGCCCAGCGCGTAACCGGCGACAGCGGCGATGATCGGCTTGCGGATATTGAGGATCGACTGGCTGTCGGCGCCGTAGAGATCGCCGGTGAAGACATCGACAAAGCTCGCCTCGGCCATCTCGCGGATGTCGGCGCCGGCGGCGAAGGCCTTGTCCGAGCCGGTCAGGACGATGCAGCGCACGCCCTCGTTGGCATCCGCCGCCGCGAGCGCCGCCGCAAGTTCCGCCATCAGCGTCTTGTTGAGCGCATTGAGCTGATCGGGCCGGTTGAGGCGGATCAGGGCGACGTAATCCTCGATCTCGACGATCAGCGTCTCATAGGCCATCCGCATCCCCTTGCCGGTCTGGGCACTGGCGCGGACTCCTACCACTCACGCCGGCGCGATCAAGCCACCATCGGCGGGCGTCAATTCTGGCAGGCCGGACAGAAAAAGCTGGAGCGGCCGGACTGGACGATCCGCAGGATCGGTGCGCCGCAGGCGGGACAGGCCTGGCCTTCGCGGCCATAGACGCGGAAACTGTGCTGGAAATAGCCCAGTTCGCCATCCGGGCGGCGGTGGTCGCGCAGCGAGGACCCGCCGGCCTCGATCGCCTCGGCCAGAACCTCGCGGATCACCGGCACCAGGCGCGCGATCTCCCCTTCGGTGAGGTCGCCCGCCTGGCGGCTTGGCGCGATGCCGGCGCGGAACAGCGCCTCGGCGACGTAGATGTTGCCGAGCCCGGCCACCAGCCGCTGGTCGAGCAGCGCCGCCTTCACCGGCATGCGTTTGCCGGCGAAGCGCGCGGCCAGCCATTCCTCGGAGAAATCATTGCCCAGTGGCTCCGGCCCGAGCCCGGCAAGCAGCGGATGGGCTTCCTCCGTTCCGGTGACGAGCAGGTCCATCAGGCCGAAGCGGCGGGCGTCGTTGAAGGTGATGCGCGCGCCGGCCCCGGTGGTCAGCACCACATGGTCGTGCTTCGTCGGTGCGGGCAGCGGGTGGTGGAAGGTACCGAGCGGCGCCTCGGCGACCAGGATCCGCCCGCTCATCCCGAGATGGACGAGCAGCGTCTCCCCGCTCGACAGATCGGCGAGCAGGTACTTCGAGCGCCGCCGCAGGGCCGTGACCCGGCATCCCTGCAGCCGTTCGGCCAGCCGAGGCGGAAAGGGCCGGCGCAGGTCGGGGCGCCGCAGTTCGGCGCTGGCGATCACTGCGCCCTCCAAGACCGGGATCAGCCCCCGGCGGACGGTTTCAACCTCGGGGAGTTCGGGCATCCTGTCCGGCGTTCCGCTCCAGCGTCTCGCCGATCCAGTGCAGGAGATCGGGCATGCCGACAAGGTGCTTGGGCAACTTGAGCCGCCGGTCTGCGAACTGGAGGACATATTCGTAGGCGCCATTGTCGCGGATCGCGGCCAGCTCGCTCCACCGCGCCTCGCGCCGCCAGTGGAGCAGGGTCTCGGTGACAAGCCGGTCACGGTCCGCCCGCGCGCAGAAGGTGAACTGATGGGCCGAAGCCAGCGCAACCAGCGCCGTCGTCCCCCAGCTGACCGGCCCCGGCGGCAGGTAGATTCCGGCGGAAGGCCCCCAGATCAGCCACAGGCAGGCGCCGCCGATGACGAGGGTGATGAGCCGCACGCCCGGCGTGACATGGTGGATCGTCGCGTCGATCGTGCGCCCGGGGCTCCGGCTCTCGCCCATGGCCGCGAGCACCGCCAGGGCCGGCGGCAGGGGCCCGGACAGGCGGGCGCCAAGCGTGGGCGCCACCCTGCCCTTCAGCCGCGCCAACCGCATCCGCTCGGCCCGCCGCGCCACCAGCCAGAGGCCCAGGGTCAGCAGCAACCCGCCCAACGAGCACACTACACGACACGGGCTTTGTGAGGGCGGCGTGTTGTGGTTTTCTGTCGGA
>CAZRQN010000284.1:0-1919 GCA_964602115.1 uncultured Rhodobacterales bacterium
TGAGCACATCGTCCGAACTGAAGTTCTGCTTGAAGTCCATGATGTTCTTCTCGCGCAGCGCCTGGATGAAGCGGTACATGAACTGTTCGGCCGACAGGTAAAGGACGCGGAGGTCCGGCTGGGATCTGTTCAGCTCCTGGGCGATGGCATGCATCAGATGCGTCTTGCCGAGGCCGACGCCGCCATAGAGGAACAGCGGGTTGAATGTGACCTTGCCGCCCAGCGCCACCCGGCGCGCGGCGGAATAGGCAAGCTCGTTCGGCTTGCCGACCACGAAGCTTTCGAAGGAATAGCGTGCGTCCAGGGGCGCGCTCGGCAGGTCTTCCGCCAGCGGGCGGGCGCGGGCCGGCCGGGGCCGGGCGGCGCCGTTCGACGTGGACGCGGCCGGGCGCAGCGCCGCAGGGTCGAGCGAGAACTCCAGCCTTTCCGCTGCGACCCCGGCCGCCTTCAGGCAGGCGAGAATCCCTTCGGAATAGGAGCGCGCCACCCAGTCGCCGATGAAGGTGGAGGGGACCGAGAATCGGGCCACGGCATCGGTGAGCGCGATGAACCGCAGCGGCTCGATCCAGCGGGAAAAATTGGCCTTGCCGATCCGGGCGCGAAGCGTCTCGCGCGCGGTGAGCCAGGTGTCTTGCGTCATTTGTCCCGCCTGCCGTCGTTCTGTCCCTTGACCCGGCATGGCCTCGAACAAGCGCCTGCCGGGCACGACTCACCTGATCCGGCGGTGACCGGCCTTCGCGCCTGCTTCTGCACGTCATGACACCGGGCAAGGCTGACTGCCTTGCGCCTTCCCTGCCATCTGACTTGCCTTGCGCTGGCGGCGCAGACCTAAGAACTTGATCGCAAACGGATCTTTTTGGCTCGTCGTGCTGGCAGCAGGGCGGCCGGTTCCGGTTGCGACCACGCTCCGTCCCCCCGGACGAGTGAATCGCCCGGAGACGCTAGCAACGCCCCGCGCGCGTCCGCAACCGAACAACTCGCTTGACAGCCCGGCGGCCCTGCGAATCCCGCAGCCGGTGCAAAGCTGCCACGCCCGCGCGGTTCCGGAATGCAAAACGGCGCCCCGAAGGGCGCCGAATGACGAATGGCCGGGATTGTGCCGGTCAGGCGGTGGCGGTCGCCGTGGCCTTCACCCGGGCGGTGAGGCGCGAGATCTTCCGCGACACGGTGTTCTTGTGCAGCACGCCCTTGGAGACGCCGCGCGCCAGTTCCGGCTGCGCCGCTTTCAGCGCCGAGGCCGCAGCAGTGGCGTCGCCGGAGGCGATGGCCTCTTCGACCTTGCGCACGAAAGTGCGGATGCGCGAGCGGCGCGACTTGTTCACGGCGGCGCGGGCAACTCCCTGGCGGGCGCGCTTCTTGGATTGGGCGGTATTGGCCATCGGGCAGGTGTCCTGAACTTGGAGCCCGCGCCATTAGGGCCGACTCGCGGGATTGTCAACCCGAGGCCGGAAGTCCCGCGTCAGCGGTCGCGGAATTGCGGCTGGCGTTTTTCCAGGAAGGCGGCCATGCCCTCCTTCTGGTCCTCGGTGGCGAAGAGCGCGTGGAAGAGCCGCCGCTCGAACAGGAGGCCCTCGCGCAGCGAGGTTTCCTGGGCGCGGTTGACCGCCTCCTTCACCGCCATCACCGTCAGGGCCGACTTTCCGGCGATCTTGGCGGCGGTCTTCATCGCCTCCTCGATCAGTGCCTTGGCCGGCACCACGCGGGAGACGAGGCCGCAGCGCTCGGCCTCCGCCGCATCCATGAAGCGGCCGGTCAGGTGCATGTCCATCGACTTGGACTTGCCGACGAAACGGGTCAGCCGCTGGGTGCCGCCGATGCCGGCGACGATGCCGAGGTTGATCTCCGGCTGGCCGAACTTGGCCGTGTCGGCGGCGATGATGAAGTCGCACATCATCGCCAGCTCGCAGCCGCCGCCCAGC
>CAZRQN010000285.1:0-1910 GCA_964602115.1 uncultured Rhodobacterales bacterium
CAGAATGGCTCAACCTCCCAAATACCCTCAAAAAGCAGGGAGTCGTGTAGCGTGAATCAATCCTGAATCGAATCGCGCAAGGCTTTGAAACCATTGCGTTTCGCCGGCGCCACACGGTGGAACATTTCCCCGATCCGCCCGGGGCCGGCCTCAAAGGGCCAAGTCCGTTCATGATTGGCTCCGCCCGCCCGGGCCTCCGCCCGCCTCAGTCCTGCCCCAGCGACAGCCGCCCGGCAGCCCTTGGCAGGTCGTCCACGCCGAGCGGCTGCGTCGGTCGCGCCAGACGGTTGCGGATCACCCAGACCAGCCGTTGCTCCGCCCGGGTGATCGCCACATAGGCCAGCCGCTTCCACAGCGCGATCCCCGCCTCCACCCGGCCCGACTGGGCAGCGGCGTAAAGGTCGGGGGCGAAGACCTGCACCGTCTCCCACTGGCTGCCCTGCGCCTTGTGGATCGTCACCGCCGCCCCGTGCAGGAAGACGGCTCCCATCTGTGCGGCATGCGGGATGAAGGGTTCCTCCTCCTCCGGCGCCTCGATCCGCACGATGGCCGCGACCGAGACCTGGGGTTCCTCGGCGCCGATCACATGCAGCCGGGCGAAGCCATCGCGCGATCCCGGGCCGAGATAGACGACCGGCGCGCCCTTGATGAGGCCGCGCGCTTCGAGGTCGATCCGCTTCTTGCGGTGCTTCAGCGGCAGTTCGATCCCGTCGCAGATCAGCGGCTCGCCCGGCACCAGTTCCCGTTCCGGAGCGCCATGGGCGGCGCGGAAAGCGCCGATCAGCCGGATCCGCGTGGCATTGCGCCAGACGAGCACGGGAGAGCGCGCCATCAGGTCGGCGTCCACCCGCTCCGCCACCACGACGCGGTCGTCCCGCGCGGCCGCCGCCTCGACACGGCGCTCGAAGGTGCCGAAATCCATCCCGGGCTCGCCCAGGGCATGGGCCAGGCCGAGGATCGGGTTGCCCTCCACCTGCCGCAACATGCGGGTGAGGGTCAGCCGGCGGCTGTCGGGCAGGCGGTCAAAGACCATCTCGCCGGAAGTGCCGACCGGCGCCAGCTGGGCCGGGTCGCCGAACAGCACCAGCGTGGGGAAGATCTCCTTCAGATCGTCAAGCGCCGCCTGGTCGAGCATCGAGCTCTCATCGACGAAGCCGATGTCCAGGGGCTCGTCCCGGCGCTTCCATCCCTTGATGAAGTCCGATCCCCGGAGCCCCGCCGCCGCCAGGGCGCCGGGAATCGAGGCGACCTGCGCATAGAAGGCTGCAGCCCGGTCCAGCGCCGCCTCGGTCAGCCCCTCGACGGCCGGCCGGGCGCCATTGCCGGCCAGCCATTCCGCGATGCGCTCATACTGGGGATCATAGACCGGCGTATAGAGGATGCGGTGGATCGTCGTGGCCGGCACGCCCCGTCCGCGCAGCACGGCGGCCGCCTTGTTGGTCGGCGACAGGATCGCCAGCGTCCGCTTGCCGGCCCGTCGCCGCCCTTCCCAGTCGGGCGCGACGATCTCGATCCCGGCTGCGACCATTGATCGGGTCAGCTGCGCCAGCAGCATGGTCTTGCCCGAGCCGGCCTTGCCCACCACCGCCAGGACGGCCGACCTGCCCTCCTGCGGCGGCAGGACCTCCCCCGCATCGAGATCCACCCCGGCACCTTTCAACGCATCGGACAGCCGGTCCCAGACCTCGGCCTGTTCGTCGGAAAGGGAAAATGCGGGGAGTGTCATTTCCGGCCGAACCTAGATCAGGATCGCCGCGACGGAAACCGGCTGCGACGGGGAAATGCGGCAATCGCCCGGGACGCGGCCGGTGAGGGGGCGCCGCTCCCGGCCACCCCGGGCCGCGCCCCGGGGGAAGAGGCGCCTGCCTCTCTCGCCTTTCCCCTGCATCATCCTTGGACAAATACCCCGG
>CAZRQN010000286.1:0-1875 GCA_964602115.1 uncultured Rhodobacterales bacterium
GTCCGCTGCTGAACTCGGTGACGGGCGAGGAGGAGCGGCTGGAGCTCGTGCTGCCGCTGGTCAAGAAGTACAACGTGCCGGTCGTGGCGATCTCCAACGACGACACCGGCATCTCGCCCGATCCGGATGTCCGCTTCGCGGTGGCCAAGAAGATCGTCCAGCGCGCCGCCGATTTCGGCATCCCGGCGCATGACATCGTGGTCGATCCGCTGGTGATGCCGGTGGGCGCCATGGCCTCGGCCGGGCAGCAGGTCTTCGCCCTCGTCCGCCGCCTGCGCGACGAGCTGGGCGTGAACACCACCTGCGGCGCCTCCAACATCTCCTTCGGCCTGCCGCATCGCCACGGGATCAACGGCGCCTTCCTGCCCATGGCGATCGGCGCCGGGATGACCTCGGCGATCATGAACCCGGTGCGCCAGCAGGAGATGGAGGCGATCCGCGCCGCCAACTTCCTGATGAACCACGACGCCAACGGCGGCGAGTGGATCCGTTTCTCCAAGGTCCTGGAAGCGGTTGAGGCCGGCCAGACCTTTGCGGAAGCTTCGGCCGCCGCCACGGCCGCAACTTCGGGCCGCCGCGGCGGGCGCCGCGCCCGGGGCTGAGCCGCCCGGCATCGCAGTTTCTCCCTGACGCCCCGGACCCATGGTCCGGGGTGCTTTTTTTGCCGGACCGCTTGGCCCAGGAAGCGTCACACGGTGGGACGCTTGTGATTTTCTTTCAGCAACAACCGCTTACGGGGGGCCGTTAAGGGTTGGGTAGCGGATGCGGCGATGTTAACCGGGCATGCGGCTTGGGTCGCGGAGGCGTGTCCGCGTCCTCGCCGAGGGCATGGAAGGCGGCGCGCGGACAGGTGGCCGGTCTCGCCGCCGGTCGAGGTGTATTTCATCACGCCGTCGCTGCTTGCCGATGCCGCCCTCGAACGCAGCGGCTGAGGGCGGGCCGGGACAGGCCTGGGCAATGCGGTGAAGGGGCGCCGGTCGAGACCGACCTACAGCCCCAGTGCCTTGGCCACCATGGCGTTGACCACCGCCGGGTTGGCCTTGCCGCCGGTGGCCTTCAGCACCTGGCCGGTGAACCAGCCCGCAAGCTTGGCATTGGCCTTGGCCTTTTCCACCTGCTCGGGATTGGCGGCGATGAGTGCGGCCAGCGCCGCCTCGATGGCGCCGGTGTCGGTGACCTGCTTCATCCCGTGTTTCGCGGCCACTTCCGCCGGGTCGCCGCCTTCGGTCCAAAGAAGCTCGAAGAGGTCCTTGGCCATCTTGCCGCTGATCTCGCCCTTGGCCAGCAGATCGAGCACGCCGCCGAGCTGGGCGGCGGAAACCGGGCTCTGGCCGATCTCCAGCCCCTGCCGGTTCAGCCGGCCGAAAAGCTCGTTGATGACCCAGTTGGCCGCCTGTTTGCCGTCGCGGCCCCGTGCCACCGCCTCGAAATAGGCCGCCGCGTCCAGCTCCGCCGTCAGCACGCCGGCGTCATAGTCGGTGAGCCCGAAATCCCCCATGTAGCGCGCCTTGCGGGCATCGGGCAGTTCGGGAAGCGTGGCGGCGATGCCGTCCACCCATTCCTGCTCGATTTCCAGCGGCAGCAGGTCCGGATCGGGGAAATAGCGGTAGTCATGCGCCTCTTCCTTGGAGCGCATCGAACGGGTCTCGCCCTTGTCGGGGTCGTAGAGCCGGGTTTCCTGCACCACGCTGCCGCCATCCTCCAGAATGGCGATCTGGCGGCGCGCCTCGTAGTCGATCGCCGCCTGGATGAAGCGCAGCGAGTTCATGTTCTTGATCTCGCAGCGGGTGCCGAGATGGCTGAAATCCTGCGTCGCCTGGTATTTCTCGTACTGGCCGGGCCGGCAGACCGAGACGTTGACATCGGCGCGCAGGT
>CAZRQN010000287.1:0-1855 GCA_964602115.1 uncultured Rhodobacterales bacterium
GGGGGGCCGGTGGCCCCCCTTTGCCTGGTCCCGCGCGGCGCAGCCGCGCGGGAAGACTGGACGGGTCAGCGGCCGAGCGACCACCAGCCCTTGCGGCGCTGCCGGGGTTCGGCGGGGACGTCGGCCGCCCCTGCGGCCTCGGCGGCACCGGGATCGGGGGCAAGACCGGGATCGCTTGAGGGGCTGTCGCCTGGATCAGCCGGGAAGCCCGCCGCCGGCTCCGTGTCCGGGGATTCGACCGGAGCCATCGGCGTCTCGGCGGTCGGAACCTCGGCAGGCGCTTCAGCCGGGGCGGGGGTCTTGGCGGAGGTCTTCTTCGCTGTCGTGGACCGGGACCGCGATGGCTTCTTGGCCGGGGGCTCGGCCGGGATCGCTTCCGGAGCGGCTTCGGTCGCAGCCGGTAGTTCCGCCTTGGGCTTGCGGCTGCGGCTGCGGCTGGGGGATTTGGCCGCTTTCGGCGTCTCCGCCTCGTCCGCGTCGGCCAAGGTTCCGGGCGCGGGATCGGCTTCCGGCGCGGCGGCGGGCAGAGCTTCGGCGGCTTCTTGGGCTGCGGTGGCCTCGGGCAGGGAGGTGCCTTCGGCAGCGCCCTCGCCCTCGCCGTCTTCGTCTTCGCCCTCGTCCTCGCCGTCCTCGGTCTCGCTGCCGTAGGACGATTCGCTGCCGGGCTGACCGGTCCCGTTGCTGCCGCGACCGCGCCGCCGGCGCCGGCGGCGCTTCTTCTTGCCGGTACCTTCGCCGCTCGCGGCGGAGGCGGAGGTGGGCGCGGTGGCCGGGGTCTCCTCGGCCTCAGTCTCGTCCTCGGCCTCCTCGACCGGCAGGTCCTCCTCCGGCTCATCCACCGCCTCGCCCATCAGCGCGGCATTGCCGGAGACGACGCGCGGCGGCTCCGGAAGGGCGCGGGTCGCGGTCTTGAACTTCTCGATCACGTAATCCGGGCTGACCAGCTTGGGATCGGCCTCGATCCGGACCGACATGCCGTAGCGGCTTTCGATCAGGGCGATATGCTCGCGCTTCTGGTTGACGAGGAAGTTGATGATCCCCACCGGCGCGCGCAGCAGCACCTCGCGCGAGCGCTTGCGGGTACCCTCTTCCTCCAGCGCGCGCAGGATGGTCAGCGCCATCGAATCGTCCGAGCGGATCAGGCCGGTGCCGTGGCAATGGGCGCAGGGCTGGGTGGTGCTCTCCAGCATGCCGGGCCGCAGGCGCTGGCGGCTCATCTCCATCAGGCCGAAGCCGGAGATGCGGCCCACCTGGATGCGGGCGCGGTCGGTCTTCAGCTTGTCCTTCAGCCGCTTCTCGACGGAAGCGTTGTTCTTGCGCTCCTCCATGTCGATGAAGTCGATGACGATCAGGCCGGCCAGGTCGCGCAGGCGCAGCTGGCGGGCGATCTCGTCGGCGGCCTCGAGGTTGGTCTTGAGCGCGGTATCCTCGATCGAGCCTTCCTTGGTCGCCCGGCCCGAGTTCACGTCGATGGCGACGAGCGCCTCGGTGACGCCGATGACGATGTAGCCGCCGGACTTGAGCTGGACCACCGGGTTGAACATGCCGGCGAGGTAGCTCTCCACCTGGAAGCGGGCGAAGAGCGGCATCGGCTCGTCATAGCGCTTCACGTCGCGGGCATGCGACGGCATGATCATCTTCATGAAGTCCTTGGCGGTGCGGTAACCCGCCTCGCCCTCGACCAGGACCTCTTCGATCTCGCGGTTGTAGAGATCGCGGATCGTGCGCTTGATGAGGTTGCCTTCCTCGTAGATCGGCGCCGGGGCGATGGATTTCAGGGTGAGTTCCCGGATCTCCTCCCACAGCCGCATCAGATATTCGTAGTCGCGGACGATCTCGGCCTTGGTGCGCTTGG
>CAZRQN010000288.1:0-1846 GCA_964602115.1 uncultured Rhodobacterales bacterium
CCCTGAACCGCTCGGCCGTGCGGCTGACGGTGTTTCGCGGCACCGGCGAGGCGATCGAGATGCGGGGCTGTGCGGGGTAGAAGCGCCCCGCCCACCAAAGCCCGGGGCGCGTGCCTCGGGCGCCGCGACCGGCCCGCGAAGCACCGTCCACGTGGCGAATGCCGCGTGGACAGCACCCGCCGCCCCATGGTGTATGGACCGGTTACATCGCGAACAGATGTGCGAGGACATCGCGGACAGATTTGGCTGTTTGCGGGAGGATCGCGATTGGGTTTTCGGGGTGGAGCGTTGGCGAAGAGAAGTTGAGCTTTGTGCGGCTTGCGGCGAGCGGGACGATCCCGTTCGCGGAGCTTTGTGCGCGGTTTGGGGTCAGCCGGACCTGCGGCTACAAGTGGCTTGGCCGGTTCCGGGAGGCGGGCGAGGCGGGACTGGCCGAGCAGTCGCGGCGCCCGCTCTGTTCGCCCGGGCGCAGTGCTGCGGCGACCGAGGCGGCGGTGGTGAGGGTGCGGGTGGCGCATCCGGTCTGGGGCGGGCGCAAGATTGCGGCCTGTCTGGCGCGCGAGGGCGGACCGGTGGTGGCCCCCTCGACGGTGACGGGGATCCTGCGCCGCGCGGGCCTGCCGCTCGGTGCGGCCGGGTCCGCGCCGGGCCCTTGGACCCGTTTCGAGGCACCGGCCCCGAACGCGCTCTGGCAGATGGACTTCAAGGGCCATGTCGCGCACTCGGTGGCGCGGGGTCGGCTGCACCCGCTGACGATCCTGGATGATCATTCGCGCTATGCCATCGCGCTTGACGCCTGCGCCGACCAGCGCGAAGAGACGGTGAAAGCCTGTCTTGTCAAGGCCTTCCGCCGCCATGGCCTGCCGCACCGCATCCTGTGCGACAACGGCTCGCCCTGGGGAACCGCCGCGCAGGGCCGACTCTCGGCCCTGGCCGTCTGGCTGATCGAGCAGGACATCGCCGTCAGCCACTCCCGACCGCCTCCCGGCCCGGCCACGGGCCGGGCGTTCTTCGCTGAAAACGTGCCACTGGCACGTTTTCCGGGCGCTCATCACCCGCAGACGATGGGCAAGGACGAGCGCTTTCACCGCACACTCAAGGCCGAGGCGCTCTCGGGGCCGCACTTCCCCGACCTCGAAACCGCCCGCCGCCATCTCGACCGCTGGAAGGCGCTCTACAACCACCGCCGCCCGCATGATGCACTCGGCGGGGCCGTCCCGGCCGAGCGTTACACGGCCTCACCACGCGCGTTCCGCGAAACCGTCGAACCCTTCGCCTACGGATCCGACGATCTCTTGCGCAAGGTCATGGAGCGCGGCGACATCCGCTTGCGCGGCCAGCGCCTCCGCATCAGCCATGCGCTTGCAGGCAAGACCGTCGCCATCAGGCCGACACAAGCCGACGGCCGCTGCAACATCTGGTTTCGCCACACATTCATCAGAACCATCGACCTGCGCGAGCAGAACCACTAAAAGGGCTTGTCCGCGATGTCCTCGCACATCTGTTCGCGATGTCTCCAGTCTGTACACCACCGGGCGGCGGGGGCATTCGCCCCCACCAGGGCGGGGTCCGTCCACGCCCAACTGTCCGGCTCTGCGGAGAACCCCTTGGCCTGCGCTTGCGCTTCGGCCAACGGACCGGGTGACTTTCCGATGGAACGTCCCCTGATCGGTCCGAAAAAGAACAGAGGCCGGGCGGTCCCGCCCCCAGTATCAGCCCTCGGGCGCCATCCGCAGGTGCTGCAGGGCGGCGGCATGGATGGCGGGATTGGCGGCGGCCAGGATGCGGCCGCCATTGTGGGCCGGGCGGCCCTGCCAGTCGGTGACGATGCCGCCCGCCGCCTCGA
>CAZRQN010000289.1:0-1816 GCA_964602115.1 uncultured Rhodobacterales bacterium
CGGGGGGGGGGGGGGGCCCCCCCCCCCCCTCTCTCCCCCTCTCCGCAAGCGCAACACCCTGCCCCCCTCCTGCGGCAGCGCGGCGGGCGAGCGATGGAAGCGACATGTCATGTCGCCCGACCGCGCGCGGCGAGGGACGGGCCGGGGAAGTCTGCCGGGCGGAGGTGGCCATGTCCCAGCACCATGCAGATCGCCGCAAGATCGACCCCTTTCGCGGCGCCACCCTGCCGGACGGGACCCTCAACGATGGCGACCGGGTGGAGATCGGCCCGACGGCCCTTGCCTTCGCGGAGTGGCGGGATGCCGGGCTGACGCCGCCCGACCTTGCCGCGATGCGCGAGTGGCGCTGGCGGCGGCTGACGGCGGCGCTGGTGGCGCGCGACATCGGCGGGCTCCTGATGTTCGATCCGATGAACATCCGCTACGCCACCGACACCACCAACATGCAGCTGTGGAACGCCCACAATCCGTTCCGTGCCGTCCTGCTCTGCGCCGACGGGCATATGTGCATCTGGGAGTACAAGAACTCTCCCTTCCTCGTCACCTTCAACCCGCTGATCGCCGAACTGCGCTCGGGGGCCTCGTTCTTCTACTCGATCACCGGCGACCGGGGCGTGGAAGCGGCGCAGGGTTTCGCCCATCAGGTGGACGAGGTCATGCGCGCCCATGCCGGGGCCAACCGGCGGCTGGCGGTGGACAAGGTCATGGTCGCCGGGCTCCGGGCGCTGGAGGGCAAGGGCTTCGAAGTGCTGGAGGGCGAGGAGGTCACCGAAAGGGTGCGCGCCGTGAAGGGGCCCGAGGACATCGCCGCCATGCGCTGTGCCCATCATGCCTGCGAAATGGCCATCGCCGAGATGGAGGCCTTTGCCCGCAGCGAGGTGCCGAAGGGCGGCGTGACCGAGGACGCCATCTGGGCCGAGCTTCATCGCGGGAATATCCGGCGGGGCGGCGAGTGGATCGAGACCCGGCTGCTCGCCTCCGGCCCGCGCACCAATCCCTGGTTCCAGGAATGCGGCCCCCGGATCGTGCAGGACAACGAGATCGTCGCCTTCGACACCGACCTGATCGGCGTCTATGGCATGTGCATCGACATTTCGCGGACCTGGTGGATCGGCGAGGGGCGGCCGACGAATGCGATGGTCTCGGCCTTCCACCACGCGCGCGACCATATCCGCGAGAACATGGGGCTGCTGAAGCCCGGGGTCTCGATCCGCGAGCTTGTCTTCGGCGGGCATCGGCTGGACCCGATCTATGACCGGCAGAAATATTCCTGCCGGATGCATGGGGTCGGGCTCTGCGACGAGTGGCCCTATGTCACCTACCCCGATGGCTGGGTGGAGGGGGCCTTCGATCATGTGCTGGAGGAGGGCAATGTCCTCTGCGTCGAGGCGCTGGTTTCGCCCGAGGGCGGGGATTTCTCGATCAAGCTGGAGGAACAGGTGCTTGTCACCGCGACAGGATATGAGAACCTGACGCGATACCCGTTCGATGCAAAGCTGATGGGGGACCGATGAGACGCCTGCTTCCGCTGCTGCTTCCCCTCGCCGCCTGCGGGGTCGAGGCGACCAATCCGCTCGGCCAGGTGGGCCTTGCCAACCCGGCTTCGGTCTATTGCGCCGAGCTGGGCGGCAGGGTGATGATCCGCGAGACCGAGGCGGGCCAGGTGGGCGATTGCCACCTGCCGGAC
Source organism: uncultured Rhodobacterales bacterium (assembly GCA_964602115.1). Taxonomy (GTDB): domain Bacteria; phylum Pseudomonadota; class Alphaproteobacteria; order Rhodobacterales; family Rhodobacteraceae; genus JANOGU01. The sequence goes on from CAZRQN010000289.1 coordinate 1,688, forward strand.
GGGCGGGTGGTGGAGGAATGGACGCTGTACAACGCGGCGCATCCCCGGCCGTGAGGGGGCGTCACACGGTGGGACATTTTTTTAGTGCAGCGATTCCAATCGGTTGCATTGAGTCGTTAAGGGTTGGAT
>CAZRQN010000290.1:0-1769 GCA_964602115.1 uncultured Rhodobacterales bacterium
ATGTGGCAGGTGTTGAGCAGGACCATGTCGGCCTCCTCCGCCATATCGGTCCGCTCATAGCCTTCGGCCGCCAGCACTTCCGCCATGCGCTCGCTGTCATGGACGTTCATCTGGCAGCCGTAGGTCTTGAGATAGAGCTTGCGTGACCCGGACATGTTCACCCGCCTTTGCGCAGGCCAATAGCGCAAAGCCGCCGCCTCCGCAAAGCTCACTCCGGCGCGGTGGCCAGCCCGGGCGACGACCGGGGATATTGCGGCAGCCCGTCGCAGATCGCGTAGAAGCCGGCGCGCCCCTCGGTGCAGATGTGATAGCCCGGCCTCAGGACAGACGGGTCGTCGAGCGATCCAGCGAGGATCGCCACATAGGTCCCGGCCACCGGGCGCCAGAACAGGGCCGAGCCGCAGGTGCCGCAGAAGCCGCGATGCGCGTGATCCGAGGCCGCATACCAGACCAGCCGGGCCTCGCCGCTGACCGTCAGCCCCGCCGCATCCACCGCCGTCGCGGCGAAATAGAGCCCGGACTGCCGCCGGCACTGCGAGCAATGGCAGAAGACCACCTCGCGCAGGTCGCCCTTCGCCAGATAGCGCACCGCGCCGCACAGGCATCCTCCGTGGTGTTCGCCCATCGCTTGTCTCCCGGTTCCGGATGGCGCCGATGTTCCGCGCCGAGCCGCCGGGAAGCCCGGCGGCAGGCGACCGGATGCGCCCTTGCCGCGACATTCCCGGTTGCGCTCAAGCCGCTGCTAACCGAATCTCGCCATGCTTTGCCGCCGCATCCGTGAGCCGCCCGTGGTCCATGCCTCGCTTCCGAGTTTCCTTGCCGCCCTGCGCGCCGCGCCGCTCAAGGGGCCGGCGGCGCTGATCTTCGCCGAGGATCAGGCCGAGGTGGACGCAACGCTGGCCCATCACCTCGACGCCGGCTTCCGCGAGGTCGTGCTCTTCGCGCCCGGCGCGGTGCAGGTGGACGGAAGCCTCGCCGCCCGGGTGATCCGCGTCACTTTCGATCCCTGGGCGGACAATGCGGTGCCCGATGCGGTCAGCGCGGTTGCTGCCGCCGCGCCGGGGGTCTGGCTCTACTGGGGCTACAACGCCGAGTTTCTCTTCCACCCGTTCCGCGAAAGCCGCAACGTCCGCGAACTCATCGCCTTCCACACCGAGGAACGGCGCGACGCCTTCCTCGCCTATGTGATCGACCTCTATGCCGGCGATCTCGGCCGTTTCCCCGACGCCGTCAGCCGGGAGGAGGCGATGATCGACCGCGCCGGCTATTACGCGCTTGCCCGCAGCGAACCGGCCCCGGGCGGGGCGCGCAGGGAGCGCCAGCAGGATTTCTTCGGCGGCCTGCGCTGGCGCTTCGAGGAGCATGTGCCGCGCGACCGGCGCCGCATCGACCGCATCGCCCTCTTCCGCGCCGTGCCCGGTGTCCGCCTGCGGGCCGACCACACGCTGTCGGTAGAGGAGATGAACACCTATGCCTGTCCCTGGCACAACAACATCACCCTCGCCGTCATGAGCTTCAGAACCGCCAAGGCGCTGAAATCAAACCCGGATTCGCGCTGGGCGATCCGCGATTTCCGCTGGCGGCATTCCGAGCCCTTCCGCTGGCACAGCCAGCAGCTGATGGATCTCGGCCTGATGGAACCCGGCCAATGGTTCTGACGGCCCCTTGACGCGCGTTTCCCTCCCCCCTCGTGGGGGAGGGATAGGGTGGGGGGGCCGCCCGATCAGGCCGAACGCCTGGTTAGGAATTTCACACTCCCTATCCAATCC
>CAZRQN010000291.1:0-1755 GCA_964602115.1 uncultured Rhodobacterales bacterium
CCCGCCGGGGTGGGGTTGATGGCGGTGACGAGGATCAGCTTGCCGTCCGGACGCCCGGCGAGAGACTTGATGAAGTCCTGTCCGACCTTGGCCTTGTCATGGCCATAGGGCAGCAGATGTTCGGAAGGGATGCCGAGCTTGGCACCGATTTCGAGGATCGGCTTCTTCTTGGCTTCGCGGGCAATCTCGATATCGGTCTTCACGGCCATGGCGGCACCTCTTTGGGATGTTGGTGCCGTGATAGCGACCTGCGGCGTCACGGAAAGTCGGAATTGCGACATTCGGCTGCGGAAATCGCCTTTCCGCGTCGCTTGCCGGAGAAGTCAGGCCGGAAGTCCGCGCGCCTGCGCCAGATGCGGCCAGGCGGGCTGGTCGGGGATGAACAGCCGCAGGCTGTCGCCGAGGCGCAGCACGCCCTCGCGCTCGACCGAGGCGGTGACACCGCGCCGGCCGGTTGCCGCCGTCTTGAAGGTCTTGCCCTGCCCCGGACGGGCCTTGCCGATGGTGACGGCGGGCTCCTGGCAGGGACGGTTTTCCATGTCCACCACCAGCGTCACCCCATCCGGCCCCTGAAGGCGCGAAGAGGGGGGGACGAGGGTGAAATCGGGGATGCCTTCAAGGACCAGCGAGGCCCCGACCCAGGCATAGTCGAAGTCCGGCATCGCCAGTTCCGCCGCGACCAGGGCCATCTCCTCGGCCGAGACGATGCAGAGCTGGCGGGCGTTGCGGATCGGCGTGTCGCGGGGATGCAATTCCTTCACCCGCGAACAGGCCGGGCGGGAAATGCCGGCATGCACCTCTTCGGCAAAGCCCGCGAGCGTCAGCGGCATCTCGGCCACCGGCCCGGAGCTGATCACGAGGTTCTCGACCGGAACGCGCTGGACACCCAGCCAGACGACGCGCGCATGAAACGCGGTGGGAAGGAGGGCAGGCATCGCATCGTCTCCACGACAGGGACCGGCGCGCCCTGCGGTCGCGCCGGCGGAATGGGGGCTGCGGCCCTTGCTCAGGCGGTCGGTTCGGGCTCGGGCTCCTGACCCGGGACCTTCCCCGCCCGTCCCTTGGCCTTGGGGATCGCCGCAATCGAGGGCATCCCGCCCGATGGCGTCGAGGGCGGCTCGTCATCGCCGACCTTCTCTCCGGCGATGACCTTGCGGATATCGTCGCCGGTCAGCGTCTCGTATTCCAGCAGACCCTTGGCCAGGCGCTCGAAGTCCTCGGACTTCTCGATCAGGATGCGGCGGGCGGTCTCGTAGCCCTCGTCGATCAGCGACTTCACCTCGGCCTCGATCAGCTTCTTGGTCTCGGCAGAGACCGAGAATCCCCCGGTATTGCCCTGATAGCCCTCATGGGCCTCGGCATAGTCGATATTGCCCACCTTGTCGGACATGCCCCAGCGCATGACCATCGCCCGGGCAAGCTGGCTGGCCTGCATGATGTCGCCGGTCGGGCCGGAGGAGACGCCCTCCTCGCCGTATTTGATGATCTCGGCCGCCTTGCCCGCCATGGTCATGGCGATCTTCTGCTTGGCCTCGTCCTTGTGCATGTTCAGCCGGTCCATCTCCGGCAGGCTGACCACCATGCCCAAAGCCCCGCCGCGCGGGATGATCGTGGCCTTATAGACCGGGTCGCATTTCGGCAGCGACATGCCCACGACGGCATGGCCGGCCTCGTGATAGGCGGTCTTTTCCTTCTGCTCGGGGGTGATGACCATGGAGCGCCGCTCGGCCCCCATCATCACCTTGTCCTTGGCAT
>CAZRQN010000292.1:0-1729 GCA_964602115.1 uncultured Rhodobacterales bacterium
AGCGCCCCCGCCCTTGGGCGGGGTCGAGCCCGCCGCTCCTCCCCCCAAACCGAAGAAGCGGCCCACTTCGGGCCGCGACAGAGGGCGGGAGGGGGAAGGGCGAGGGAGGGGCGGCTGGCTCCGGGCCCGCCTAAGCCCGGCCGGCGGTGGCCGAGAGGCTCACCGGATCGACCCCGATCCGGCGCAGCGCATAGGCCCATTTCGCCGCATCTTCGGTGCCGAAGACCAGGTCCCGCGCCGCATCTGCGGTCAGCCAGTCGTTGCGGGCGATCTCCCCTTCCAGTTGCCCCGGACCCCAGCCAGCATAGCCCAGCGCCAGCAGCGCCTCCTGGGGGCCCCGGCCCCGCGCCAGTGCTGCCAGCACATCCTGTGTGGCGGTCATGCCGAAGCCGCCGCCCACCGCCATCGTCCCCCCTCCCGCCGCGTGGTAGTCGGGCGAGTGCAGCACGAAGCCGCGTCCCCGCTCCACCGGACCGCCGAAATGGACACGGATGTCGCGGCCGGCGCCCTTGCGCGGGATCTCCAGCTGGTCGAGCAGCGCGGCGAAACTGAGATCGGGAGTCGGCTTGTTGACGATCAGCCCCATGGCCCCGTCGCCCGAATGGGCGCAGATCAGCACCACCGCGCGGGCAAAGCGCGGGTCGCCCATGCCGGGCATCGCGATCAGGAACTTGCCTGCGAGGTCCATGCGGCGATGATGGCGCCGGAACCCCTCCGGCTCAAGGCCTGCTGCGGCCGTGGCACCGCCGCTCGGCAGAGCATCGCCGCTTTGTGATTGTCCGCCACTGCCGCGAACCTGTATCGCCTTGGGCCATGATGCTCCGCCGCCTTCTCCTGTCGCTCTTCCTCCTCTCCGGCCCTGCTGCGGCCGAAACGCTGGTCGAGGGGCGGCTGCTCCCCGGCTGGATCACCCGTTCGGGAAGCCGCATGGCGGCAGTGGAGCTGCGCCTCGCCCCGGGCTGGAAGACCTACTGGCGCGCGCCGGGAGAGGCCGGCATCCCGCCAGCCTTCGACTGGTCTGGCTCGACGAATCTGGGGGCGGTGCAGGCCCACTGGCCGGCGCCGGAAGTCTTCGACCAGAACGGCATGCGCAGCCTGGGCTTCGCCGACCGGCTGGTCCTGCCTCTGGAGATCACCCCGGACCGCGCCGGAGCCCCGGTCACGATCGATCTGCACCTGGCGATCGGCGTCTGCCGGGAGGTCTGCGTACCGGTGGAGATCCGTCTCGAAGGCAGTCTTGACGGCGACAGGCGCGACCCTTCGATCGCCGCAGCGCTGGCGGACGGGCCGATGACGGCGGAGGACGCGGGCATTGGCCCGGTCTCCTGCGCAGTCGAGCCGATCGGCGACGGTCTGCGCATCGCCGCCCGCATCGCCCTGCCGCAGGCGGAGGGGAGCGAGACGGTCGTGCTGGAAACCGGCCAGCCCGGGATCTGGGTCTCCGGCGCCAAGGTGTCGCGTGACGGGGCGGATCTTGTCGCGGTGGCCGATATGGTGCCGCAAGAGGGCGTACCCTTTGCACTGGATCGCCAGGACCTGCGCCTGACCGTCATCGGCCGCCACGGTGCAGCGGAGATCAGGGGCTGCCCGGCAGGCTGATCGCCTGACCCCTCCCGCGCGGCTTCGCCGCTTGGGGGAAGCAAGGGGGCGGCTTCCCGCCCCCTTGGACCCCCGCGCCGCGAATGCGGACAGGATGTCGCCCGTGGCCGTCTTGCGCCCTGGCGGGCGC
>CAZRQN010000293.1:0-1708 GCA_964602115.1 uncultured Rhodobacterales bacterium
GCCCCTGGGCGGGGTCGAGCCCGCCGCTCCTCCCCCCAAACCGAAGAAGCGGCCCACTTCGGGCCGCGACAGAGGGCGGGAGGGGGAGCGGCGGCAGGGGGTGGGGCAGCCGAAGGCGACACCCCCCTTCCAGCCTCGTGGCAGGCGGGCGTGGCGGTTTGCCTTCCGCTGGAGGGCCGTCTTCACGCTGATTTCTCTTGATTTTGCGCCCGGGCTCGCCCATATGCCCGCCCGCGACGTTCTCTCTTTCGACCTGTCTATCCGGACTTCCGGCCACAGCCTCGACGAAAAGCTGACGTGCCGGGCCGCCGCATCCTGCGGGCGGCAGACCAAGACAGGAGTGTTCACGATGGCCAAGGGCACCGTGAAATGGTTCAACGAAACCAAGGGCTACGGTTTCATCGCCCCTGAAGGCGGCAAGAAGGACGTTTTCGTCCACATCACCGCGCTGGAGCGTGCCGGCATCCGCGGGCTGAAGGACGGCCAGGCCGTGACCTTCGACATCGAAAAAGGCCGCGACGGCCGCGAATCGGCGATGAACCTCGCGCTGGCCTGAGCCGCGCCTGGTCCCGTTTCCGCAAGGGCGGGCGTCCGGCCCGCCCTTTGCATGTCCTGCACTCAGCCCGGCGCCGCCACCAGCCGGTGGCGCAGCAGGTGCCCCAGGCCCAGCCGCAGCGCCGGAGCGCTGAGCGGCGTGCGCAGGAGGACCGGCGCGCCGGGGCGCGGCGAAAGGTCGGGCTGGATCACCTCCGCCGCCGCCAGCACCAGCGCCAGCCCCTCGCGCAGCCGGCCGAACAGCGGCAGGAGCCTCCGCACGGCCTCGATTCCGCCGAACCCGTCGCAATCCACCGCCACGGCGGCAAAGCCGGTGCGGTCGGCCTGCAGCGTCTCGATCGCGTCGAACAGATCCTCCTCGACCTCCACCCGGGCACCGGCCGCCTGCAGCGCCGCCAGCATCCGTTCGGGCTGCCGCCCGACGGCCATCATCCGCATCCCCTTCCCGGGGGTGCTGGCGACGGACGGCAGGTCGGTGCGCGGCATGAACATGGCGAAGGATCCGATACGACTTCCGGCTCTCTCCTTCGCCCCCGCGCGCGGCCTGATTTTGACGCCACGGGCACCTTTTCGCGTCCAATGTCCTGCAATTGCGGCGACCGCGCGAAGGGAGGGGCGAAACGGCGGCAGAGCGTCGCAGACAGGAAAGACGGCGTCCGCCCCGCCGCCGAAACAGCTGTCAGCATGCGAAAGGCTCCGGAATGACACGCCCGAACATCCTGATTCTGATGGCCGACCAGTTCAACGGCACGCTCTATCCCGATGGTCCGGCCCCGTTCCTTCATGCCCCCAACCTGCGCCGCCTCGCCGCCCGCTCGCTGCGCTTCGCCCGCGCCTATACCGGCTCGCCGCTCTGCGCCCCGGGCCGCGCCTCGTTCATGTCGGGCCAGCTGCCGCGCCGCACCCGGGTCTATGACAACGCCGCCGAATTCACCTCCGACACGCCCTGTTTCACCCATCACCTGCGCCGCGCCGGCTACCACACCTGCCTGTCGGGCAAGATGCATTTCGTCGGCCCCGACCAGCTCCACGGCTTCGAGGAGCGGCTGACCACCGACATCTATCCGGCCGATTTCGGCTGGACGCCCGACTACCGCAAGCCCGGCGAGCGCATCGACTGGTGGTATCACAACCTCGGCTCGGTCACCGGCGC
>CAZRQN010000294.1:0-1701 GCA_964602115.1 uncultured Rhodobacterales bacterium
CGCCTTGATGTCCTCCAGATTGATGCCACCGAAGGTCGGCTCCAGCGCCGCCACCACCTCGATGATCTTGTCGAGTTCGTCGGCCTTGATTTCGATGTCGAACACGTCGATGCCGGCGAATTTCTTGAACAGGACCGCCTTGCCCTCCATCACCGGCTTGGAGGCCAGCGCCCCGATATTGCCGAGGCCCAGAACGGCGGTGCCGTTGGAGATCACCGCCACCATGTTCGCCCGCCCGGTATAGCGGCTGGCGGTCGAGGGATCGGCCTTGATCGCCAGACAGGCCTCGGCCACGCCGGGCGAATAGGCCAGCGACAGGTCGCGGCCGTTGGCCATCGGCTTGGTGGCACGGATTTCCAGTTTCCCCGGCTTGGGGAACTCGTGATAGTCGAGCGCAGGGTGGCGCATGGTCTCCGGCTGCTGGCTGTCCATCCTGCTTCTCCCGAGATTCGTTCAACGTTAAACTATATTTCGGCGCCAATGCCGGCACCTTTGTCCCCGTTCCCGGGCTTTACACCGGAAGCGGGCTGGAAAGAATAGGCTCTTGATCATGCCTTCCGCCCGAGGGTCGGATTTCAGGAGAGTTCCGTGCAGAACATCCGCGCAGAGGTCCGTCTGCCCACAAGGGCGCTGACCGAGGACATCCGGTTCTTCACCAAAAGCCTCGGCATGCGGATGGACCGCATCTTCCCGGCCGACAATCCGCGCACGGCCGTCTTCTCCGGCCACGGCCTGCGGCTGCGGCTCGACGTCTCCGAGGCCCCGCCGGGCACCCTGGCCATCCTCGCCGACGATCCGGTGCTGATTGCCGGCGGGGCCACCGAACTTGTCGCCCCCGGCGGCACGCAGGTGGTGATCGAACCGCTCGACCCGCCGCTGGTCCTGCCACCCACCCGGCACGAATTCGCCGTCCGCCGCCTGGCCGATGGCGCGCCCTGGGTGATCGGCCGGGCGGGCATGCACTACCGCGACCTTGTGCCCTCCCGTCTCGGCGGGGCGGTGATCGCCAGCCATATCCGCATCCCCGATGGCGGACCGGTGCCGGACATGGTGCATTTCCACAAGGTCGGCTTCCAGCTCATCTTCTGCATCAAGGGCTGGGTCGATGTCGTCTATGAGGACCAGGGCCCGCCGATCCGGCTTGCCGCCGGCGACTGCTTCATCCAGCCGCCGGAAATCCGCCACCGGGTGCTGCTGGCCTCCGACGGGATCGAGGTGATCGAGATCGGGGTGCCGGCCGAGCATATCACCGAGATCGAGCACGAGATCACCCTGCCCACGCCGCAGCTGCGCCCCGAGCGCGAATGGGACGGCCAGCGCTTCGTCCACAATGTCGGCGCGCGCGGGGCCTTCGCCCCCTTCCGCCTGCCCGGCTTCGTCGCCCGCGACACCACCATCGCCGAGGGAACGAAGGGCGTCGCCTCGGTGATGGTCGCCCGCCCGGACGGCACGCCCACGGCGCGCACCAGCCACGACGCCGACATCCTCTTTTCCTTCGTCATGCGCGGCACCATGGCGCTGGAGGGCGAGGGCCGGACCACGGCGCTGGCCGCAGGCGATGCCTTCGTCATCCCCCCCGGGCTGCCCACCCGCTATGCCGATCTCTCGCAGGACCTCGAACTGCTGGAGGTGGCCCTGCCCGGCCGCTTCGCCACCCGCGTCCTCTGAGCGCGCCTTCGCGCCCCCCTTCTCTCGTCCCCC
>CAZRQN010000295.1:0-1667 GCA_964602115.1 uncultured Rhodobacterales bacterium
GGCGGCAAAGTCGATATAGCGGTTCCCCTCGATGTCCCAGACCTCGGCGTTCAGGGCGCGGTCGGCGTAGATCTGGGTCATCATCCCCACACCGCGGGAAATCGCGGTGTCGCGGCGCTTGGCCACTTCGGCGTTCAGCATGGTGTCCTCCGTTGGTGGCGGCATTTTCGCGGATCGCGGGCCGCGCCGCAAGGCAGAGCCTTGGACAGAATCCGGCTTACAGGCCATCCGCGCATCCTGCCAAGGCGAAAGACCCCGCCCTCGGGCCTCGCGGGCGCTGCGCGCCCTTGAAGCCCTGCGGCGCGGCCCGGCGGCGGGGGGCAAGCCCGCCGCACCCTCCCGTCCCGGTTCTGAAGCCGACCCTTGCTGCCCCGGCCCCGGGAGGGCTGCCTGCCCTCCCGGACCCTCCCCGGCAAGTGTGTCTCACGGAGGCGCGGGTTGGTAGGCGCGTTGGTCTTTGACGAGGGCATTGAGGAGGGCAAGGAGCTTTCGGGCGACGGCGATGAGGGCCTGTTTGGGGGCCTTTCCACCCGCTTTCAGGCGGTTGTGAAGGTTGGCGAGTTCGGGGATGGCGCGGCATGCGGAGAGGGCGGCCATGTAGAGGCAGTCGCGCAGCGGCTTGCGGCCGCCGGCGATGTGGCGCTTTCCCTGTCGGGTGCCGCTGTCGCGGGCGACGGGGGCGAGGCCTGCGAGCGCGGCGAGGGGGCCGGAGCGGACCGTCCCCAGTTCGGGGCAAAGCGCGAGGAGCGCTGCCGCGGTGACGGCGCCGACGCCGGGGCAGCTGGTCAGCCACCCGGCGGTGCGGACCAGGCCGGGATCGGCGGCGATGTGGCGGGCGATCTCGGCCTCGACCGCGTCGATCTCGGCCGTCAGCAGCGCGATGATGCGGCCATGAACGGCCGCAGCCAGGCTGTCGGCGGCGGCCCCGGCCTGCGTCCGGTGCACCTTGCGGGTCTGCACCAGCTGCCCGCGCAGCGTATGCAAGGCTCTGAGACGGTTCAGGCTTTCCGGAACTGGCGGGGTCGGCACCAGGGCCTGCTCGCGGCCCATCCGCGCCAGAATCCGCGCGTCCACGCGATCCGTCTTGGCACGCTGTCCGCAGCCCTTGGCAAAGAACCGCGCGCGGCCCGGATCGACCCGGGTATAGGCGGCACCCGCCGTATCGAGAGCCGCCCGCAACGGGGCATCGCAGCCGCCGCTGGCTTCGAAAACGGCCAGCCCCCGCACCGCCGCAACCTCGGCGGCAAAGCCCCCATACCCATCCGCTCGCGCAACACGGCGCGGCTTGCCGCCCTCACGCGACACGTCGATCCAGTCCTTCGATACGTCGACACCGAATATCACCTCTGGCATGATCTCTCCTCGTCCTGTCCGCGGGGCCGGACCGTCGGCGAGGACGGTGCTCCCCAACCAAGTGTTCAGGGCTTCAACCAAGGCGGGCGGCTCCTCAGCCGGGAGACGGGTCACAAACCCACGGGTATTGCAGGACGCCGCCCGCCCACCCCAATCCTCGCACAATCAGAACGGACAGGGTATTTGCGCAAAGACGAGGCAGCAGGACAGGGCATGACGACGGCATTGTTTTCCCACCCCGCCCATGCGGCCCATGCCACGCCGCCCGGCCACCCCGAGCGGGTGGAACGATATGCGGCGGTGACGGCAGGGCT
>CAZRQN010000296.1:0-1662 GCA_964602115.1 uncultured Rhodobacterales bacterium
TCAGCGCCACGACCATCTGCGCGGTCGAGCAGTTGGGGTTGGCGATGATGTTCTTGGCCTTGTAGCCGAGGACGGCATCGGCATTGACCTCGGGCACCACCAGCGGAACCTGCGGGTCGTAGCGGTAGAGGCTGGAGTTGTCGATCACGATGCAGCCCGCCGCAGCGGCCCTGGGCGCATAGACCTTGGTCGCCTCCGAGCCCACGGCGAAGAGCGCGATGTCCCAGCCGGTGAAGTCGAACGTGTCGAGGTCCTTGGTCTTGAGCGTCTTGTCCCCGAAGCTGACCTCGGTGCCCAGCGACCGGCGCGAGGCCAGCGCGGCGATCTCGTCCACGGGAAATTCCCGCTCGGCGAGGATGTTCAGCATTTCGCGGCCCACATTGCCGGTGGCACCCGCGACGACGACCCGATAGCCCATCTCGGCCTCCTTCAAAGCGGGCTCGCGCTTAGCGCATCGGGATGCAGCGCGAAAGGGCGGAATCCGCCGGCGAGGCATTCGCCCCCGCCTTGACCGCCGCGAAAGCCACAGCTAAGCCACGCAATATCCCGACTGTAAAAGTCGGACATTCACGGAGAGCGCCGATGCGCAGAACCATCCTCGCCGCCGCACTTGTCCTCTCGGCCGCCGCCCCGGCCCTGGCCGAGGGCGTGGTGAACATCTATTCCTCGCGCCACTACGACACCGACGAGCGGCTCTATTCCGATTTCACCGCCGCCACCGGCATCACCGTGAACCGCATCGACGGCACGGCGGAAGAGCTGATCGAGCGGCTCAAGGCCGAGGGCGCCAACAGCCCGGCCGACATCCTCATCACCGTCGATGCCGGCCGGCTCAACCAGGCCGATGCCGCCGGCCTGTTCCAGCCGGTGGAGTCGGCCGCCCTCGCCGCGCGCATCCCGGCCGAGCTGCGCCATCCCGAAGGGCACTGGTTCGGCTTCTCCTCCCGTGCCCGCATCATCTTCTACGACAAGGAAAAGGTCGCGAACCCGCCGCAGACCTATGCCGAGCTTGCCAGCCCGGAGTACAAGGGAATGGTCTGCATCCGCTCGGCTTCCAACATCTACAACCTGTCGCTGATGGCCGCGATCATCGCCCATGAGGGCGAGGCCGTGGCCAAGGACTGGGCGGCGGGACTGCTCGCCAACCTCGCCCGCGACCCGGCGGGCGGCGACGTCGATCAGCTCAAGGCGCTGGTCTCCGGCCAGTGCGCGATCGCGGTGGCAAACACCTATTACTTCGCCCGGGCACGGGCGACCGGCGAGGAGGGGCTGACGGAAGCGGATGGCCTGGGCCGCATCGGCTGGATCTTCCCCGATCAGGCAGGCCATGGCACGCATGTGAACATCTCGGGGGCCGGCCTGACCGCCCATGCCCCGAACCGGGACAACGCGTTGAAGTTCCTCGAATATCTGGCTTCAGATTCGGCGCAGGCCTATTTCGCCGACGGCAACTACGAGTATCCGGCGGTCGCCGGCGTGGCCCGGGATTCAACGGTGGCCAGCCTCGGCACCTTCACGCCCGACAGCCTGAACCTCGCGGCGCTTGGCGAGCACCAGGCCCGGGCCCAGGAAATCTTCAACGAGCTGGGCTGGAAATAACCTCCCGCGCGGCTTCGCCGCTCGGGACCAGGCAAAGGGGGGCCATGGCCCCCCTTTGCATCC
>CAZRQN010000297.1:0-1661 GCA_964602115.1 uncultured Rhodobacterales bacterium
ATAGACCGGGCCGGCGACGTTGTGCAGATAGTTCACCGCCGGATGGGCGAGATCGTCGGCGCCGAAGACCTTGGCGGCCTCGTTGGCCTTGTCCGGGCTCCATTTGTCGGTCACCGACAGGATGGCAAGGATGACTCCCTCGGCATCGCGCAAGGCGATATCCTGCCCGGGTTCGACGCCCTCGGCGAACTTGGCCGAAACATCGAGGGTGATCGGCATCGGCCACAGCGTGCCGTCAGCCAGCCGCATGTTCTCGACCACGCCCTCATAGTCCGCCTGCGACATGAACCCCTTGAGCGGGTTGAAGCCGCCGTTCATCAGCAGTTCCAGATCGCAGACCTGGCGCTGGGACATGTCCCAGGAGGGCAGTGCGGCGGCTTCGTGCTTCAGTTTCTGGGCGCTTTCGGCTGAAACGTAGAGTTCCGGGATCGGGGCGAGGTTGGCGAGCGACATCACAGGGCCTTTCGGGCGCGTTCGGTTTCGCGCGGCTTTAGACCTGTTGCGGGAAAAAGTTCAAGGAGCGGCGAATTCTGCGGCGCAGAAAGGGACGCCGATGCCGGCGTGCTGCCCCAGGCCGAACGAAATTCCGCCGCCAGGCCCGCCACCCGGAGAGCAATCTCCGGGAGGCTGGATGCAGCCGGCGATTGTCCCGGCACCTTGCCGGGACCCGCCTTCAGATCAGCTTGCCCTTCATCGTCGCAGCTACGTCGCCGATGGCCGAGGCCGAGCCGGCGGCGTCGAAATAGGCAACCTTCGCCTCGCCTTCGAGCTTGTCGCAGAGCTTGCGGCATTCGGTGGAGACCTTGCCCGCCGCCGCGACAACCGCCGCCAGCGCGGTATCCCACTCCTTGAGCAGCTTCACGAGGTCCTTGGCGTCCTTCACAAAGCTCTCATAGCCCTTGATCGACAGTTTCGCCGGCATCGTCGGATCGGTGGCGGTCTTCTTGGCGACGGCTTCCCAGCCGGAGATCGCCTTGTCCAGATCCGCGTTCTTGTAGTCCTTCGGCTTGGCCGACGCCCAGTTGGAACTGGTAATGTCGCCATTGATAGCGGTCGCACCCATGGTGTTCTCCCTGACCGGCCGTCATTGCTGCGACGCGCCGGCATGATCCGTTTCAGGCAATGTTCTTCTTGATCGAGCCCGCGCCCGCGGCGATGGCCGAGGCGGTCGAGGCAGCATCGAGGTACTTGTCCTTCTCGCCGCCCTTGAGCTTGTCGGCCAGCTTGCCGAGTTCCGCCGAAGCCTTTTTCGCGACGTTCATGACCTTGTCGAGCTGCACGTCGCATTCCTGCAGGTGCTTGATCAGGGCCTCGGCATTGGTGATCGCCGTTTCATAGCCCTTGATGCTCTTGCCCGAAGGCTTGGTGGCTTCGCTGAATGTCTTCTTGGCCAGCGTTTCCCAGGCGCTGAGCGCCTTGTCGAAATCGGCGTTCTTGTAGTCCTTCGGCTTGGCCTTCGACCAGTTCGACGTGGTCACCGAGGAATCGACAACGACGGCTACCATCAAATTCTCCCCGAAAAGTCTTGTGACGGGCACCCGGCCCAATGCCGAGCCTTGGAACAGTTTTGTGAATGATTCGCAAGAAATCGCGAGGGGGGAACTTTTTCGGCGGAATGCCAGATTTGACGCCGAGAAGGCGCTCAGATCAAGCGTCGGCTA
>CAZRQN010000298.1:0-1598 GCA_964602115.1 uncultured Rhodobacterales bacterium
GACAGACGTACCTCCGGCACGTAGAGGATGCCGTCGCGGAAGTCGTCGCCGACGATCTTCATCCCCGACACCAGGGCCTTGGTCAGCACGTCATAGGGCACCCAGCCGCGCGAAAGGAGGAGATTGACCCCCTCTTCGATCTCGTCCTTGAGACCGTCGTAGAGGTCGTCATGCATCTGCAGGACAAGCTCCTCGTCATCGAGGTCGGCAAGGATGATCTCGTCTTCGGACATGTTGGCCTCGCTGGGTACTGGAAGGTGGCATGCGGCGAAAGCCGGTGCGCCACCCTTCCGTTTCCGACATGGGCCTGTCGAAAGCCGACGAAGTCAAGCGGCAGAGACAGGATGAGAGGCTTAACCGCCCTGCCGCCGCGCGATCCGCGCGCCCTGGGCGACGGGCCGCGAGGGCGCGGCAGGGGCTGAAGCCCCGCCGCCCGATCCCGGGCGCCCGTCCCGTTCCGGACCCGGCATGCGTGACTTTTTCCACGCGGCAAGGCCATGGTAAATGTTCTCGCTATGTTCTATCATGATCCCATGACACGCGGCCAAGGCCTTCTTCCCGGGCAGGAACTGCGCGGCCGGGGCGCCGCTTCCAATACTGCCGGCCGCTTCGAGGCCCAGACACGGGAGGCAGTGCAGGATGGCTGGGATTTGGCCGAGGAGCCGAAGGTGGTGCGCACCGAAGTCCGGCACGAGCGGGCACGTTCGGCGATCTCCTGGAACAGCTCGCCCGATCTCGGATTCGACCGGGCGGTGAACCCCTATCGCGGCTGCGAGCATGGCTGCGTCTATTGCTACGCCCGGCCGACGCATGCCTGGCTCAACCTGTCCCCGGGGCTGGATTTCGAGACCAGGCTGATCGCCCGGCCGGGAATCGGCGCAGTGCTGGCGCGGGAACTGTCGAAAAAGGGCTATGTGCCGCGAGTCATGGTCCTGGGTTCCAACACCGATCCTTACCAGCCGATCGAGGCCAGGGAACGGGTGACGCGCGAGGTGATCGAGGTCCTGCGCGATTTCCGCCATCCCCTGGGGATCACCACGCGCGGCAGCCTGGTGGAGCGCGACCTCGACCTCCTGGCGCCGATGGCGGCAGAGGGGCTGGCGCGGGTGGGCATCTCGCTGACCACGCTCGATGCCGGCCTTGCGCGAAAGATGGAGCCGCGCGCTCCGGCGCCGGCGCGGCGGCTGCAGATGATTCGGCGGCTGTCGCAGGCGGGAGTGCCGGTGCGCGTCATGGTCGCGCCGGTGATCCCCGGCCTGACCGACCACGAGACCGAGGCGATTCTCGCCTCCGCCCGGGAGGCCGGGGCAGTAGCTGCCTCCAGCATCGTGCTGCGGCTGCCGCTGGAAGTCGCCGGACTGTGGAAGGATTGGCTGCAGGCGACGGTCCCCGATCGCGCCGCCAGGATCATGCACCGGGTGCGCGACCTGCATGGCGGCAAGGACTATGACCCGAGCTTTGGCCAGCGGTTCCGGGGGCAGGGGGTCTGGGCGGAACTGATGCGCCGGCGATTTGAACTTGCCTGCGCCCGCCTGGGCCTTGCCCGCACCCTGCCGCCAATGCGGACGGACCGGTTCCGAGTTCCCAGCCTTCCCTCC
>CAZRQN010000299.1:0-1553 GCA_964602115.1 uncultured Rhodobacterales bacterium
TCCCCCCCAACCGGCGGAGCGGCCCACTTCGGGCCGCGACTAAGGGCGGGAGGGCACCTGCAAGGGAGGAGAATCCTCTCCTGCATTGAAGGTCGGCCTCTTGCCGAACCCGCGCTGGGCAGGGAAACCGGCCGTTATCCGGCGATGTCATTGACGAGCCCCTGCGGCAGGCCGTAACAGCCGCCCCATGGTTTTCGAGATTGCCATCGTCCTTGCGCTGATCGTCCTGAATGGCGTGCTTGCGATGTCCGAGCTTGCGGTCGTGTCTGCCCGCCCGGCCCGGTTGAAGCCCATGGCCGCACGGAGCGCCGGTGCAAGGGCGGCTTTGGCTCTGGCTGAGGAGCCCGGACGGTTCCTTTCCACCGTCCAGATCGGCATCACGCTGGTGGGAGTGCTTTCCGGCGCCGTCTCGGGTGCGACGCTGGGCGTACGTTTGTCGGATCAGCTGGCCAGCTGGGGCGTCGCCTCCGATCTCGCCCATAAGCTGGGCGTCGGCGGCGTGGTGGTGCTGCTCACCTATCTGTCGCTGATCGTGGGCGAGCTTGTCCCCAAGCGCATCGCCCTGCGCGACGCCGAGGCCGTCGCCATCCGTGTCGCTCCCGCCATGCGCCTCCTTTCCCGCCTGGCCTCGCCGGTCGTGTGGTTCCTGGACGCGTCCGGCCGCCTGCTCCTCTGGCTTCTCGGCCAGTCTGGCGCCGGCGGCGCCAGGGTCACCGACGAGGAGGTCCGCAGCCTGCTGACCGAAGCGCATGAGGAGGGCGTACTCGAGGGGGGAGAGCGCGAGATGATCTCCGGTGTCATGCGCCTTGCCGACCGCTCGGTCCGGGCACTGATGACGCCACGCCGCGAGGTGGAGATGATCGAGGCCGATGGCACGCCGGCCGAGACCCTGGCAGCGATCCGCCGGATCGGCCGCGCCCGCATACCTGTCCGCCGCGCGGAGACGGACGAGGTTCTGGGCATCGTGACCCTGCAAGATGTCTTTGCCGCCGTCTCCCGGCGCGAGACGCTGAACCTTGCGGCACTGGTGCGCGAAGTGCCGGTGGTTTCCGACCAGGCCGACGCGCTCGATGTCCTGGAGGTCCTGCGGGGAACGGCGCATCACATCGTGCTCGTCTATGACGAGTATGGCCAGTTCCAGGGCATCGTCACCACCGGTGACGTGCTGCATGCGATCACCGGCGAGCTTGGCGGCAATGCTGCGGATGAGCCGATGGTGGCGGAGCGGGCCGACGGCAGCCTTCTGGTGGCCGGCGCCATGCCGGTGGACGAGTTCTGCGAGCGACTGGGGATCCCCAAGGACCTCGCCGGCGGTTTCGAGACCGTGGCCGGGCTGGTCCTGAACCTCCTGCATCGGCTGCCGGCGCTGGGGGACACGGTTCAGGCCGGGGAGTGGCGGCTTGAGGTCATCGACATGGATGACCGCCGCATCGACAAGCTCCTCGTCAGCCGGCGCTCGCCCTGATCGGCCAAAGTTCCGAACCCGGAATCCCGGGATCAGGAAAGAAGCGCCCACTTTCCACGCGCCCGCCTCCCGCCCTTAGTCGCGGCCC
>CAZRQN010000300.1:0-1543 GCA_964602115.1 uncultured Rhodobacterales bacterium
GTGCTGGCGGACTTCTCGATGGCTTCGATGACCTGGTCGAGCATCTCGGTCTTCACGGCGGCCTCGATCTTCACCTTGGGCAGGAAATCCACGACATATTCGGCACCGCGATACAGCTCGGTATGGCCCTTCTGGCGCCCGAAGCCCTTTACCTCGGTGACGCTGAGCCCCTGGATTCCGGCGGCCTGCAGCGCTTCCTTGACCTCGTCGAGCTTGAACGGCTTGATGATGGCCTCGATCTTCTTCATCGGCCGACTCCCCCGGATTCCTGTCCATGGCCTCTGATCATGCGGGCATGGCGGGGACAATCGAAGCCGGGGCGCGAGGCCGGGGCGGGCAAGGGCGGCGCGGTCCTATGCCTATTTTTTGTGCAATACGGCGCGCAAGCGGGCGGATTGAAAACCGATGACCGAGCTTCTCACCGCCGCCCAGATGCGCGCCATCGAGGCCGCCGCGATTGCCTCCGGCGTCGTGACCGGGCTGGAGCTGATGGAACGCGCCGGGCGGGGCGTGGTGGAGGCGGTGCTGGCCGAATGGCCGGAGTTCGCCCTGGCCCCGCACCGGGCGGTGGTGCTCTGCGGCCCGGGCAACAACGGCGGCGACGGTTTCGTCGTGGCGCGGCTGCTGAAGGAACGCGGGTGGGAGGTGGAGGTCTTCCTCTACGGCGAGGAGGAGAAGCTGCCGCCGGATGCGAAGGTGAATTGTGCGCGGTGGCGGGGGATGGGGGAGGTAAGGCCGCTGTCCGAGTGTTTCAGCCACCGTTGGGCCGCGCATCCTGTCGTCTTCGACGCGGTGTTCGGGATCGGATTGGCACGACCGTTTCCAGATGAGGTTCGCAACGTACTGATGGCAACGCTGAACTGCCGCAGGGTCTCGGTGGACATTCCGAGCTTTGTCGGAAGCGACGACGGCAAAGCGCGAATGTCTTGGCCGAGTGTGCTTTCCAGAAAGGGGTGGGCGAACCTGACCGTGACGTTTCACGCTCGCAAAGTCGGACACTGCATCGCGGACGGGGCTGTTCACAGTGGAAAGGTTGTCGTTTCGGACATCGGGCTTCGCTCGTACGGTTTCGCGTTTGAGTCGTCGGCGCCTCTGGAGCGCGTCACGCTCGTGTCGCTGGCCGGTGCCCTGCAGAAGAGGGCGGCGCACCACAAATACACCCACGGCCACGCCCTCATCCTCTCCGGCCCCGCCAGCCGCACAGGCGCCGCGCGCCTCGCCGCGCGGGGGGCGCTCAGGATCGGGGCGGGGCTGGTGACGGTGGGTGCGCCGGCGGGGGCGCTCGCGGAGCACGCGGCGCGGCTCGACGCGGTGATGCTGCGCGAGGTGGGCGACGGGGCGGCGCTGGCGCAGGCGCTCACGGACGCGCGGATCAACGCGCTGTGTCTGGGGCCGGGGCTGGGGCTGGACGCGCGGGCTGCGGGGCTGGTGGGGGTGGCGTTGGGGCTGACCGCAGACCCCCCCTCCCCATCCCTCCCCCACGAGGGGGGAGGGGGCCGCCCGGCACCCGACCATGCCGCGAACGGAGAAACGTCGCCACCCG
>CAZRQN010000301.1:0-1531 GCA_964602115.1 uncultured Rhodobacterales bacterium
TCGATCTTGTACTTGGCAGCGGTGCGTTTGGTCACGCGCTGATCTCCTTCTCTGAGGCTCCCGGACGGGAGCGATGTGAAGGGCGTTGTCCTCTGCCCCGCCTGCGCGGGGCCGACAGGTCTCCCCTTGCGGGGGCCGCCAACACCAAAACGAAACCGGGGGCAACAGGTGCCCCCGGCAACAGGCGGGGCGGATAGGCCCCGCGCCCGGGCTTGTCAAGTCACGCCGCGAGCCCGTACCGCAGGATCGCCGCCTCGGCCGCGTCCAGGCAGCGCCTCGCGGTCGGACCGTAGGAACCGGCATCCCCGCCCGGCATCAGCGCCGCCAGCGCCGCCCGCGCCTGCGGGTCCAGCCGGTCAAGCGCGGCGGCGCCGGGATGGAAGCTCTCGCAGGCCAGCCCATTGGCC
Source organism: uncultured Rhodobacterales bacterium (assembly GCA_964602115.1). Classification (GTDB taxonomy): domain Bacteria; phylum Pseudomonadota; class Alphaproteobacteria; order Rhodobacterales; family Rhodobacteraceae; genus JANOGU01. The sequence continues at coordinate 408 of CAZRQN010000301.1, forward strand.
AGAACCACCTGATGGCGGGCGAACATCAGATGGATATAGCTGACCTCCGCCAGTCCGTAGTCGCGCACCACGGCCCTGCCATCGACCAGATCCCCTGCCGCGACCAGCACCTCTTCGGTGTTGAAGAGCGCCCGCGCCGCCGCGCCTTGCACCAGCATCCTGTGCCCCGGCGAGACGCGCAGCTCGGCATCGGGCCGGCCGATGCCCAGCGCCCCGGCCCGGAACAGCACCGGCCGCAGCCATGGCTCGACATGCAGGCGTGCGCCGGAGATGCGGCTTCCGGCGGTCCAGCAGATCTCCTGCGGCCCGTCGTCCCGGGTCTCCACCCGGTCGCCCGGGCGCAGATCCTGCACCGCGACTTCCCCGCCAGGGGTCCGGATCCGGGTCCCGGGGGTGAAGCAGATCACCCCGGCAGTTTCGGCCGCCGTCGCCCGCAGCCGCGGCCGGCGCACCAGCCAGAGATCGGCCTGCGCCGGCGGCATCCCCCCCGTGAAGACCAGCAGCCGGCCGGAAAAGCGCCGCTCGACCAGCCGCCCGACCCAGGCCTGTCGGCCGTCGGTCACCACCAGCCGGTCCTCGGCGCCGGAATCCTCCTCGGGCTCGGCCGGCATCTGGACCGGCGGCTGCAGGGCGGCGAATTTCCGCAGGCTGCGCGCCGCCCGCGCCCGCAGCGCCGAGGCTCCCATCGCATCGGTCAGGCGCAGCGGGCCGGACCCGCCCGCCACGCGCAGCGCCTGTCCGGACCAGCGGAAGGATACGCCGGGCGCCGCCAGCTCCAGCGGCGCCCCCCGCAGACCGTCGATCTCGACCTGCGCCCAGGAAATGACGGAAGTGTCGCGTTCCATGCCCGATCAGGCGCCTCAGACCAGCGCTTGCTTCTTTTTCACAAGCCTAGTCGCCCGCAAGGGGCAACACCAGCCGTCGCCCTGCATTTTGCGTACCCGTGGGACCGGCGCCACAAGATGCGCCCCCCCCTCCCGCGCGGCTTTGCCGCTTGGGGGAAGCAAGGGGGCGGCTTCCCGCCCCCTTGGACCCCCTCACTGCTCCTGCGGAGAGGGTGACGCCCGTCCCGTCTTGCGCCCTGGCGGGCGCGCCTCGTGTGGCGCTTCTGTCTCTGAGGTCCG
>CAZRQN010000302.1:0-1515 GCA_964602115.1 uncultured Rhodobacterales bacterium
CTGTCTGCCGAGGTGCTGGCGGAGATGAAGCCGGTCATCACCATCGCGGCGGAGTAGTCAGTCCAGACCGAAGCCGCCCTTGAGGTCACGGGCGGCGATGATGGCGGCAAGATCGGCCTTGAGGCGCTGGAACGCCTCAGGGCCGATTACCCTTGCAAAATCGGCCTCGACCTCGGCGATGGTCTCGATCGCCACGGCGAGCGCCTGGCGACCCTTGGGCGTGAAGCCGATGATGACGCCGCGCCCGTCCTCGGGGTCGGGCCGGCGATCGACGAAGCCGGCCTTCTCCACCTCCACCGCCAGTTGCGCCACCGCCTGCCGCGTCACCCCCATCTTGCGGGCCAGCGCCCCGAGCCGCGTGCCCTCGGTATCGAGATTGCCCAATAGCCGCGGATAGGCCGGCATCATCCCGGTGACGCCGCGCGCCTGCATTCGCGCCACGGTCTCGTCGGTCATCATCCGGGTCATGCGGAACAGCATGCGGAACAGGTTGCCTTCGCGTTTCGCGCGCAGCGCCTCGGGGGATGGGTCGTTTGCGGCGCCGGACAACTATGCAAGCTCCTTGACAAACTATGCAAGCAGGTTGACAATCGCGCTAGCAAAGGAGGAGCGCCATGTCCAGCCCGCAAGCCGAAACCCTGACCATTGCCGGCCTGCCGGCCCGCAGAACCCCCACAACCGGCGGCCGCCCGCCGATCCTGTTCCTGCACGGCGCCTTCGTGACCCACGAGAGCTTTGCCTGGTGGCAGGATGCACTCGCCGCCCAGGGCTGGGGCGGCACGGCCTTTTCCTATCGCGGCCGTCTCGGCGTGCCGCCGGAGAATGCCGCCGGCCTGACCGTGGGCGACTACATCGCCGATGCCCGCAAGGTTGCGGCGGCCCTTGGCGAGGCGCCGATCCTGATGGGCCACAGCCTGGGCGGGCTGGTGGCGATGAAGCTGATGGAGGGCGGCATCGGCAGTGCGGCGGTGCTGATGGCGCCGGCGCCGTCCGGCATGCTGACCGCTCAGGCCGCCGCCCTGCCCGCCTATCTGCCGATGCTGCCCTCGATCCTTGCCGGGCGCAGCTTCCTGCCGCCGGCCGGAACCTGCAACCGCATCGTGCTCAACTGCATGCCCGAAGCCGACCGGCCGATGTTCCACAACGCGCTCGTGCCCGAGTCGGGCAAGGTCTATCGCGAGATGATGGCCGGGGCGGTGCGCGCCGATGCCCGCCGCATCCGCCAGCCGGTGCTGGTGATGGGCGGCACCGAGGACCGGGTGATCTCCACCGGCATGATGCGCCGCACCGCCGCCAGCCTGAACGGCACGCTGCGCCTGCTGCCCGGGCGGGGACATCTGTTCTTTGCCGAGCCGGGCTGGCCCGATCTGATCCCCGAAGTTGCCGCCTGGCTGGGCCGGACGCTGACTTCGGCGGCCCGCGACGCCGCCTGACCGGCGGCGCGTTACTCCGGCCGCAGGGTGGAGATGAAGCGCGAGAACAGCTCGCGCTGCGAGCCGATGCCGAGCTTGGCAT